>NZ_PSYR01000002.1:1407495-1759369 GCF_003333315.1 Acidiferrobacter thiooxydans
AGCGGCCTGAACCCGCACGTACGTTTTCATAGCCTCCCGGAAAATATCCGCCCTATCCATGTTCGGGTCAGCCATTTCCAGTGCTTTCTGGTAAATGGCATCATCAATGGTGACCGTGGTTCGCATAGCGGTATCTCCGTCTCACAATTGATGCAAATTTACATCAAACTAGGCATCACTACAATCCCGCCGGACATCTGAACATCGGCAATGGCATGACTTACCTTGGCGTAATCCAGCACGCCTTTTGAGGGCTGTGCGCTGGACGGGTAGCGCCAGCCGGTCTTCGTCATATTCTATGTTTAACGGATGGCCGTTGCCCGCCCCGGAAATAACGGCCGGCCTCCGACCAAAGGGATGACGCGGGACATCCGGGCATCGAAGCAATCGCAAGCCGAATGGACGGGGGATGGAAGGCATGGGGCGAGGCGCCAAAACGCGCGCCACCCACCCCTCTCCCTCCTCAACCCATCAAGCGCAAGCCTTGGCCTGCGCCATTTCCATGAATGGAATGTCCGCCAGGACCCTTACCCTCATCGTCATGGGCATAGCACTGCACAAAATGCCCACTCCACGAACGATCTCGGTCGCTCGCCGCAACAGGCCCTGAAGCGATGCCAAGCGCAGTCTCTTAGCGGGACCTGCAGCGGACGCCGCGGCCCTTGAGCGCATCGGTCCGACGCGGCCAGGGCGTCAATCGCGAGACCGTGGCGAAGACTCGCGCATCGGCGGAGGGCTTGCAAACGGAAACGGCGGCGCCGCATAAGAAAAGGGGGCCGAAGCCCCCTTCTCGCACCCTAGAGATATGGCCTTACAACAGCATGCCGCTCGGCCGATAAGAACACGCTGCGGGGAAGTCCTGGGCCCCCGCACCATGCCCGCCTTGGGCTTCGCACAGGATCGCCACACCCTCCGCCACCGCCGCGAGGCGCACGCCCCTGACGACGGCGGGGACGCCGGGATCGGCAGGGATGGTCACATGGACCACGCACCGGCCGCCTTGCGCGACGGGCCGTGCCGTAAGCCCGCCTGACTGCGCCACCGTGTTTTGGCACGAGCGGCCCGCATGGGTCAGCGCCGCGCGCGCCAACGCCCAGGCGGCGCCGGTCTCGGCACGGGCCGCGCGCGCATCATGCGCGGGTATGATGATCGACATGTCGATCGAGAGCGCAGTCACGCCAACCAGGGCCGCGAGACCCCATCCCAATGCCGTGTTCATAGCGACCTCCTCGGCGCCGGGGTCAAGCGACCGCCGGCCGCCGCCGGTGATTTACGGCCCCACAGGACCCTGAGTTTGCGCACGATGTCGACTGCGAGCAGCAAGGCGCCGGCCGAGAATACGATGTCTCCCGGCATGCGCAGCCACTGGTAGGTCGTGGTGGTGTTATAGAAGCTCAGACTGCGCGCATAGGCATAGCCGTGCTCGTACACGGCCGCCAGTTGCCTAAAGCCGATCGGCCAGAAGTTCAAGGTGAGCCACAGCACCATGCCGGCATTGAAGAGCCAGAACGCCGTGGCCCCCAAGGTCTCGTCCCATGAGCCTTCGCCGTTCATATAGCGCAGCGAGAAGTACACGAGGCCTATGGCGATGAGACCGAACGCCCCGAACAAGGCGGTGTGGGCATGCGCGAGCGTCAGAAAGGTGCCGTGCTCGTAATAATTCACAAGTGGGGCGTTGATGAGCCCGCCCCCGAACACCCCAGCGCCCACAAAGTTCCAGAACGCCGAGCCGATGACGTACTTATAGGCCAGCGCATGCGGGAAGTCCTTCTGGGACCGGATCAGATCGCGCTGCTCGATCAGGGCCTCGATCACGAGCAGCACCAGCGGCAGGACCTCGATATAGGAGAAGAGGCTGCCCACTGACAGCCACATCCCCGGATCGCCCACCCAGTACATATGATGGCCGATGCCATCGTCGCCACCGAGGAACACGAGGATGGTCTCGAACAGGATCGCGATCAGCGTGGTGCGCCGCGACACGAGTCCTAAGGCCATGAGGAAGTAACCCGTGACCGCCACCACGAACAGTTCGAAGGCCTGCTCCACCCACAGATGCACGACCCACCAGCGCCAGAAGTCGGTGATGGTAAAGGAGCTCGCGATCGAGGTCACCGGGATCATGCCGAATACATACAAGAGCGCGATGTTGACCGTACTATAGAAGAGGATGTGTTCGACGCTCAGGAATCCCGTGCGCGCCTTCAAGGCCGGCCACATGGCCCGCCCCACGAGCACGCTCCAGAAGCTGAGCCCGGCAAAGAGCCCCATCTGATAGGCGCGCCCGAGCTCCAGGTAGGACAGACCCTGGTTTCCAAACCAGAACCAGGAACCGTGGGTAAACCAGCCCTTGATGCCGGCGTAGTCCCCGAACAGTCCCCCGACCACGATCGCCACGGTGGCGACATACAAGAGATCCACGAGCCGCCCCTGACCCTTGGGCTCGCCGCCACCGATCATGGGGGCGATGAATAGCCCCGCCCCGATCCATGCAAGGCCGATCCAAAGTATCGGCAGCTGGATGTGGACGCTGCGCAAAAACGCGAACGGCAATATCCGATCGAGCGACAGGCCGTAGAAGTTCGCGCGTTCCGCATAGTCGTGGGCCATGAGGGTACCGGCGGCGATCTGTACGAGAAACAACGCGGCAACCGTCACGAAGTACTTCCCGGTCTTGCGCTGGCTCTCGGTGAGCGGCGGGAAGCCCGCGATCAGGACCTCGCGCGGCGAGCGGTCCTCGGTGTGGATGTAGCGGTAGAAGAGATAGATGACAGCCCCTGTCGCGAACATCACCCAGGCAAAGGAGACCCACGTCCAGATGAAGGTGGCCGTGGTCGGGGTATTGCCCTCGGTCGGCGCATAGGGCCAGTTGTTGGTATAGGAAAATGTCTGCCCGGGGCGACGCGCGACCGTGGTCATGGCGCTGTAGATCAAGAAGTCTGCCAGGTGTTGGGCCTTGGCGTGATCGAAGCCGCCGGGACGCGTCCAACCATGGGCGAAGTGGTTATGGAGGAGCTCATCCACGGCGCGTGCGCGGACTTCACGCGCGGCGTTTGCGAGCGCCGCCGGCAATGTCACCTGGGCATCACGCAAGGCCATGCCTTGAAGGTCCTCGCGCATCCTGGCGCGCACGGTGTAGCGCTGTCCCAAGGTAAGGGCGCGCAGGCCCTTGCCGTAGCGCGCCTTCGCGAGCGCCTGCTCGGTGTGCCGTCCCAGGGCGTGCAGGAACTGCGCGGTGTAGTCCTCCCCGAAATATGACCCCATCCCATAGATGCTGCCGTAATCCATGAGATCGGCCTCCTGGAACGCGGCCTTGCCGGCCACCACATCGTGGCGCGTCATGAACACCTGCCCCTGGGGGTCCAGGAAACGCCCCGGTAGGGGTGGCGCCTTGCTGTAGGTCACGAAGACCCCGTAGATGAGTATGCCGACCGTGACGACGAGCGTCAGCAGGAGGGCAATTTTGAGATTGCGGACGACGACGTCATGCGTCCCGTCGTCCCCCGGTCCCGAAAGCGTCTGCGAACTCCCCATGATGCCTCCTTGAAGTGGACGTCTTGCCATCCCGGACAGGACCGGGATGCGGGCGACATTATGAGAAACCGCTAATATTGTTCGACTTGACCGCCGTCAAGGGTTGTTGATTTATTTAGTCAGGATTTCAGAGGGGTCCCTTGGGGATTTCCCGGACCTCGGGCCCAGAACAACCCATACCACAGGCCCTTGCAACCAAAACCGGCGGTGGCAAGGCCGCCGCCCAGGCCTGCCCCATACCTCCAAAAGCCGCTCATCCCGCCGCTCGACGGCGAGGGACTCCCCTCCCCGGCCCTGGCGACTGCCTCACCCTTCGGGATCGTAATCGGCGTCCACCGACGGCTCGCGCAGCCGGTAGCCCATGGCCCGATAGCCCTGTCGGCGCTTGGCCCACATATGGCCGAGGGCCGGATGGCCGGTATCGACGAAGTCTAGGATCTCGACGCGCGTCTTCGCCGGATGCGCCCTATGCAAGCGTCCCGCGTATTGCTGCAGGGTCCCGCGCCACGACACCGGCATGGCCAGAACCAGGGTATCGAGCGGCGGATGATCGAAGCCCTCGCCCACCAGGCGCCCGGTGGCGAGCACGACACGCGCGGCGTCGGCGGGCAACGCCTTGAGCGCGGCACGCGTGGCCACGCGCGCCTTCCTCGACATCCGTCCTTGCAACACAAAGAGCGGCGTCACGCGCGCCCTCAACTCCTCGGCCAGGGCCTCCAGATGATCGCAACGCTCGGTAAGGACGAGGATCTTGCGGCCGGCCGTATAGGCCCGTTCGACCGCAACCGCGATCGCCGCGCTCCGCCCGCGGTCGTGCGCCAGGAGACGAAACACGTCCTGGATGCCGGTGTCCGGCGAAAGCGGGCCGCGCCCCTCCCAGACCCTCGGAATGACCTCGCAATCGGCAGGCGCCTCGGAGGATTTCCGGGCTCGGTGGCGGATCGGGCCACACTGCAGGAAGATCACGGGCTGGCGACCATCGCGCCGGATCGGGGTGGCGGTGAGGCCCAGCACATAGCGCGCGCGGGCGGCCCGTAACACCTCTTCGAAGGAGGCCGCGCTGACATGATGGCACTCGTCTACGATGACGTGGCCGTACTGTCCGACCGCGGGGTCGATGGCCTCCCGACGTCCGAGCGACTGCAACATCGCGACATCGATCATCCCGCGCAGATCGTCCTTGCCGTCACCGCGTATCCCGATCGCGCCGTCATCGATCTCGAGAAAGGCCGTCAGGCGCTCGCGCCATTGGCGCAGCAGGTCCGTGCGGTGAACGAGGATCAGGGTATTGACTGCGCGGCGCGCGATCACGGCGGCCGCGACCACGGTCTTGCCAAAAGCGGTGGCCGCGCACAGCACGCCCATGTCCTCGCCCATGACGGCGGCCGCCGCCTGTTCCTGATCGGGCCGCAGGCGGCCCGTGAAGCGGCACGACAGGGGCGCACCCGCGAAGCGCTCGTCGCGGAATTCGCAGCCTATGCCATGCTCCTGCAATAGCCCGCGCACGGCCTGAAGGCAGCCGCGCGGCAGGGCGATATGGCGCGGGAAGTTCTCGGCGCAGCCTATGAGGCGCGGCTTGTCCCACACCGACAGGCGCAGGGCCTGGGCCTTGTAGAACTCCGGGTTCGCGAACACCGCCAGGCGGATCAGTCGCTGGGCGAGCACCGGCGTAAGTTCCGCCTTCTCGAAATAGAGCCGGTCGGCCAGGCGTACCGTGAGCGTGGCCGGCAACGGCCTGGGCAAGGGGCGCCCTCGGGTCCCGCATCGCGCCCAGGGCTCCTGCCCCTCCGCGTCTTCGATGAAGGCCACATCGAGGGGGTGGGCGCCGCCCGTGGCGCGCAAGATGGCGGACTCGATGTCACACACCCGCATGCGCGTGATCCCCGCAAGATAGCCCCACTGGTCGTCATAAGGCCGCCAGGACTCATCCACGAACACCGTGGCACCGTGCGCACGCCGGTCCTTCTGCAAGGGGAGTGCGATTAGGTTGCCATAACCGCCCTTGGGCATAGTGTCCTGATTGGGGAACAGCCGATCATACGAATTCAGCTTGAGTTGGCCGGTACGGGCACAGGCCTCGCTGATCAGCGCCACCCCCAGGCGACGTGCGTCGCGTGCCGGCACCGTCCCCTCGAAGAAGATCCAGGCATGCGCGCCGGACCCGGACCGCGATACCTCCAAAGATACCGGCACGTCCATGGCCTTGCAGGCGGAGACGAAGGCGCGCGCGTCCTCGCGCCATTGCGCCTCATCGAAATCGACCGCCAGGAGACCGCAGCTCTCATCCGTAAGGAGCGGATAGATGCCGACCGTACATTGCCCGGTCAGGTGCCGATAAAAAACGGCATTCGACAGCGGCACGAGTTCCCGATGGTCACAGGCCGAGCACGCCACCTGCGGTTTCCTGCAGACCCCGGGCCGCCACTCGTTGGCACAGGCCGGCGCATAGCCCGAGCGGCCGCTCGTGGCGCTTTCCCAGCGCAGCGCATAGACGTCGCTGCGCGCATGGAAAAGCCCCCGAAAGAGCGCCACCTTCTCGCGCGCGCCGCGCGCCATGCCCCCCTCGCGGACATCCCGCGCCAGCGGACGCCACTCGATTCCATGTGCCTCCAGCAGGCCCTTAAGGCGTGCCACCTCGGCCTCGAGGGCTTCGATCGACATCCTCCGTTTCATCAGAAAGTCCTGTCCGGGCTTGGGACAACGGTACCCGTTGTGAACACCGCGCCGAAGGGATCACAAGGGAACCGGGTTGGAACCGAAGGATGAGGCATAAGGGCACGCATCCGGTCGCCGTTTCACCGGCCAAGCCGATCACGCGCCCGAACTTGTGGGCGGGATCAGTGCGCGAGGGTGAACTCCAGGACCCCAAAACCCACAGACATCAGCGTCACAATGAGCCCGCCCAGCCGAACCATCAGGCGTAACTCCATGCCGGAAAGGTGTAGCTCAATGCCGGATAAGCGCGTATCCATTTTGGATAAGCGCGCATCGAGTTCGGAAAGGCGTCGCTCGATGCCGGATAAGCGCGTATCCATTTCCGAAAGGCGTCGCTCGATGCCGGATAAGCGCGTATCCATTTCCGAAAGGCGTAGCTCCACGCCGGAAAGGCGTGTATCCATTTCGGAAAGGCGTCGCTCCACGCCGGAAAGGCGTGTATCCATTTCCGAAAGGCGTCGCTCCACGCCGGAAAGGCGCACATCCATGCCCGCGACATGGTTTGCGAGATCATCTATTCGTTCCCGAAGCGCCGCGATGTCGCCCTTGGTCGCGAACCCGCGCTCTGACATATCCAGGAACACAGACATATGGGCTGCGGCCTGCGCCTCGGGGACGCCGGCCTGGGTCAGACGCTTGACGAGCGTATAGGTATCCAACATGTTCGCGCCCATGGCGATAGTACCCCCATTGTACCACCGGATTGCGGGCGCACGCATTGGCCCGCAAGGCCGCCATACTACAAAGGGCGCACGCCTCCTACCATCCGGAAATTCCCGGGGCATCGGCCTTGTCGCCATGGCGCACACCTCCCAGGAGACCCCAATCCTACGGGTTCGGCCGCTGGCGCAAGTCGTGATCGGAAAGGATTGGTGATCGCCGTTGCATCATGGGTCGGTGGTGGCCCCTGAGTGGCAGTATGCGGACACGCCCATTCGCGGGGGCGTGGGATGCGCGCCCACGGCGCCGGCGACGGCCCACCCAACGATACCGTCGCACCCTACCGGAAGGTGCGACGTCTAGGGCGTAATGGATCCGTTGGAGCCGACTTCGGCATAACAGGCCGTCACACCCGACAGACAGGGGCTCACGGTATGCCCAGTGCTGTCGGCCACCGGAAGCGGTGCGCTCGACCCATTGGCCACGATGGCATTAATGATGTCCTGGCCCAGGGGCGCATCGTTCCCGCAGGTACGGCCCACCCCGACACTGAGATACACCGAGCGCGTGATACCGGGATTGATCCAGGCACCCGTGGCCGTTGCCGGCGCCTTGGGCCCTTCGCCCACGACATCCACCTCCCCGCAATATGCAGGCACGGTAAACGTGGTGCCACTCGACCCGATATAGGCAAAATTGATGGGAGAGGCCCCGCCGGTCGTGGCAAAGGCCGCGGGGTCCATCAAGCGATCGCTCAGGACGGGGACCCCCGACCCCGAGGCCGGGGCGGCCGCCGGCACCCCCTGCGTGTTCCCGAGGGCAATCAAGGTGGCCTGTCCGGCCTGCGCGCCCGACATGGCATCGGCCACCGCGCTGATCGCCGCGTGGAAATCCTCGGCCACATCCTGGGCCCTGGCGACTGCGGTGTAGCGCTCGTACACCGGCACGGCGATCGCTGCCAGGACACTGATGATGGCAATCACGACCATCGCCTCGATCAAGGTAAAGCCCGCGCCCCGCGCGCCCGCCCGCGGGTTCCCACTCATCACGACCATAAGCCCCCACGCCCCAGTGCGCCGGTTCACAATGACCGGCTTTATGGCCATGGCCTTGCAGGATTCATGCTAGACCCCGGACCGTCTGCGCCCACACGCAGGAGTCTCCCTATAGAACAAAGGGATAGGAACGATTTGCACAGCCCGTGGAAGGCATGCGCCAGACACCGTCCCTGGTCGCCAAGGCCGCGGCGGGGCAGCCGCGAGCCCGGCGGGTGACGGCCAAGGGCCAGCAGCGGTCGGGCGGCAACGGCACGCGCTGCAGGACCGGCCATTTTCGCAAGGCTTCGCGAATCGATGAACCGCGAGACCCGAACCCATCGATGGCGGGGCCTGTCGGCTATCGCCCGCGATCAACCGCCGAGCCGCCGGACAGTGTCGGCACATGGATAATCCCAATCCTTGATGCGGGCGGCCACGGCGCTCTTTATCCGTCCATCACCGCCATCGCCTCCCGCAGGGCCCGCGGGAGGCTTGCTCACACGCTTGCCTGTCGTCTTTATGATCCGCCCCCGATTGATGGGGGCGATCACCGCTGCGATCGTAGAAGGCTTGAGGCCTCGACGCCCCGTTTGCGGTCACGGTGGGTAGGCTGAACCGTGTGTCCCGGCCGGGAGACGCGGCCGTGCGTCCCGGCCGCTTCCGGCGGTTCGGGGCGGCCGCTCACATCCCGGGCCCGAATCGGCGGCGTGGCACGTTGGACACGCACGACAACATCGGGCGTCATGCGCCCCGCGCGGCATCCAGGACGCAGGGCGGATGACCAAGCCTTGCGGTCCGCTCGGGCCCTTCAGGTCACTTCAGCGATCGGGTACACTCGCTGGCATGAGCCTTCTTTTCTGGCGCGCGCCGCGCATTCCGGTCTTGTCGCTTCGCGGTATCATCGCGGCCAAGCCCTATGCCATAAGCCTCGCCGCCTATCGCGAGCCGATCGAGCGGGCCGTGGCGCTCGCCAAGCCCCGCAAACGCCTGATCCTTTCGATCGAGAGCCCCGGGGGTCACCGGTCCAGTCGGACCTTGTCGCAAGCTTCATCCGGGAGCGCGCGCAGGAGCAGGACGTCAAGGTGCTCGCCGTGATAGGGGACGTGGGGGCCTCCGGGGGCTACTGGATCGCGTGCGCGGCCGATGAGATCTATGCGAACCGCATGAGCATTGTGGGTTCTATCGGGGTCATTGGTGGTGGATTTGGCTTCGCCGAATTCATCGCCCGTCACGGCATCGAGCGGCGTATCTATACAGCGGGTGAACATAAGTCACGCCTCGACCCGTTCCGCCCGGAGCAGGCCGACGATATCCTCTTTACCAAGGGGCTTCTCACCGACATGCACGCCGAGTTCAAGGACTGGGTGCGCACCCGGCGGGGCAGCCGCCTGGGACCCGAACCCGAGGTGTTCGATGGCTCCTACATGTTGGGGAGCAAGGGCAAGACCCTGGGTCTCATAGACGGCTTTGCGAGCGTCGACTCGCTGGTGCGCGAGATCGGTGGTAAGCGCGCCCGGCCCGTCGTACTCGGTCCCAAGCGCCCACGAGGTTTCATGCGTCTCCTGGGGCAGAGCGCCCTGGAGGCCGCCTTCGACGTGGCAGACGACCGCCTCGCTCACCCGCGCCTGCGGTTGTAGCACGCCGCGCACGGCGAGTGCCCGTAAGTCCTCACACACAATCCCAGACCGCCCTCCCTCGCCTCGTCCGTGCAAGTGCCGAGGCCCGCGGACCCCTGGAAGGCCTGACGGAAAGTGACAAAGTGCCTTTATGCGTCAGGCACAGGCCAAGGAAGTGACGTTTTTCGTCACCTCCTGACCCACCTCGTTCGGGAGTGTCTTAAATACCGCCGATCGGCCCAATGCTACGCCTCGTTCCGAGGCCCTTCGCCACCCCTTCGTACCATAAAGGACCTACAGGATTCGTGCCAACAGCTATCTTATGATCGGCCGTGGCGGGTGGGAACCGGACAGAATTCCCTCTGAGGTAAGCCGAGCCAATACTTATAAAACAATGCGTTATAGCGTATTCGCCTGCTTATTATCTGGGCAAATCGCTTTTTGTCCCCACCCTGCTCCACTGAATAAATCTGCCAATCCAAATAAAGGGGCGATACATGGAGACGGCCACTACCCAAACGCGCAGGGACCGGCCGCTGTGAGTCTAAAGAGCAGCGCCCTCAAGGCCTGGCGTGAGGACGGCATCACATCTTGTGCATTGTCCCCCTATTCGTGGCCACGACCGGGTCCTCGCCGGCGACCAGCGGGTAAGGCGCGGATTCAAGCCCGGGACCATCGTGCGTGACTTCGCTATTCTTTCGCCCGTCTTTACCGTGGCGCGCTGGGGGTTGGGTAGGGAGTCCTCGGAGAATCGTATCCGCGATACCCATGTCGCGCATGGATAATGCCCGTAACCGCCATCCCGGCCATCGCGTCTGGGCCCCCCGCGCGCGCGGAATCACCGCCATCCTCAAGAAAATGTGCGCGGCGACCGGCATCAAAGGCCTGCGGTTCCCTGACCTTCGCCACAAGGCCCCGTCGCGACTCTTCGAGAAGGGGCTTGGAATCATGGAGCTCAAGGAGATTGCCGCTCACAGGGGCTTCACGCACCCCCCGCGCTACGCCCCCCTGCGGGCCGAGGGCCTGGTTCCTCGTCGCAACTGACGTTCTGCGTCACATGCCGACCGGCCACCCTCTCGCCCGTTTGAGGTGTCGTCTCGCCGTTTATCGGGCCAATCCTACCGAATCCGACCACCAGTCTTTTTGGGGCCTCCAAGAGACCCTTTATGCCTGAATGGGTTACGGTTCAGTGGTCACCAATCATCAGTTTCTTATGGTCCCGCTTGGTATGAATCCTGCACCTTTTATGCCACGTACACCGTTCATCGTGAACCGGTGCTATTGAGATGCGAGGAGTTATGGCCATGCGTAAACAGAACCCGGTAGTGGCCGGCATTCAGGCCGGCTTTACCTTGATCGAGTTGATGGTGGTGATCGCCATCATCGGCATCTTGGCGGCCATCGCCATACCTCAGTACGAGAAGTACATCGTGACGGCTAAGGCCCAGGACGTGGCCCAGAACTTCCATTCGGCGATCACGGCCGCGACCTCGGCAGTCTCGGCTGCCCAAGCCGGACAATCAACGTTACTTGCGATGAACGTAACACAGGGGACGGCGGTTACGACGCCGCCGACGGCGACTGCAGGCCAGCCGGTACTGAGTTATACAGCTGGGGACCCGGCGGCGAGCGGTACAGCCAACGCATTGACTCCTAATTTCGCCTTTGTGGGTTCCACTGGAACCGCGTTTGCGACCCCCGCATACTGCGGGGAGGTTGATATTGTGGGGCAAGCGCCTGCTGGCACCTACTCGACTCCGGGCGCATGGGTTAATGCCGGTATTACACAGCCGATATTCATAAGTGTGGGGGTGGGAACGACCTGCACTGCCAATACGACGCTCGGCACGGATATCGAGAACGCGGTGGTTGGCGATGGATCAACGTCTACGGCAACCGAAACCGACTCGGCCAACAATCAGGTTGTTGGCTGCACGGGGACCGTGGCGGCTTGTTATGCGGATGTCGGTCCGAACGGTTCGGTCACACCATAAGCTTCACCATCTAAGTGTTGCGAGAGGGCGCGAGGTTTGCGCCCTCTTTTTCTTTTCGGTCTTCTGCGTATTCGTCATGGCCTTACGGGCCTAACCATGACACCCGGTCCCTGAAATCCTTTTTTCTGAAGGTCGGTCTTCATCCATTCGGCAAAGGCCTTTATCTGTAGGATCTTTTCCCGTTCCTCCACCTTAATGTCGGTATGCGATAGCATCTCGAGTTCACGTTCGCATGCGGTCGCAATTCCGTCGGCGGGCAGATAGAACACCGCATGATCCGAGGCCACGTGAAGGCCGTAGACTGTCTCCAGGATCTCGCCCATGCGTATGTAGGCCTTATAAAGCGCGCTCGCGACCGACATGTAGAGATCGAAGACCGAGATGAAGCGGCTTGCGGCTCCAGTGTTGTATCCACCACGCGCATACTGCATCAGCCAGGAATAGGCCACGGTCACGGTAAGGACATCCTTTGCCGAGAGGTGGGCATGGAGCACGGCCGCATGCGTGCGATACATGAGACTCAGGTCGTCTGTGACGGGTGGCGGCTGTCCCGACCGAATAAAGGTCGGCGCCGATACCACTGAACCGCCAATACGGTTGATGCCCACCAGGAGCTCGGTGCGGACAGCCGCAAGGGCTCCAACTATGAGCTGTTGCTCCTGCCTTTTGGCGCGACGCTCTGCGACAAGTCCGGTTACGGCGCCACCCACCCCGGTTCCGATCAGAGACCCGACCATCGCATGCCACCAGCGGCTCTCATGCTATCCGAAAGCAATTGTAGGGGCCTGCGCTAACGGGCATCGTGCATGGCCGTCAATCTACTGCATGAATACGTGTCGCGGTCCGGCCGGACTTCCGGTGCCGGGCGGATCAATCGTGGATCGGCCGCCCGAAATGATAGCCCTGACCCCAGGAGATCCCCAGGGCGGCCACGGCACGGGCGCTGGCCGTCGATTCTATGCCCTCGGCGATCGTGACGATGCCGAGATCTTCGGCGAGGCGGCCGATACTTCGAATCATGGCGTCGACGCGCCTATCGTATCCCACACGGGCAATCAGGGCCTGTTCGATCTTGAGAAAGGAGATGGGGAGATCGGCGAGATACAGAAACGACGAGTAGCCGCTACCAAAATCATCGAGCGCAAGCCGCACCCCAGCCGCAAGCAGTGGATGTAGCATGCCCGCCAGGGCCTGCAGATGCGGGATCAGCTCACGCTCGGTGATTTCGACCACGAGCGAGCGTAGCCGCGGGTCGTCCGTGGCGTCTCGCGTTCCGCAGGTGGCCACCACCCCGGCAAGACGCGCCAGGCGCTCCGGGGCACACAAGAGCGCCGTCGAGATGTTCACGAAATGCAGGCGGGGCGCTAACCCCGCGACGCGACGATCGTGACACCGGGCCAAGGTCTGGGTGAGCACCGCCTCGTCGATCGCGGCCAGCAGGCCGGCGGCGGCCGCGGTCTCGATGAAGGCGCCCGCCGGTACCAGCGTCCCATCGAGGGTGACCCAGCGGGCCAGGGCCTCCTCGGCCACGATGGCGCCGGTATCCAGGGCGACGATGGGTTGATAAGCCGCCTGGATACGCCCCTCTGCCAACGCCGCTTGCAGAGATGCTGGCGATGGACTCACACCCGGCTCATGCGAGGTGAACGCCGGGGTGCAAGCAGGCCACGAGGCACCCGGCCGCTTGATGACTGGCTTCTTGCTTTCCGGCATGCACACACTCCCTGGGCGCTTTACGCGCTTCTCGCCAAAAACCATAGACCCTTTCACACGGTGCCTCAAGTAGCGGATCCCGGATGAGATTGACGCAAACGGGGGGCACGCCCCATATCAAGGGCTGCGACGCGCAAAGACGCCCTGCGCAAGCGCCCTTTAAGGAGATATCGGGTGTTTTTCACGGAAATGGAATTTCGCCAGTTGGCGCACCCCACAAGCATCGGAGTCTGTCCGCGCTGTGGGGGGCGCGTGGAGCGTTGCGATCTGGGAGTACGGCCGGCAATCGACCCCCCCCAAGCCCGCATTCAGCTAGACGCTGGGTCCTGGTGCGCTGCACCCGCTGCCCTACGCGTCGCGAGGGGCCTTGCGGATGAGGGGTTCGGATGGGTCGATGACACCGGAGTCCACGGCATCGCACGGGCCGGGATGATGGATCGCCATTGCGGGACCACCGATGCCTAAAACGCGCTTTCGCACCGGCCCGGTAGATCTCGCGCCCCGGTAGGCGCGCATCCGCACCCGGAGATGGGGCTTTGGGCGATGTCCGGGTAAGCCCCTCCTATGGTCCGCAGGCCGCCGCTGGCCCCCGGCACGGGGGCGGCGTAGCATCATCGAAGACCCTGGGCCCTTCTCAGGTTGGAGGTACAGACGATGAACACATCATCCAAGCTATCCCGGCGGAAGTGGCTGAAGACCGTGGCCACCGCGGCTACGGGAATCGCCGCGTTGCCGTTCCTGGCGAGTACCGCCCAGGCCGCTCCCGCCAAGCTCACGAAGGCCATGGCGCATTACCAGGACCAGCCCCATGACGGCAAGATGTGCGCCAGGTGCAAGCACTTCATCCCGGCGGGGGGCAAGGCCGGACATGGCATGATGGGGGGCGCCATGGGTCCTGGCATGATGCACGCGGGACTCTGCCAGGTGGTCCAGGGGCCTGTCAGCCCGCGCGGCTACTGCCTTCTCTACCTGCCTCTCTGAACACAAAGGACCCGGGACGCCGTGACCACCCGTGCCGTCGCTCCCGCACACAGGACCCCGCCGCGACGGCACGGCGGGATATCGGCGCCGATGGGTCCCTAACGCGCGCGCCCTAGGGCGTTTCTATAGAGGCGTAAAGTGCGCCCTCCACGCCCTTTGTGACATGCCGCGATTCGTGGCGAACCCCCGCCAGACCCAAGCGCCCCGGCGCCACCTCGATCCCCGGTCGATTGCAATACCATGCGGGCCTGGCCTTACCCCCAGACGGACCCTTGCCAGGATGCGAGTCGTGCCGGCCTGGGAACATGCTAGACTCTACAAGAAACGCCGGGGTCCGCGAGATCACGACAAGCGCCGCGGACGCGGAGGCAAGGACGGCGAAACAGCGTAGGTATCTCTTATGACAGAACACCAAACGCCGGCGAATAGCCCCCCGAGCGCCTCGCTCTCGTCGGCGCGCCTGCGCGTCATCCGCTTCCAGGGACGGCTCCTGGACGGCATGATCATCACCCTGATCTTCATCATGCTCGCCACCCTGTTGGGTGCGATCGCGGGCCTCGTCTTCGACTACTTCGCCGCCATCAAACTTCTGATCGAGGCGGTTCAGGGTATGGGTACGATGGCCTCTCACGATCTCGTGAAGGCCACCGGCCAACACCTGGTGTCGGACGTGCTGTCGGTGTTCATCCTGATCGAGCTCTTTCGGAGCTTCACGGATTACCTGGAGTTCCATCGCATCCGTCTCCAGGTGCTAGCCGAGGTCGGCTTCGTGTTCGTGCTGCGCGAGGTGTTCGTGGGGCTCTATGCCCATCACTTGAACTGGCGCGACCTCCTCGCCCTCGGGCTACTGCTCGCGATATTGGGCGGCACACGGGTGCTGGCGACCCGGTTCTCGCCGCGCCCCCACTCATCCCACCACTGACGGTTTTGTTCATGATGGGGCCAGGCGGCCTTAAGCCAGCGGGCCGATGATGGCCCTTTGGGGATGCAGCCCGCACGTCTTCCCATAAGCGCCTTTTAATGGCGCCCGGTACCGTCAGGGCTTGGGTTGCGGCGCCCAGCGCAGATAGGGGCGCAGCTCCCGATAGCCTGCCGGGAAGGCCTGGCGCAAGGCCTCCGGATCCTTCAATGAAGGCACGATGACGCATTCGCCACCATTCTGCCAGTTCACGGGCGTCGCTACCGGATGGCAGTCGGTGAGCTGCAGGGAATCGATCACCCGCAGGATCTCCGCGAAGTTGCGGCCGGTGCTCGCGGGATAGGTGATGGTGGCGCGGATCTTCTTGTCGGGGTCGATGAAAAATACCGAACGCACGGTGGCGGCGGTACTCGCATGCGGATGGATCATGCCGTAGAGCGCCGCGACCTTGCGGTCAGGATCGGCGATGATCGGAAACAACACGCGCACGCCCTGGGTGTCGTTGATATCGTGGATCCAGTCCTTGTGGGAATCGACCGGGTCCACCGACAGCGCCGCGACCTTGACGCCGCGGCGCGCGAATTCGGGCATGAGCCGCGCGGTCTCGCCGAGTTCCGTGGTGCATACCGGGGTGTAATCTGCGGGATGCGAAAACAAAAGGCCCCAGTCATCGCCGAGCCAGTTATGGAACGATAGCGGCCCGAGGGTGGACTCCTGCAGGAAATCCGGTGCGATATCGCCGATAGATAATGTCATGGGTGCATGCTCCTCATCTGGGCAGGTTTCAGGAAACGTCGGGCATCGTGATGTGCCCGGCGCGGATCACGAAATCGCCGAAGCGCTCGGCCGGATAACGATACATGGCGTAGTCGGTGAGAAGCGGCGTGAGCACCGCGACCGCCTCATCCAACGAGAGATCCCCTCGATAGGGCGCATTCAGGCGCTCACCCGCGAATCCGCCGCCCAGGTAGAGCTGGTAGCGACCGGGGCCCTTGCCGACGAGCCCGATCTCGGCAAGCCTCGGGCGCGCGCACCCGTTGGGGCAGCCGGACAGGCGCACGGAGATCGCCTCGTGATCGAGTCCGAGCGATCCCAAAACCGCTTCCAGACGCGCCAGGAGCCCGGGCAGGGCGCGCTCCGCCTCGGCCATGGCAAGCCCACAGGTCGGCAGGGCGACGCAGGCGATGGCGTCGCGACGCACACCCTTTGGCGTAGCCGGCCAGGTCACGCCATGCTCGGCGAGCCGGTCCTCGATGACGGCTCGCTGGGCGCGACTCACCCCGGCGATCGTGAGATTCTGGTTGGGGGTCAGGCGAAAGTCGCCTTCATGGATGCGCGCGACCTCGGCGAGTGCGGTCAAGAGGCGCGATGCGCCCTCGTCATGGACGCGGCCGGCGAGCACCCGCAGCGTGAGATGTGAGCGCCCCTCGCCGTCCTCGACCCATCCGAGACGGTCGCCGCGGGTCGTGAAGCGATAGTCGCGGGCCGGACTCAGGGCATATCCGAGGCGACCGGCGAGTTCCGTCCTGAGCCACGCAAGCCCGCGGTCATCGATCGTGTATTTGAGGCGCGCGTGCCGCCGATTCGTGCGATCGCCGGCGTCGCGCTGGATGCGCAGCAGCTGTTCGGCGACCGCCAGGACCTGCCCGGGTTCACAGAATCCGATGACGTCCGCGAGTCGTGGGTAGGTCGCCCGATCGCCGTGCGTGGCCCCCATGCCGCCGCCCACGGCCACGTTGAAGCCCGCCAGGCGATCGCCCTCGACGATGGCGATGAACCCCAGGTCCTGCGCCAGGACATCCACGTCATTGGTCGGCGGCACGGCGATGCCGATCTTGAACTTGCGTGGCAGATAGGTAGGGCCGTACAAGGGCTCGTCCTCCGCACCCGCCCCCTCCCCTGGTGGCTCATCCCACCAGATCTCGCAGTAGGCGCCGGTGCGCGGCAGGAACGCGGTACTGAGCGCAGAGGCCAGATCGCTGATCTGGCGATGGACGGCGGAGGTCGCCGGATGGTTATGGCAGATCACATTGCGATTCACATCCCCGCAGGCGGCGATGCTGTCGAGGCCAAGCGCGCCCAAGCCCGCCATCAAGGGCTTTAGGCGGGGCTTCAAGACACCATGAAACTGCACGGTCTGGCGCGTGGTGATACGCAACGCACCCAAGGCCTGTGCGCGCGCCAACAGAGTAAGCCCGTGCCACTGCGCGGGCGTGCACACGCCCCCGGGCATGCGCACGCGCACCATGAAGCTGTGCGCGGGCTCCAGTCTCTGCGCGTGGCGCTCGATGCGCACGTCGCGATCATCCTGGCCGTAGGCGCCGTGAAACTTGAGAAGCTTGGCATCGGCCGCGTCCAGGGCGCCGGTCACGAGATCGGAGAGACTCTCCATGATCGTGCCGCGCAACCGTCGGCTCTGCGCCTTCAGGGTCTCCTCCTCCGTCACTGGGTGGTCCACGGAACGCGACTTCGTCATGCAGGCTTTCCTTGACAATACGGTCGATCAATAAAGATCGCGCTGATAACGGCCCTCGGCCATCAATGCGCGCAGATAATCCGCGGCCCTCTCGCGGCCACCTGGCCGCGCGCGCTCCACGATCGTAAGCAGCGCGGCGTGGACACCTTCGCCCATGCCGCGCGCGTCGCCACAGACGTACAGATGGCCGCCCTCGGCCAACCAGGCATAGACCTCCCGGGACGCCGCCAGCAGACGGTGCTGCACGTATTCCTTCCGCGGGGCGTCGCGCGAAAACACCGCGTCGAGCCTCTGCAACACCCCCTTGCGGCGGTAATCCAGCCATTCGCGCTGATAGAGAAAGTCGCTGTGAAACTGCCGGTCACCGACGATGAGCCAGTGGGCGCCGGTCGCCCCGAGGAGCGCGCGCTCCTCCAGGAATGCCCGGAACGGGGCGACACCGGTGCCGGCGCCCACCATCAGGATCGGCGTCGCCGGGTCCGCGGGCAGCCGAAAGCGCTCGTTGACATGGACAGTGACCGGCACCTCCGCCCCGCTTACCACGCGCTCGGCAAGCCAGTTCGAGGCCACACCCCGATGTACGCGGCCACGGCACTCATAGCGCACCACCCCCACCGTCAGATGGACATGGTCGGGATCGGCGCGCCCGCTCGAGGCGATGGAATAGAGGCGCGGCGCCAAGGGCCGCAGGGCCGACACGAGGTCGGCCGCGGAAAGCCCCTTCACCGGGAATTCGCGCATCACATCGCTCATGTCCCGATCGGCACCATAAGCCTTGAGCGCATCCGCTTCTGTGGCCGCGAGCAGCGCCTTCAGGGGCGCGGCGTCGGCCAGCATGGCCCAACGTTCGAGGAACGGCCGGGACAAGGCGCGGATCTCATAATGGCCCTCGAGCGCCGTCGTAAGCTCCCTATCTCCCGAGCGCGCATCGGAAACCCGCTCGCAACCCTGCAACCCGGTGGCCGCGAGGATACTGGCGATAAGCTCCGATTCATTACGCGGCACCACCGCGAGGGCGTCGCCCGGCGCAAAGGTAAGCGGCGCCGTCGGGGCGAGCACTATGTGGCGCACGTCCTTGCTCGACCCGCGTCCGGTTATGCGGATGTTTTCGACGAGCACCGCTGGGCACGGCCGCGCACGGTCGTAGGCCGGCACGGTCGCCACCAGACGGAGCGCCGGGGCAGGCGGCGCTACGACCCCGTCCGCCAGGGCCTCCAGCACCGCATCGCCCCACGCGCGCGCCGTCTGCTCGTAGTCGAGATCGCATTCGCCAAGCCCGTGCAGGCGCGTGGCGCCGAGCGCCGCGAGTCGCGCATCGAGATCGCGACCGGTCTGGCAAAAGCGTTCGTAGCCGCGATCGCCGAGGGCCAACACCGCGTAACGGAGGTCTGCGAGCCGCGGGGCGCGCTCACCCATCACGAAGGCATGGAAGGCCTGCGCGGCATCAGGCGGCTCGCCCTCGCCGTAGGTGCTGACGACGATGAGCACCACCCGCTCGCGCCCTAGGCGCGCGCCCGGATAGGCCCCGAGGCTGTCAATGCGTGCGGCAAGCCCACGCCCGGCAAGGCGCGCGTGCAGGTCGCGGGCGACGCGCTCTGCGTTGCCGGTCTGGGAGCCATGGAGCACCATGACCTCGGGTGCCGGCGCCGCGGCCGGGATCGCTTGATCCTCGGCAACAGCCCCGAGGCCGGCCAAGTAGCCGCTCACCCACGCCACCTGCTCGCGCGATAGGCCCTCGACAAGCGCATGCAGGGCGCCGGTCTTGGCCGGACTCAACGGGGTCTTGTGCGCCGAGGTGTTCATGGACCCGGCACCCACGCGCGCGCTGCTAGCAAAACCACGAGCGGCCATAGACGAGAAAGGCGTCCCCTTCATCCTCCCCGTCCCCGAATGCGTCGGCGACTGGCGGCGGGATGAGTGCCTCCGGGATCTCCCCGACCAGGACCAGTGCCAGTGGCGCCCCATCGCGCGCCGCCTCGCGGTCGAGGGCGCCAAGCGTGGTCCTGACACGGCACGCACGCATCACCGCCGCCCAGTCGACGAGGGCCACTGGCGTATCGGCCGTAAACCTCGCGTCCGGCAACGGGGGCGCGACCGTCCCGGCCTGCGGCGCGCTGGCGCTCGATGCCCTCACGAAATAGGCGGTGGTCATGACGCCAGCGCCTCCGGGGCATCCGCCGATCCCTCGATCAGGCCCGCCCCCACCGTGTCGTGCGTAAGCGCATCGATGACGATAAATGACCCGGTGGCGCGGTTGGCGATGTACGTATCCCAGGGTAAGGGGTCTTGCACATGCACGGTGACGCGGCCGATGTCGTTCATGGCAAGCGTCGCCACCCCCGTGTCGCGCTCGAGTGTGGCGATATTCAGGCGATAGTGAGGCCGCGAGAACAGCGCCGATACGGTCTTGGTCCCGTGCTTTATGAGGTAACGCCGGCGACGCAGGCTCATGGGCTCGCTAGAGAGCCAGCAGACGGTGGCCGCGAACGCCTTCGTGACCGCAGGCGGCGAGGGGGCGGCCACGATCATATCGCCGCGCGCCACGTCGACATCGTCTTCCAGATACAGGGTCACCGATTGCGGTGCCTGGGTACGTGCGAGCACGCCATCGTGGGTGTCGATTTCCTCGACGTGCGTGCGCCGTCCCGACGGCAGCACCATGACCTCGTCACCGACCGCCACACCCCCCGAGGCCACGCGCCCCATGTAACCGCGGCGCGCGGCGCGCCCGGGCGCGCCCGGGCGGCTCACCCACTGCACTGGAAACCGGAAGGGCGCCCCGTGCGCACCGCCGACGGCACCCGGAATATCGGCCTGCTCCAGGGCCTCGAGCAAGGTCGGGCCCTCGTACCAGGGGAGATTCCCGCCGCGCTCCACCACCATATCGCCCTTCAGGGCCGACATCGGTATGAACGTGACGCGCGCGAAATGCAGGCGACTTGCGAAGTCCAGGAACTCGTCGCGGATATGGGCGAACGCTGCCTCGCAATAGCCGATCAGATCCATTTTGTTCACGGCCACGACAAGCTGGCGGATACCGACGGTATCGGCTAGGCACGCATGGCGCCGCGACTGCGGCAACCAGTACTTGCAGGCGTCCACCAGCACCACCGCGACATCGGCGTTGGTGGCCCCGGTCACCATGTTGCGCGTGTACTGCTCGTGACCTGGCGTATCGGCGATGATGAATCGCCGCCGCGCCGTCTCAAAGGATCGATAGGCGACATCTATGGTGATGCCCTGTTCGCGCTCGCCCTGCAGACCGTCGGTGACGTGCGATAGATCCAGGTCCTTAAGCCCGCGCCGGGCCGCAGTGCGCGCAAGCGCATCGATATGGTCGTCCATCAAGGCCTTGGCGTCGTGCAGGAGCCGGCCGATCAAGGTGCTCTTGCCGTCGTCGACACTGCCGGCGGTCATGAACCGCAACAGGTCCTTGGGATGGGATTCCGGCGTGTCGAAGCCGGCATTGCTCGCGGCCATCTCAGTCGTTGACATCAGAAATACCCCTCGCGCTTACGAAGCTCCATGGAGGCCTCCGAGACCTGATCGTCGAGACGCGTAGCGCCCCGCTCGGAAACGCGCGCGAGCGCGGTTTCGTGGATGATCTCGCCGACCGTCGCGGCCTTCGAGACGACCGGGCATGTGCAACTCATGTCGCCCACCGTACGAAAGCGCACCGAAAGGGTCTCGCTCACCTCGCCAGGTGCCGGCCGGATGAGATCCGAGACCGGCGCCAGCACCGATCCGCGGCGCACGACCTCGCGCTCATGCGCGAAATAGAGCGAGGGCACGATCAGGTCCTCGCGCGCGATGTAGCGCCACACGTCGATCTCCGTCCAGTTGCTCAAGGGAAACACGCGCATGTGCTGCCCCTTATGGACACGCGTGTTGTACAGGTTCCAGAGCTCGGGGCGCTGGTTGCGTGGGTCCCACTCGCCGAAGACATCGCGAAACGAGAACACCCGCTCCTTGGCGCGCGCCTTCTCCTCATCGCGACGCGCGCCCCCGATGCAGGCGTCGATACCGAGCTCGGAGATGGCATCGAGCAGGGTCACCGACTGAAAGGCATTGCGGCTTGCGGTCGGATCCTTGGCCACCACCCGCCCCGCGCGGATCGAGTCCTCGACGGAGCGCACGAGCAGGCGTTCGCCGATCCCGGCGACATAACGATCACGAAACGCGATGACCTCCGGGAAATTGTGGCCGGTGTCGATATGCAGCAACGGAAACGGGAAGCGCCCGGGACGGAACGCCTTCTCGGCAAGCCGCGCCAGGACGATCGAGTCCTTGCCCCCCGAAAACAGCAGCACCGGATTTGCGAACTCGCCTGCTACCTCACGCAGGATATGGATGGCCTCGCTCTCCAAGGCCTCCAGCGGGTCCGCGGCCGCGCGCGCGGCATCGAAGGCGCGCTTGCGCCGGAAGCCGGGCGCCGGTGACGGCCGTCGACTGAGGTCGCATACAAGCGCCGCGTCGGCATCGTCAACCTTCCTGACTGTGTTGTCCTTCATGTCTCGACTCCTTCGTCCATCATGGCTCGGTTATCCGGGGCGTGACCCCTGGCGCTCCTTGATTCCTCGATCCTCCCACCACCAGCGCCCGGCCCGGACATCCTCGCCGGCGGCCACGGGCGTGGGCACGGCGCGCCGCCTACGGGGATGATCGCGGTCATCGCGGCGTTGCCGGGGACCCTGATACGCCCTATGTAGGCTTACACATCGGCCAACGCCCGATCCGCGAGGGGATTGAGCGGCCGGAGGCTATGATCGCCATCGAAAGGCGGAAGCGGCGGATGGCCACCTCGCCGCCGGCTTGCGCCGCCACCCGGTAACCCGCGCCTTGGCGCCGGCCCGCACGCCCCAGGGGTTCGGCCTTGCCGACACCGCCACGGTGCGCACGCGCTGTCAGGGACCGGCCATTGGCCAACACCGCCGGCGCATGGTCGCGCGCGATCACACCGAGATACCTTGTGAGGTCCTCGAGCTGGCGCCCCCGCTCATGACACCTCGTCTTCCTCGGCCACGGCCTGCTCCTCACGGGCGTGACAGCCGCACTCCTTGGTCTCGCCGCTCTCCCACCACCAGCGGCCGGCGCGCAGATCCTCGCCAGGCGCCACGGCGCGCGTGCACGGCGCGCACCCTAGGCTCGGATAATCGCGATCGTGGAGCGTGTTGTAGGGCACGTCGAACGCGCGGATGTAGCCCCAGACATCGGCCAGGGTCCAATCCGCGAGCGGGTTGAACTTGGAAAGGCCGTGGTCGCTATCGAATTCCGAGAACGTCACCTCCTGGCGCGTGGCGGCCTGTTCGCGGCGCAGCCCCGTGATCCAGGCCTTCTTGGCGGCGAGCGCCCGTCCCAGGGGCTCGACCTTGCGGATGCGGCAGCACTCGCGGCGCAGGGGCACGCTCTCATAAAAGGCGTTCACGCCATGGCGGCGTGTGAATCCCTCCACGGCCCCGGTATCCGGGAAATACACCGCCATGCGCACACCGTAGCGCCCGGCCACCTGATCCATCAGACGATAGGTCTCCTCGGGCAAGCGGCCGGTATCGAGCGTAAACATGCCGATCCCGGGGGCGTGCTGCATGATGAGGTCGGTGAGCACCATATCCTCTAGGCCGAGACTGTTGGCGAATACCGCGGGCGCGTGGTCGCGCTCTATGGCCACCAGCCGCCGGCCGACCTCCTGCGCCTTTCGTTCCCAAACCATCCTTCCCCCTATGTGTCGCCCGGGCCTGCGCCGGGGCCTTGAATGTCTGCCGTAAACGGCGATGCGCGACAACATAGCGAAGTTGCTTTATATTGACAACGAATATCGAGTTACTTATTTATTTCTTAATGTTATATAGAGGGAAGCCATGAAGCTTCAGCAGCTGCGCTATCTCTGCGAGGTCGTGCGCCAGGGCTTGAGCATGTCGGCGGCCGCCGAGGCCCTGCATACCTCCCAACCGGGGATCAGCAAACAACTGCGGCTGCTAGAGGAGGAACTCGGGGTCGACATCCTGGTGCGCAACGGCAAGCGCGTGGTGGCGATCACGGAACCGGGGAAGGCCCTGGTCGCGATCGCCCAGCGCATGCTGCGCGATGCCGAAAACCTAAAGCGCCTAGGTGAGGATTTTCGCAACGACGCCCGCGGGCGCCTGACCATCGCCACGACCCACACCCAGGCACGCTATGCCCTGCCCGAGACCGTACGACAGTTCAGCCGCCTATATCCCGAGGTGCGCCTCTCACTGCACCAGGGCAACCCCCAGCAGATCGCCGAACAGGTCATATCCGGGGAGGCGGACTTCTGCATCGCCACCGAGGCCCTCACGCTCTACGATGAGCTCATCACCCTACCCTGCTACGAATGGAATCACTGCGCCATCTGTCCGCCCGGCCATCCACTGCTCAAGGCCCGCCGGGTGTCATTAGAGACCCTCGCCCACTACCCGGTGGTGACCTACGATCTAGCCTTCTCGGGGCGCAGCAAGATCAGCGAGGCCTTCGAACAACACGGGCTTGCGTTAAATGTGGTGTTGACCGCGATCGATGCCGACGTCATCAAGACCTACGTCGAGCTGGGCCTTGGTATCGGCATCGTCGCCCACATGGCCTTCGATCCGCGACGCGACCGGGGGCTGCGCGCGCTCGATCTGAGCCACCTGTTCCCGGCGAGCGTGTCACGGCTGGGGATCCGGCGCGGTGCCTACCTGCGGCGCTACATGTACGACTTCATCGCGCTTTTCGTGCCACGCCTGACGCGACCGGAGATCGAGGCCGCGCTCGCGACGGGGGCAGAAGACAGAGATTGAGTACGAGTACCGAGTCCTGCCCCGAACCGCGACGCACTCATCACCCGACCCTGCTACGAGGGAACGGCGGCAGGCGCATCGACGCCCGTGGACAACGCCCACAGGACCGCCGTTTTGGTGATTCTCTCGGGCCGCGACATGTCCCTGGGGCCTTTCTTCTTCCGGTACCCTTTCGTCCGCGCCCTCAATCGCATCCGGCCCCGCTCAGGAGACCATGCGGCACGGTCGGGTGAACATAGCGGGCATGCGCGTAAGGGTCAGAAAATGGCGTCGCGTAAGACTTCGTGAGGAGCTCATGACCGTAGTGCTTGATGAACGACACCATGATGGCGTCACTGACATTCTGGGCTATGGCCGATGCACTCATGCCCCGCGCCCCTGCCGGCGGGCGCGGAACGCCCGCGCGCGTATGGGGTAGCTCGAGGATACTGTCAGATATAGTGCTCACCTCAATGAAGGGGATGTGATACAGGGCTGAGACCACCGCCGAGAACCAGTCCCCATCCTCATCGACCTCGTGGAATACGGAATCGGTCTGGGCGATGAAGGCCTTATTGGCAAGCCACATGGAAGAGGTTCCCTGAATACCATAGTAATAGACACGGGGCGCGGTCTGGTGGTAACCCTTGTTCAACCAAGCCGGCAGGGTGGTGGCCGACGCCACGCGATGCGCGCTGCACGCAAGGTCCTTGAGTAGCCGCGGATTCAAGTAGATGTCCATGTATTTCCCCATGGAGCTTACGCCATGGAACTCATCGGGCACGAGCCGCCCGGACCGCGTCATGAAGAAGTTGCCGAAGTTCACCTGCTTGGCGCCCAGCACGACATCCCCAATCAGCATGCGCGGCGGCGCGACATGGGCGCCAGACGTACCGGGGTACAACACCGCCTTGAGATGAAAATGGATGGCCATCGCCTGAGTCGACAGGCTACGCGTGAACTCACCGCCAAAGGGTTGTATGCAATACACGATCGGGATCTTGTCGATGGTCCCCGTATGGAAGGTAAATGGCCCGTACTTGCGCGTACTCGAGGCCGCGACGTGGCGGGTTATGGCGCCGTAGTGCGGCGGTCCGATGGGAATGACGATGCCGATGCGGGGCGTGGGATCGTACGCGATAGGCGCGCCTGCGAGCGCGGCGTAAGCGGCCGGACCGGCGAGGAGTACGGGAACCACAACAAAGGCGCGCAACGGGGACAGGCCATGGTGACGTTTGAAAGCGGCGCGCGCGCCATCCGCACGTACCCCTATGGCGCGCATCCTGCCGTGGCAGCCCGTCTTCCCATGGACCCCGCCCGTCGCCCGTATCGCGCCACGGAGAGATTCCAAGGCAGCGGCGCAGGCACGCTGGTAGCCGCGGATGACGCCCGCCAGGCGAGCGCGCGACGAGACCGCACGCTTGCGGGGATTGCGCGAGAGACAAGACATGTAGGCCTCACTTCTTCAGGATGATCGATGGGCGGCCTATAGCAATATATGTACCATCGCAGTCAATGGAAGAGGATGCCCGCGGACTCATGACGATCTCGGGCGTGCGGCGACGGCAGGCATGGGAGATCGCACCAGGAACGCCATATGCCAGCCAGGATACGCCCATTTTTGTGCGTGTGTCGGTCTGATGTAGGCAAGACGTCGTGCAAGGTATGCGTACGCTTAGGCCCTGTGCGGCCTATGGGGCGCAAAACGGCGGAAGGGGCCAAGGATCGGGAAGCACCGCGAAGGAGGGCCATCACGGCGCGCCCAGGTTTCCTTCTCGCTTTAACCCGTGGATCCTCGATCGTTCCTGGGGTCGTAAGCGGCGGGCGCCGGGCCTACGCGACCAACGCCGGCTGCGGGTCGCGCAGCTGGTCTGACCTTGGAAAGGCCGTTATTCGGCCGGCGGTTGATGCGCGGGCGCATGACGGACAGCCGGCGGCCACCGGTTGCGGCCAGCACCTTGCATTGGTGGATTTCGGCAGGGGCAAGGGCGCACGCCCGGAGGTGCGGAAGAACACGGGGCGTATCGCGCGGGCGGCGCGTGACACCGGGAGGCAGTCGCTGTTGGGTCTACGGGTGGGTCGCGGTCTTGCGGCACTGGGATAAAAAATGCGCACCGGACGCCTAGGGGGACGTACCGGTGCGCAAACCCCGCTAGCAATCGTTCAAGGTCCGCTGTGTGGACCCGTATCGGGAGACGCCGTCGTGGACGCCTTCCAGGATGACGCATGAGTGGAGTCGCCGCCCTCCGTGGACGGCGAGGAGTCGGTCTTGGCCTTGGGGTTACGGACCTTCCCAGCCCACACCTCCCGCCAATAATCCTTCTTCAGGAGGTAGGCGAGGATCGAGAGGATGACGAACACCCCGATCACGTAGCGGCCGAGGGCACGGCGCTCGAACACCGAGGGATCGGAGGCGTAGCGCAGGAACGCCACGACCTCGGCCACCTGGCGGTGATAGACGGCCGGCGACTCGCGCCCCGGGACCAGGAGCTTGCCGGTCTTTGTGTAGATGCCGCCCCACGGCGCCAGGATGTTGGGCATGGCGACGTTCGGGAACACATGGTTGTTCCAGCCCGAGGGGCGCTTCGGATCCCAGTAGAAGGACGTGAGATAGGTGTAGAGGAAGCGCGGGCCGAGGGCACGGGCCATGTGGCTCAAGTTCGGCGGCGGCAGCCCCAGCCACTTCTTGGCCTGGGCCTGGGTCATGGCCGGCTTCATGCCCTTCAGGTAGTTGGCCCCACCCGGGAACATGATGGTCTTTTGGATCTCGGCCTTGGTCATGCCCAGGTCCGTGGCCAGGCGGTTATAACGCAGGTTGCTCACCGCATGGCAGGCGCTGCAATGATCGGCAAAGAACTGCGCACCGGCGATGACCGTGGCCTTGGTGAACGGCAGCGCGGGCGGGGCCGGCGGGGCCACCGGGGCGACCGCGGCATACGCCGCCGTGGTCAGGGCCAGGAGCGGGCCTAAGACGGCCAGGCGTAGGGGGGTTTTCATGAGCGCACCCTTTCCGGCACCGGCCGGGTCGGTTCAAAACGGCTGATGATCGGCAGCAGGACATAAAAGCCGACGTAGATAATCGCCCCCAGGCGTTCGATCAGGAAGTACTTGGGGAGCGGCGGCTGTTCGCCCACCCAGGCGAGCGTGAAGAAGGTCACGGCCATGATGAGGATCATGATCCGATAGACCGGCCGATAGCGGCTCGAGCGCACCTTGCAGCGATCGAGCCACGGCAGGAAGAACGGCAGGACGATGGCCACGACCATGAGCGTGATGCCCTCGTACTTGTTCGGCACCGCGCGCAGCATGGCGTAATAGGGCGCGAGATACCAAGGCGGGGTCACATCCGGCAGGCTCACCATGGGGTTGGCACGAAAGAACGTGGTGCGCTCCAGGAACACGCCGTGCATGGTCGGGGCGTAGAAGATGATGGCCGCGAAGATCGTGAGAAACACCGCCACCCCGAAGATGTCCTTCACCGTGTAGTACGGATGGAAGGGGATGCCGTCCACAGGCACGCCGTCTGGGCCCTTGCGGTCTTTGATCTCGATGCCATCGGGGTTGTTCGAGCCCACCTGATGGAGCGCCAGGATGTGCAGCACGATGAACGCCGCGATGATGAGAAACCACAGCACCGCATGCAGCGCCAGGAAGCGCTCGAGGGTCGCAGTCCCCACCCCCGGGCCGCCGCGCGCGAGCGTGGTGAGCCCCGGGCCTATGACCGGCACCGCATGGATGATGGAGGTGATCACCTGTCCGGCCCAGTACGACAGGTTGCCAAACGGCAGGACGTAGCCGAAGAACGCCTCGCCCATCATGAGGATGTAGAGGATGTACCCGATGATCCACAGGAGCTCACGGGGCCTGCGGTAGGAGCCGTACAAGAGACCGCGGCCCATGTGCAGGTAGAGCAGGATGAAGATCAGAGACACCCCATCGACATGCATGTAGCGAATGAGCCAGCCCCACTTCGTGTCATACATGATGCCCTGCACGGAGTTGAAGGCGTCCGCGCTCGTGGGGACATAATGGGCCATGAGGAAGAAGCCCGATATGAGCTGCAAGACGATCATGAGCAGCAAAAGCGAGCCCGTGTAATACAGGATGTTGAAGTTCTTGGGGGCGTAATACTCCGTCATGTGCTCGCGCATCATGTCGCGTGCCGGGAAGCGCGCGTTGAACCAGTCCGCCAGTCTGCTACTCATATCCGTTCACCCCTGCCCGATGCCAGCGGCCGATCCAGGACCGCGTTTCTCTCCCTACCCGGCCGGCTGGCCGAGTCCCAATGATGCGCGAGACCTCTAGAGCCTCGAAGATCCGCGAGTACCGCGCTTGCCTGGTCCGGTACGGCGGCCTGTGATGCGCCATCCGTGTAGCGGACCGCCGAATGGGCCGCCCTTAACATAAATGCGCCTTCGGATACATCTTGGTGACGGTCACCGACTTGCCGTCCGGCGCGTAGTGGTACTCGGGGATGCACATGTTGTGCGGGGCCGGGGAACCCTTGATGACCCGCCCGGACAGGTCGTACATCGACCCATGGCAGGGGCAGTGGAAGCCCCCGACCCACCACGCCGTCACCGACGCCTTCTTGGGGCGGTAATGGGGGATGCAGCACAGGTGATTGCAGATACGAACCATCACCAGCCACTCGGGCTTGCGCGCCCGGTACATGTTCTTGCAGTAAGGGGGCTGCTGAGGGACTGTACAGTTGGGGTCCTTCAGCAAGTTCTTCTTCTCAGCCTCAAGCAGACTCGCCAGCATCTCCGGCGTGCGGTTGACGATGATCACGGGCTTTTTCTGCCACGGGACCGTCAGCTGCATGCCGGGTTCGATCGGGGCCAGATTGACGGTCGTCGACGCGGCCGCGTTCTCGGCCGCGGTCGGCTCGAGGCTTTCCACGAACACTGTGGCCATCGCCCCCGCGACACCTGCCCCCACGGCGGAGGTCGCCGCGACGGTTAAAAAGCGTCGGCGGCTTGTATCCACCGTACCACCCATATCGCTCATCGTCTTTCCCATGCTCCTACCTCAGCCTTCGTTGTCGTTGCGCCGTGCCGCGCGGTCACGGCCTGTCAGATATTTCATCCCTGTCAGCCTCATGGCCTGAACTCCGGTCTTGCAGGCCTACGAGGCCTGACGGTGACCCGCCCCCTCCATCCACTCCCAGGCCTGGACGCGCTGGCCGCGATAGGGGTGGCCGGTGGCGGCCATAAGCGCGACATAGGCGGGCATCAGGGCCTCGGGGGTCGGCCACGAGGCGATCGGGGCCCCGGGGTGGGTGCGCAACCGCATCTCGGTGCGCGCCGGGCCGGGGTCGAGGACATGAACCCGTACCGGGGTGTTGCTCAACTCCGCGGCCCACATGAGCGCGAGGTTGTCGGCCCCGGCCTTGGCCACGCCGTAGGCCCCCCAATAGCCCTTGGGGTAGGGGGCGCAGGCATCGCTCGTAAAGAGCACCGCGGCATCGGCGGCCGCGGTCAAAAGTGGCAGGCACGCCTGGGTCAACAGGAACGGGGCGGTGAGATTGACCTGCAGGGTGTGGGTCCAGGTGTCGTACGGATGGAAGGCCAACGGGGTCAGCATCTCCAGGACCGCGGCGTTGTGCAAAAGGCCCTCCAGGTGTCCGACCTGATCGGTGAGCGCGGCCGCGAGCGCGGCATAGTCGGCGGGGGTGGCGACCGCCAGATCGAGCGGGTGGGCGATGGGGGTCGGGGCACCTGTGGCGACGATCGCGTCATAGACCGCCTCGAGCGCTGCCACCTGCCGATCGAGCAGGATGACCTCGGCGCCGTGACGGGCATAGGCGAGCGCCGCGGCGTAGCCGAGGCCCTGGCCGGCGCCGGTCACGAGCACCGCGCGGCCTGTCAGGCCATCGGCCGGGGGCATGGGATGGGCCATCAGGGACTCCTTCACTACAGGGTATGGACGTAGGCGGCCAGCGCGGTCATCTGCGCAGTCGACAGCTTGCCGGCGACGGTGCGCATGATGGCGTGCGGGTCATTGGTGCGGGTCTTGGCCTTGAACGCCTGGAGCTGGGCGATGATATAGGCCTGATGCTGGCCGGCGAGACGCGGGAACCACGGCAGGAGCCCGCGGCCGGTGGCGCCATGACAGGCCATGCATGCCGGCAGATGGGTGGCGATCTCACCGCCCATGAAGAGCTTGCGCCCGGCGGCCACGAGCTTCGGGTTCGCAGGCTGCCCCGGGGCGCCCTTCTGGCTTGCGAAATAGAGCGCGATCGCGCGGATCTCGTGACGCGGGATCATCGCCGCCATGCCCCACATGATGGACTTGGCCAGGGGGTCGGCGCGTGTGTGGTTGCGGAAGTCCTCGATCTGCTTCACGAGATAGGGCTCGCCCTGACCGGCGAGGTTCGGGAACTCACCCAAAGGCGAGATACCGGTCATCCCATGACAGGCCGAACAGGTGCTGGCCACGAGCGCCGGCATCTTCGGGTGCGCGGCCACGAGCGGCGGCGTGCGCCCGGTCAAAAGCCGTGCCTTGACCAAAGCGGCCTTGGGCTTGGCGGTCTTGGGCTTGTGGGTCGCGGCCTTGGCGGCCTTCGCCGGCTTGGGCGTCGCCGCCGGGTTCGCGGCATAGGCGGCGGTCATGACCGCCAGTCCCAGTCCCAGTGCTAACGCCTTCTGTAGCCCTCTCATGCGTCTACGCTCTCCTCAGCCTTGATGATGTTACGGGCAACGCCCCCGGTGATTCCTACGCGTAATGCCGTCTTCGCAGCCGCGTTCTTGCCCCGATAGGCAGCCACGAGATCACGGGTTTGCGACCTCCTCACGGCCGCCACCCGACCCCGCCTGCGCATCACGCGCCTTTCCCGAAGGCACCCCGCCCGATCTGTTCCATCCATAAATAAATTATTCTATACATAAAGACATAAAGCTGACTTATCAGGTCAATAAAATATACATATGTTTTGAGCTAAGTAAAGGGGCACGACAGCGGTATGTCTTGCGGGGCGCGGTTTTGGGTTGGGATGGCAGCGAAAGCGGGCCTGACAGGGCCTGAAACACCTTGAACTCGGGCCTTTGCGCGCACTACCCGGTATAACCGCGGGGCGCTGTATCGCATCCCTGGTCCCGCTTGGGCTTTGGGCCCGTCCGGTTATGACGGCAGCTTTAGGGGGATCCTGTGGCCGCCGGGGCCACGACACCAGCCCGATCCGAGCGGGGTCTGTAGACACCCGGGGCTAGAAAAGCCTCGCATGATACGAGCCTTCTTGGCGGCCACAGGCGGGGCGGCCCCAGGCCATGGATGGAACCGGGCCCGCGATCCCGCCGGCAGGACGAGGCGCCAAAACCCATCCGAACGGGGGCGTCAGCGGCCGATACGCCCAACCGCCACGACCGATAACGCGGCGCGGACATAATGGCCCTGCATAAGGCGTACCTTATGATCTGCAAGCCACGCGGCCTCGGCGGCGGTCTCTACACCCATGGCCGCCACATCGATGGCAAGGTCACGAGAGATGGCGAGGATGCCTTTCATCGCCACCTGCCTGGAGCGACTTTCGTCAATGCCGCGCACGAGCAACGGATCGATCTTGATGATGTCCGGCTGGAAATCCACGAGCGCGCCGAGACCCGCGTACCCCTGACCAAAGTGATCGGCGGCGACGCGAAAACCCGCGCCCCGATAATCCGCCAGGACCGCAAGCGCCGTCGGGCGGGGCGCGGCCCATTCCTCGGGCGGGACCTCAAACAGGATGCGCCGCGCCGCGAGACCAGTATCGCGCGCGACATTGAGCACAGCCGCTATCGTGCGCGCGGGCGAGCCTGCCCCGCTCGCGGGCAGATTGACGGCAAGTCGCGTATCCGCCCCTCGGCGCATCGCAATCGAGATCGCGCGCGCCAGCCAATCATGGGAACAATCCCAGACCGCGTCCGCGCCGCGCCCACGCGCCAGCCGCGCCTGCACCTCCAGGGCATAGAGTTCGTGATGGCACCCCGCGACGATCGGCTCGAACGCCAACAGGCAAGGGCCGGATGCCCGACGCCCAGGACCCGCACCCGAAAGGCCGGGTCCTTGTCCGGTGCCGGCAACCACGGGGACGCCAATGCCGTCGCGATCCCGGGCCCGCGATATCACAGGCCGCGCGTGTCGCGTGAAGAACGGTACCTTATTCATAAACCGTATCCGAAACGAGCCGATGGGGAAGAGTCGCGGTCCTTGAGGTGATCGCGATGGGCATTAGTGCCAAAAGGCCAGAAAAATGGCGCCAGACTACGCATCCCCGCTGTAGAATCGCGCCCGGTTACGCCCGGTATGCACATCCCTATGCCCGGGATACCACCCCGAGTCTCGCGCAGCCCTTTAGAAAGCGGCTTACGCACCAAAACCATACCGTCTAAGGGCGCCACTATACCGCCTCTGCTATTGCCGATTATTGTGCCTGTTACACCTTTCGTATCAACGTGTTAGCATGCCTGTATCGGAAAGAAGTCAGTCTGCCACGAGATCGATCCATGCCCCGGCCCTGGAATACGCTTGCGTTTTCAGACAGACCGTAACACCCGACCGCTGGCGGATAGGTCGTATCGACGGGCGGCAGTCCAAGCATCTTGGCCCGTAATCGATGGAATCGGAACCCTGAAAGAGTGATGCGGGAACCCAGAGAACGACGCGATCGCCACGGCTTTGTCGAAATCGCCATCCTCGGTCCGCTCCAGCTGCGCGTCGACGGCCGCGATCGCCCCATTCCGCCGCCCGCGGCGCGCCGCCTGCTCGTGTATCTCGCCATGGAAGGCGACATGCGCTCGCGCGACACCCTGACCGCGCTGCTCTGGCCGGGGATCGCGAAGGACCGCTCGCGCCCGCGATTGAGTCAGGCGCTCCATGGATTGAAGTCCGCGCTCGGCCGCCACGGCCAACATATCCTGCGCGTAGAGGGCGACACCGTGGGTCTGCATGTGCCCCATTACGAGCTCGACGCACGCACCTTCCGGACACTCGCCACCTCGGGCTGCCGACAGGATCGCAGACGCGCCCTGGACCTCTTGCGCGGCGCACTGTACGGATATGATGACCGCGATAATGTCCGCTGGCAGTCCTGGTTCAGCCGCCAGACCGACACGCTCGCGGCCCTCGGCGCCGATCTGTTTCATACGGCATTGAACGAGGCGCGCGCACGCGGGGAATTGTCACAGGCCCAGGACCTCGCGCGCCGATGGATCGGGTTTTCACCCTTCGACGAACTCGCGCATCTTGCCTTCATGGAAACCCTGTGCGAATCGGGCCTCGAGAACACGGCATTGGCCCATGCGGATCTCTTTAGCCGACGCCTCGCCGAAGAGCGCGGGCGGCGCCCGGGAGAGGCCTTGCGCGCCTTTCGAAAACGACTCACGCAACCAGCCGCACCGGTGACACATCGTTCGCCAACCGCAGAAGAACCGTCCCCCACCTTTCATATGGGCACGGTGGCGGTGCTGGCCTGCCATTTACGTAAGGCCGGCGAAGATACCGAGACCTTGGTGGTGCGCCACTATCCCCTGGTTGCCGAGATCGCAAGGCTCTTTGGCGGCCTGCCCCTCCTGAATCCCAACGGCTCGATGGAGGTCCGATTTCATGATCAGGTGGATGGGGCGCGACGCGCAGCCGAGTGCGCGCTGCGCATCCGATCGCGACTCGCCCCCGATGTCCTGATCGATCTGGGCATCCACTGCGGCACGGCCCTCGTGACTTACGACACCAGCCCCCAGATCATGGGCGACGTGTCACGGGCCGCCCATGATCTGGCGTTTCGCAGTACCGGCGACATATTGGTCTCGGGGGCCGCCCGCGATGCCGCCGCAACCCTGTTCCATTACGCCCCCACCGACGAGCCGGAGATTGCGGGCCTCGCCGCCTTCCGGCTCATGGAGCCCCGCGCGGCGCCCTTGACGCATGCCCCACCGCGAACCTTCGGCCGTGAGATCGAAGGACGCGTGCTGCGCACCGCCTGGGCGCGGGTCGCGAGATCCGGACGCGGCGCCCTGATCTATGTCCACGGGGAGCCCGGCATCGGCAAGACCCATCTCCTACACCACTTCGTTCAGGATCTCCCCGCGGATACCCTGGTTCGCTATTATCATTGCGCCCCCGAGCATCAAAGGAGCGTGCTCGGCCCGATTGCGGAGGTCGTCCGCGACATCCTCGGCGGCCACGGCGACACCCTTACCTATCCGGAATTATCGGCGCAACTTGGCGAGCGGGGCATACGCGATGCGTGGCTCGTGGATGTGTGGGCGGCGTGGCTTGGTATACCGGTCTTAGATCCGGTGATCGAGACACGCACCGCCACGGCGGATTTCAAGGAGGTCTTGTATGAGGGTGTGTTGGAGGTTCTCGCCAATGGCCTAAACGAGGTGGCACGCGTCATCATCGTCGACGATGTCCAATGGGCCGACGCCAGCTCGATGGAGCTTCTGGCGCTCTTCATCACGAAGATAGTACGCCTCCCATGCCTGGTCGTTCTCGCGTCCCGTGGACGCGGCGCGCTGCCGACGCCAGCCGGGCTCGCCGCCATTGAGCTCTCCTTGAAGCCGCTGTCGATGGAGGCGGCCGCACAGCTCGTCTCCGATGTCGCCCCCGAGATACCGGTGAGGGTGCGGCGATTGATCGTCGAGCGGGCTGCCGGCACGCCGCTGTTCCTTAGGACCATCGCCCATCTGGCGCACTCCGCGAACGATGCGCAAACGCCGATCCCCGACACCCTCCAAGAGATCCTGGTCGGGCGGATCTACGCCTTGGGCCCGGCCGCGGGCCTGGCTCAGGCCGCATCCATCCTCGGGCAGTCGTTCCCGTCCGAGCATCTCGCCCGCCTATGGGCCTCCCCGGAAGACCACTTCACGCGGTCGTGCGGGGTGTTGAAGGATGCGGGCGTCCTGGTGTGCGACAACGAGGGGCAGACGCGGTTTGCGCACGCGCTCTATTTCGAGGCGGCGCGGGCTACGCTCACGCGCGAACAGGCGCGCAGCTGGCACCACAAGGCGGCCCTGCTCCTGAGTCAGGATGCGCGCTGGAGCGCGGCCTATCCAGAACGCCTCGCCGAGCACTTCACCCGTGGCGGCGACCTGGGTGAGGGCCTCATCTATTGGCGACTGGCGGCCCGGCGCGCGGCCACCCTGCTGGCACCGCAAACTGCACTGCTGCACCTGACCGCGGCCCTCAACGCCATCGAGGAATCGATCGATGCCGAGGCCTTCTGGCGTCATGAGCTCGCCATCCGCTGCGACTTCGCGGCCATCGCGTGGGGCGTGGAGGGCTTTACGAGCGAGCGCATCCGCGCCAACCTGGCACGCCTGCTGGCGCTTTGTGAACGGTATGATGTGACCGGCCCGCCACGTTATCTCGTGTTACGCGCCGCGTGGCTTGACGCCTTTGGATTTGGCGACATGCGTAAGGCCGAGCGCGCCGCGGACACCTTGGCCGACGCCGCCTACGAATGCGAGGAACCGCGCTTTGGCGTGGCCGCCGGGCGCTTCGCCCAAGGGGTCTCGCTTTTGTGGCAAGGACGAATCGAGGCGTCCGCGACGGCCCTGGAAGATGGTATCCGGGAATGCCGGCGCGAGTTCCATGCCTTGAGTCGCAAGCTCCTCGGCGAGGACATCGCCGTAAGCCTGCGCGCCTACCGGACCATCACCCGCCTCGCCCAGGGGCGCCTGGAACAAAGCCTCGGGGAGATCGATGAACTCGAGCGCGAGGCCGAAGATTCCGGCGTCCATGTCACCATTGCCTATGTGCTCACGATCCACGGGGCGCTGGCATTCTTCAAGCGGGACCTCGGGCGCGCCGAACGGGTCGTAGCGCGCCTGGAGGAGGTCTGCGTCGAGGCCTCGCTCACGTTGTGGGCGACGGTGGGCTCGATATATCGGGCGTGGACGCGCGCGGAGGCCGGCGATTGGACGGAGGATGCCGCCCGCCACCTGGCCACCGCGCTTTTGGGCATCGAGACGATGTGGCGTAGCGGACTCGCATTTTGCGCCACGATCCAATGCGCGGCCCTGCTCGCCGCGGGCGATCCGGGGTTCCCGGAGGCCATGCGTCGCGCGCGTGAGCTTATCGACACCACTGGGGCGTACTTCATGCTGCCAGACCTCTTGCTGCAAGACGGCCTGTGGCATCGGCGGCTTCGCGATCCACGGATGCGCAAAACCGCGCTCGCGCTTATGCGTGAGGCCGAGATACGTGCCCGCGAACAGGGCAACCACCTGTGTGCCGACAGGGCGCGTGAGGCGGCGGCCAATCTCCGTCGGGCACGCCGCTAGTCGACGAGCCCCGAGGCGTGCGCGACCTTGCCTACTTAGTTGAGTCCTTCTTTATGCGCCCGCTTGTAGCGCCGGTCATGATCCGGCATGGGGGGTCATGGGCCCGCATGAGGGCCACACGCCGCTCGAGCACGGCGAGCGCCAAGGGATCCTCGTCTTCATAGGCCAGGGCCCAAAGGTCCGGAAATGGGAGGGCAAAAAGGCCGGGTTCGTTCACGGTATCCTGATAGGATACGGAATCCCTTGGATAATATCATCCGAAAACATCCGCTCCCCGGCCAATTGCCTCCCTCGATACCGGCGCGGAGGTCGGCGCGGCCCCGGAACGCGCCCTGCCTCACCATAGCCTCGATGCGAAGCACCCGCCGATTGCCGAGGACGAAGCGGAGCCCTATCTGGTGCGCAACCTGACAATAGTCAACAACTCGGTATTATGCCGATGTCGGCATAATACCGAGTTGTTGACTGTGGTGACCCGCCACCAGGACGACCACACCCGAAGTATCGCATTCCTGGGGGATCAGGACGCCGATGGCGGCTCGCCCCCCGCCTTTGACAGGATATGCGCCACAACCCGGGCGACCGCTGCACTAGCCGCCGCCCGATGATCATCAACGGACGGCATGACGGCTTTACGCGCGACGATCTGCGCGCGCCGTGGGATGGTCCCGGGGCACACGCACCGGATCGGACGCCAAGGAAGATCGTCGGTGGCGCGGCGCGCTGCCCCGACTACGCGCACGAGACCGGCGACTAAGCGCCGGGGCCTTTCGTCGCCTATGGTCGCGCCGGACGCACGTCTTTGGCATGATGCGCAAAGATGACGAGATGGGGGCCAGGCATGGCCTTGCGGTACCGGATAGCACGGGCGGTGTTGGGCGGCGGCTTATACGCGTTGGCGGCAAGCGCCCACGCGACACACGCCCCGATCCTCGATCCGGTCCATGGCGGAACGGTGGTCACGGTGCCCGGGGTGGGGCTCTCGCCGCCGGCGGCGGTGAACGGCTTCAACCCGCTCCTGATCTCGTCGGCCTTCGATCAGCAAGCAGCGGGACTACTCTATCAACCGCTCGTATGGGTGACGCGCCGATTCCATATCAACAAGACCTTGAGTATCGCGCGACGCATCACGGTCAGTCCCGGCCATAGGATTTTCACCGTCACCCTATGGCGCCATTGGCGGTGGTCCGACGGGGCGCCGGTGACGACCGCGGATGTGGCCTACACCTACCATATGATTCAGCGCCTGGGGCCACAGTTCGCCAACTACGGAGTCGGCGGCATCCCCACGGACGTGACCTCGTTCCAGGTGCTCGGTCCTTACCGTCTGCGCATCACCCTAAAAAGCCCGGTCAATCCGCACTGGTTCATTCTGAATGGGCTTGCGCTGCTGACACCCCTGCCGGCGGCCGCCTGGCGACATGTCTCGATCACCGGCCTCTACGATCACCTCGCCGACCCGCGCTTCTTCCGCATCGTCGACGGGCCCTTCCGATTGGTATCCTTCGTCGCCGGACGCTATGTCACCTTCGGACCCAATCACCGCTTTACGGGCCCCGATAAGCCCTATCTCCATCGGCTGGTCATGCGCTTCCTGCACAATCCCGAGTCGATCTTCTTTGGTCTGAAGACCGGTAAGATCCAGATTGCCGATCTTCCCCACAAGCTCTTCCCCGGGCGCCGCACCCTCCGGGGTTTCCGTGAACGTACGGTGGGTCCGGTATGGGGGTTCAATTACCTGGGCTTCGATTACGCCAACCCGGCAATCGCCTTCGTGCATGATGCGCGTGTGCGTGTGGCCATGATGCATGCCATCCGCCAGCGCCTCCTGATCCGCGTGCAGTACTACGGGCAGGGCGTGCGCGACTACGGCCCGATCCCGCCGCGACCACCTACCTATCTCTCGCCGCTCGCGCGCCGCCTCGAGCGCACCGGTGCCTACGACCCGCGCCTTGCGCGCCGCCTGCTGCGGGCCGCCGGCTGGCACCGGGGCGCGGATGGCATCCGCGAAAAGGGTGGGCATCGACTCGCGTTCACGGCCCTGCTGCCGCCTGGTCAGGTCCGCGGTCCGACGCTCATAAAAGACATGCTCGCCAAGGTCGGCATCGACATGCGCCTGCGTGAAAAGCCCTTCAACGAGATCGTGGCCATGACCCAGGGGCCGGACGCCACGAAATGGGACGCCATCTACCTCGCCTGGGGGTTGAGCGTCTATCCGAGCGCGCGCAACATTTTTGGTTGTGGCGGGGCCAACAACTTCTATCATTACTGCAGCCGTCGCATGGACGCCTTGCTCGATGCCGTCCCCACCGCATCCGGCAAGAGGGCCATCTATCGCTACGAGGACTACTTCATAAAGACCCAGCCGCTGCTCGTCCTTCCCGGTCAACGCCATGTCATAGAAGCACGCGCCGACATACACGGCCTTAAGCGCGCCTACTCGTCGATTGGCGGTTTCGAGCCCCAATACCTATGGATCGGAAGGCGCAACCGATGACGTGTTCCCGACAGTGTCCGCAAACGGGCGGCGGCCGGCCATGAAAAGGGCGCTCCTCCTAAGACTCGGCAGCTCGCTTTTGTCGCTCGCGCTGCTCGTGACCCTGGTGTTCTTCATGATCTACGCCACCCCCGGGGGGCCCGCCTACAGCATACTGGGCGTCCATGCCACGCCGGCGGCGGTAGCGGCCCTGAACCGCCAGATGGGGCTCGATCACCCCATCTGGCGCCAGTACCTCACATGGTGGAACCATGTGCTGCATGGCAACCTCGGTTACTCATTCACGCAGCACGCGCCGGTCGTCGATCTGATCGGCTCCTATCTCCACAATACCTTGCTTTTGGATGCGGTGGCCGCAACCACGGCGATCCTGCTCGCTATCGCGCTCGGTCTCGCGCAAGGGGCACGCAGCCGCGACCTGGGGCGCATCATCGGCGCCTGGCAGATCATCGGCTACTCGCTACCCACGTTCTTCGTGGGCACAGTCCTGATCCTGGTATTCGCGGCCGATCTCGCCTGGCTGCCCCCCGGCGGGCTCGGTGACACCGCGCGCTCACCCGGACTTGCGAGCCTATGGCGCCATCTGGCGCTGCCGGCGGTGACGCTGGCGCTGCCGCTTGCCGCCGGATTGTCGCGCTATTTCGGCCATCAGGTGCGCGATGAATACCGGCAGGACTATGTCCGCGCCGCGCAGGCGCGCGGGCTTGGGCCGTTGCGCATCGCTTATCGCCATGTTCTGCGCAATGCCGTGCGCCCGCTCGTGACCGTGATCGGCATGATGATCCCGTCATTGGTCGTGGGCGGGGTGTTGACCGAGAGCGTGTTCAATTATCCGGGGCTCGGATGGCTGTTGTGGCGCTCGGCACTGGAACAGGACTACCCCACCCTCACCGCCATCGTCCTTCTGATCGGGGTGCTGACGATCCTTGGCAACCTCGCCGCCGACCTCGTGAATACCGTGCTCGACGTGCGCGTGCGTTATGACTGACGATACTGCACGGGCCCGGCCCGCCGCGCACCCAGGCGGCCTGTTCCCGAGACGCAGGCATTGGCCTGCGACCCTCGGCAAGCTACGCGCCGACGTGGGCGGGGGCGTCTTGTTCCTCGTCCTCGTTCTCTTTTCCTGGATCGGGCCCCTGCTCTACCCGCACGACCCGCTCGCCATCCACGCCCACCACATCCTGGCCGCCCCGGACGCGCGCTTCCCGCTCGGGACTGATGCCCTGGGGCGCAATGTCCTCGCGCGTCTCATGCGCGGGGGGCAGGCGACGCTTGCCATATCGCTGTGGGCCTCGGCCATAGGCCTGCTCGCGGGCCTCCTGTACGGCATGACCGCCGGCCTTGGACCGGCATGGCTCGACCGCGTACTCATGCGCCTGCTCGACACCCTCCTTGCCATCCCGACACTCGTTCTAATGATATTTTTCGCGGCCATCGTGCCGCTTAACGAGACCAGCCTCGCCCTGCTCCTCGGGCTCGTGGCATGGCCTGGCATCGCGCGGCTTGCGCGCAACGAGACGCTCGCCGCGCGCGAACGCGATTATGTGCGTGCCGCCCGCCAGTTCGGGGCCGGGCGCCTTTATATAGCGCGCGTGCATATCCTGCGGGCCATGCTACCGCTCGTGATCGTCAACGCCACCTTCCTTATAGCCGACATGGTCCTAGGGCTCTCGGGCCTGAGCTTCCTTGGCCTTGGCATCCAGCCCCCGCACGCCTCCTGGGGCGGTCTCCTGAATAGTGGCGCGGGACTGGCGGTCATAGGCTCCTGGTGGCTTATCGTATTCCCGGGGCTTGCTATCTTTCTTGCGATCCTGGCCATGAATATGCTCGGACAGGGACTGCTCGCGCGCCTCGAGGGGGAGCAGCGGGGATGACCACGGACAGGCCCGTGCTTGCGGTATCCGGACTCACCCTGGGGGTGACCCGCGATCGACGCGCACGGGCGCTCGTGGACGATCTGTCGTTTGAGGTGGCGCGCGGCGAGATGCTGGCCTTCGTCGGCGAATCGGGGTCCGGCAAATCACTCACCACCGCCGCGATCTTCGGGCTGCTGCCCTCGGGAATCCAGCGCCTAGCGGGCTCGATCCGCGTGAACGGCACCGAACTCACCACGCTGTCCGATCGCCGGCTGCGCGCCTGGCGCGGGCGCGATATGGGGCTCATCTTCCAGAACCCCTTGACTGCCCTGAGTCCGAGTGTCGGCGTCCAGGCGCAGATCGCCGAGACCTATCGCGTGCACAAGGGCGGGACGCGCGATGCGGCACGCGCGCGCGCCCGCGCACTCCTTGCCGAGGTCGGCCTGCAGGCCCTGGCGGCCGGTCCCGACCATTATCCTCATCAACTCTCCGGCGGCATGCGCCAGCGCGTCATGATTGCCCTGGCGCTTGTCTGTGACCCGGCGCTGATCATCGCCGACGAGCCCACGACCGCGCTCGATGTCCTGATCCAGGCACAGATCCTCGATCTGCTGGCGCGACTTCAGAGGGAACGGGGGCTCGCCGTGGTGTTCATCACCCATGATCTCAGGCTCGCCGCCCGCTACGCCGATCGCATCCTGGTCCTCTATGCCGGATGCGCCGTCGAGGAAGGTGACGCGGCACAATTCTTCACGGCCCCGCGCCACCCCTACAGCCGCGCCTTGCGCGACGCCATCCCAACCATCCCGAGCACAGGTGGGCGTCTCGCCGAGATCCCTGGACAACCGCCTGGACCGGAGCCCCTCCCCACCGGCTGTCGTTTTGCGCCGCGCTGTGCGAACGTCCGCGAAGACTGCCGGCACACCGAACCGGTTATGACGCACGACGGAACACGCTTTGCCTGTCTTCATCCGTATGCGAGAACGCCATGAGCACCGGGCTGCGTGTCGAGAATCTGTCGGTCGAGTACATCGCGAGGCGCGGCCTTGGGCGCGCCCGCGGCGAACCCCATAAGGCGCTCACCGATATCCACTTCACCCTGGCCCCAGGCAAGACTTTGGGGATCGTCGGCGAATCGGGCTCCGGCAAGACCACCCTCGGGCACGCGGTGTTGCGCATGACGCCTGTCACCCGTGGGCGCATCCTGTGGGGCGGCGTGGACCTCGCCACCCTGGGCGACCGGGAGCTACGCCCCTATCGCCGCGAGATGCAGCTCGTGTTTCAGGACCCGTATGAGGCCATGAACCCCCGCATGAGCGTAGGGCGCATTGTCGCAGAACCGCTGATTCTCGCCTGCGATCTCGACCGCCATGCGCGCCGGGCACGGACGTTACAGCTCCTCCACCAAGTCGGGCTCGATGAGTCGCTGCTCGGGCGCCATCCCCGCGCGCTCTCCGGTGGCCAACGCCAGCGCGTCACGCTCGCGCGCGCGCTCGCCACCGAGCCGCGTCTCCTGGTACTCGACGAGCCGACCTCGGGACTCGACGTCTCACTCCAGGCGCGCATCCTGAACCTGCTGCGCGATCTCCAGGCCGACAAGGATCTGAGCTACCTCTTCATTAGTCACGACCTCGCGGCGGTCTCCTATGTCGCCCAGCACACACTGGTACTGTTTCAGGGGCGAATGATGGAACAGGGGCCGACGGACACCCTGCTCCGTCGCCCCGCCCATCCCTACACCGCCGCGCTGCTCGCCGCACTGCCGACACCCGCTCCGGGGCGCGCCCCCAATAGCCCCGCGCCCGCCACAGGCGCAGCGGTCAATCCCGCGCCCGGAGGCTGCGCCTATTACCGGTGGTGCGGTACGGCCCAGCCGCGCTGCCGTATGGAGGCGCCGGAGGCTACACCTCTGGGCGGCGACCATTGGGTGGCGTGCCATTATCCACGCCACGAGACGACACGGGATCTCTAAAACGGCATGCGAGCAGGGACTGTGCATAGACAAGGCCGTGACGGACATTGCCGATTGCATTTGATGCCATAGGCCGGATCGAAGGAGATGCGCCGCCCCTCGCTGCGCAGACCCTCGCGCTCGGCGAGCGAGGCCATGAGCTGCAGCGAGTCGCGCAGAATCAGGCGATTCGACCAGTTCTGGTCGTGCGGGTAGAACTCGGTCTTATCCGCGCGTTCCGGAACGCCATTGAGATCTGCGCACAGATCGCCCACGGCGCCCGCCGGCATCTTCTCGCCTTCCCTGGTGCGGCGCAGAAGGTCATCAATCCACGCCTTCGGGCGAACCTTTCCCTGGATAGAGAGCGCCGGTGCGTGCACGACAAGATCGCTCCAGCCCTATCCATCCTTGCCTCGCCAGATGAGCCGCCGGTCAAGGTCGGTATGACGCGGACAGCGCAACGTCTTCGGGCTCTTCTGCGCCTGCCCCAGTACCGACCGATGTTGGGCGGTCGCAATGTTCTTGCGCTTGTCCTTCGTGTGGCGGAGGGACTCGACGGCGAGTTTGGAGTTGGGTTTCTTGGCCCTGTTATGGCGTGCCTTCGCGCATGGATTCCCGTGTCAAGATCGCATACAGGGCGAGATTGATGCAGTACTTGGTGCGCCCGATTTTCTGTTTCTTCACGAATCCGCCCTCCGCCAGCGTGTCGAGATATTTCGTGGCGATGAGGCGCGAGACATTCAGGTCGCCCTCTATGAATTCGATCTTCGTGTAGGGGTGGGTGAACAGGTTGTTGATGAGATCCTGGCTATAGAACCTGTATTGCGCGCGAATCCCATGCTTGGCGTCCATCAAGGCCGTGCGGATGGCATGGATGGTTTCGATCGTATCGCCAGCGGTCGCTTCAATGGCGGTGAGCATGTAAAGCACCCATTCCTCCCAAGCATCGCGTTCGCGCACGGCTTGCCGCAGGCGGTAATAGTCCGCCTTGGTGCGCACGATATGGCGGCTGAGATAGAGCACCGGGATGTCAAGCAAGCGCTCCTTGACCACATAGAGCACGTTGATAATGCGCCCGGTGCGGCCGTTACCGTCGTAAAATGGATGGGTGCTTTCGAACTGGTGATGGATCAGCGCCATCTTGATAAGTGGGTCGGCATCAAAAACAGCTGCGTTGTTTACGAAGCGCTCGAGGTCGCACATAAGCGCGATGATGGTTTCAGGCTCTTGCGGGGGCGCGTAGACCGTTTTGCCGGCACCATCTTTCGGTGCTGTTCACGGTAATTTGCGCAAGCCGGCGCAGTTCTGTTCCAGCTCGGCCTGAATCTGGAGGACATGGTTCATGGTAAGCAAGCCAGATGCGCGCACCTGATCGAACCCCACGCGTAAGGCGCTGACGGTAGCGCATCACCTCCTTGGCGACGGGGTTTGTCGGGCTTTCTGGAAGGACATCGTCCTGAAACAACTCGTCGTGAGTCGTGACGATATTCTCGATGGCCGAACTGTCCTTGGCCTCCTGCATGCCCAACATACTCACGAGGATGCCCTGGTTGGGGATGGAGGCCGCCACCCCCTTGAGCTCGGCCAGTTTGCGACCTGCTGCCGTCACCTTTTTCAGGATGTCCGGGGTATCGAATCGCCCCGGTAGCAGGTGCTCCAAAGGCAAGGTATTTGTCATTGTATCCCCTTACCCAGGGAAATATATATAGAAAACGGCGTTTTCTACATATATCACGCGGGACGTGTATAGGCCAAATGCATATTCCAAAACAAGATGGCCAAGGATTCCGACCCATCGTGACCGGCGTCGTGTCGGCCGAGGATCGTCCCGCCTGATAAGTCCGAGAGCGCACGGGATTCCCCATTTCGCGGGTTATCCTCCTGGACATTGGGTTCGGGGAAACGGAAGGCACGGGGCGGCTTGCCCGTGCCGCGCAAAATCTTTCCGGCTTCCCGGACACTGCCCATCAACGCCTGAAACTGTTTTTCATTCATCACGGAACTCCTTGTCGTCCGGTCTGAGAAGGCCGTACTTGGCCCACAGGATGAGCTGCTTCGGCTTTAGGCTTTCCGCATAGGCCATCATCTTCTGAAACAGAGGACTAATGTACATATCGCCTGCGCGACATCGCTGCGCGCGTTTCGATTTCACGCAAGAAAGCGGGGCGACGCGATTTGTCATGAAGGCCCCGACTGCTTCATCGACCACTGCACCCGCTCGGCGATGAACTTGGCGAAGGGCTCGATGTTCGAATCGATACTGGCGCTATCGAGGGCGGAAAGATAACCGTTCCGGTCCTCAATGCGCACGACCGTCCACGGATAACCGCCCGAGGCGAGCATCGCATTCATTATAAAGCGCGCCATGCGCCCGTTTCCATCCGGATACGGATGGATATAGCCGAACATCCAATGCCCAAGAACAGCCCGGACTCCGGGCTCCGTCTCCTGCTCCAGCAGATCGAAAAGCGCGGGCATGGCATCCCGCACGGCCTCCCAGCGCGGCGGCACGTAGCGGGACGTTCGCAGGTACACCGCGTCATTGCGGTAGCCCGCGAGCGCACCCGCGCGCAGTAGCCCCGCAGCGACGCAGGGCTGAAAGAGTTCGCGATACCAGTCGCGGTGCGCGCCACGCGCCAGCGCGCCGGGATTGGCGCCGGCGACGATCTCGCTCACACTCCCCTTCACCGCCTGAAACGCCTGCCAATAACCGCGCGCCGCCAGCGCATCGCGATTCTTGCAATCATCATCATGATGATCGGGGTCCCAGCCGCCCGCGCGGACGCGGTCGATCAGCACGGGTGTAACGCTGTAGCCCTCGATCGAGAGCGAGTGGTAGGCATCGCTTTTGTAGATTCCATCGACGAACCTAATGTAGTCGCCGCGATCCTTCGGCAGACCCGGGGCTTTCGGGAATACCGCCATTACGGGCTCGCGCATCGCCTGCCACATCGCCTCCATGCGCCCGGCAACCGGAGCGGTCGCGGGCCGCAACGTGCCGAACGCCTGCTGCGCGGCAAACGGATCGGTGTCGCGAATGGTGTAGTTCGCGGCTTTCATCGCCGCGACGATCTCATCGGCGATATCTGGGCGTCCGATGCGGCGAAAAGCACCAGCCAGTCGTCCCGCCACTACAGAATGGCCGCCGTCTAGCAACCGGCGCAGCACATCAGAAGCATCGCCTATGCTGGCCAGCGCCACTTGCGATTCAATCGGATAGCGATTAAAGAACGACCCCGGTACTTTGACCAGCGCGGCAGCGGGTATGTAGAGGCGCAAGCCGTCGCGCGTCACGACGTCGCCGGCGGGCGGCATGTCGGCCTGCTTGAGATCGTAGATCGAGGTGCCGAAGAGCAGGTTGACGATGTTGTTCTTGCCCTGCGGCGTGTAGACGACGAGTTGCGTTGGAATGACGGTATTCTCGGCGTGTACAAGAAGCGACTGCTCGGGCGACAAATGCCACTTGTCACCGAAGCGGTCTGCACAGTAGCGGGCACAAAACTCCCAGAAGGATGCATACCAAGGGGTGCTGTCACCCTCGCGCGCGCTTGGGCTTGAAGAGATGAGCCATCCCTTCATCACCTCCTGAACGAAGCCGTTGCGCAGCAGACGCTCGCGATGGAGGCGGTCGAGGCTCTTGGATTGGAAGACGCGCTGGCCTCCCTTCTGGAGGGCCTGCAAGGCGCTCAGCGAGCCAGCCAGTTTTTTATTGGGAGCGGGGATTAGCTTGACCCTCGCGCCCCTCGGACGCTTACAAGTTGTTCCTGTGTCACGCTTACAAGTATATAACGTGTCACTATTACAAGTCAATTATGATGTCTAGATACAAGTTTATTATGCTGTACGCATACACGTGTTTTCTGCTAATATACTGTTTTACAACGAAAACATAGTCAATCGGCGGGCAAAGTGGCGCCCGGGTTCACGAGCGTGGGCTGAACACTGAACACACACACCATCGCACCCCTGCCCGGGTGACCGGGAAGGGATCCGTGATCGGGGCAGGCAACCGGGTCGGCGGCGACGAAAATAAGACCTCCAAGCGCGGCCGACCGGTCAGCCCTGTCCCGCGTGCCATCCGCAACGCCGAGGCGGCGAGGCGCTACAGGGCCCGCAAGAAGGAGGCACGGCGGGATCCGCGCCAGCCGCTTCGCTCCACCCTCATAGACCTCTCCGCCATACCGGCATGGCGGAGAGGCGAGGCTGAGGCTTGAGCGTGACAGGAATGGCGGATACGCTAGGCGACGCCAGATGCAACTAAACGACGAACAGGCCAAACGCGTTGCCGAAACCTTGCGGATTATCGCCATTGGGGAGTTTGGCTTCTTTGGTTACATAGGTGGGCTCGTGCATCGCAACTGGTTGTTTGTGGCGTTAGCGGTCGGCGTCTTCGCGCTCTTTGAAGGGGCCGCTATTCTCACCTTGAGGCAACGGGCATGAACATCCCAATGGAGCAGCTCTATATTGGTTTGGGTTGGGTCGCGCTTATTGGTGTGGCGGGGCTTGTGTTGGCCTGGATGAATCATCGCGGCCACAAGCACAAATAACCCCTCCACCACGACCACCGGCGCCAGCCCTATGGCGCCGGTTACATTGCATTGCAGGCCGCATGGCCTGTGGGCCGAATGGGCCGTTCGGCCCACAATGCGGCCCATCTACCCCAACATCCCCACCAGATCCTCAGCCCGCAGGTGCGTGTATCGCTTCAGCATCTGCAGGGTTTTGTGTCCCGTGGATGGCCGCCACCTGCATAGGATTGAGGCCCTTCTCAAAGAGCCCGCTGGTCGCCTCATGCCGCAGATCGTGGAAGGTCAGGCCCTCGATGTTGGCGGCCTTGCAGACCCTCTCGAAGGCCTGGGATGGAGTCCGGGCGCATATTGGAGGCCTGAATGACCTTATACCCCACACGCGCCCATCGAGGCGCCGGTGCAGCCCGTCCAGGACCGCCAACGCCGCCGTGGAGAGCGGCACCCACCCGCCGGGGCGTCACGGTCTTCGTTTCCGGAATCAGGAGCACCCGGGCCTCATTGCCCCCCGCATGGGGGGTGCGGTCCAGGTGTTCCCGGCGCATGGCGGCGATCTCTCCGCGACGCATGGCGGTTTCGATGGCCGCGCTCAGTGGCGGCCAGAAGGCGCGAGGTTCGTCGGAGACGAGGCGGCGGGTGCGGGCACCGGGGAGCTTGGGGCGCTGACCCTTGACGAGGTACACGGGATTTGTCAGGGGGACTCCATGCCCCAGGCCGTGCGGGCCGTGTTGAAGAGGTGAGAGGGTGAGACGAGGCCGAGCCGGATCATATGGGTCCCGACCCCTTCGTCCTGCCGTTCACGAATGAAGGCCGCGATGTCCTTGCCGCGAATCGCCGCCAGCGCCTTGCGCGCAAGAGTCCGTTTACTGAGGCGACGGCACCGAAGCGTAACGTGGTAGGCGTCCTTCTTTTTGGGAGCGGCATCAAGCGCGTAGCGCTCCAGTGCCTCAGCCAAGGTCGTCGATTCCGCCTCGATCCGGGAAACAAACACGCCCGATCCATGTCCCCCTCGATCTGTCGGGCCCAAGCCTCAGCCTTCCCTTTGGAATCGATGGTGCGGGTTTGTTGGGGGTACCCTTTACGGCCTCACAAGCGCTTGCCAAACTCGCTTACCGCGCGGCCCTGGCCTTTGTGCGAACGTCGCCATGCGACACCTCGCGTCTGTGTTCATGAGGGCTACATACCTCAAGCTGTCGCAAAAGGCGGAGTTCTTGGCGAGCGGACGTCGCAAGTCCTTGATTTAATGGTGGGCCCGGAAGGACTCGAACCTTCGACCAGAGGATTATGAGTCCCCTGCTCTAACCGACTGAGCTACAGGCCCGCAAAGGGTGATTACATATCGAGAAAGCTGCGCAAGTGCTCGGAACGGCTCGGGTGACGCAGCTTGCGCAAGGCCTTCGCCTCGATCTGGCGGATCCGCTCGCGCGTCACATCGAACTGCTTGCCCACCTCTTCCAGGGTGTGATCGGTGTTCATGCCGATCCCAAAGCGCATGCGCAGGACCTTCGCTTCGCGCGGCGTCAAGGTGTCCAATATATCAAGGGTCGCAGCCTTGAGGCCAGCCACGGTCGCCGCATCGGTCGGGGCCATGATGCTCGTGTCCTCCACGAAGTCGCCCAGATGCGAATCTTCATCGTCGCCGATCGGTGTCTCCATGGAGATCGGTTCCTTGGCGATCTTCAACACCTTGCGGATCTTGTCCTCAGGCATGTCCATGCGTACCGCGAGCTCCTCGGGGGTCGCCTCGCGACCCATCTCCTGCAGCATCTGGCGCGAGATCCGATTGAGCTTGTTGATGGTCTCGATCATGTGCACCGGAATGCGGATAGTGCGCGCCTGATCGGCGATGGAGCGCGTGATCGCCTGGCGTATCCACCACGTCGCATAGGTCGAGAACTTGTAACCGCGCCGGTACTCGAACTTGTCGACCGCCTTCATGAGGCCGATGTTGCCCTCCTGGATCAGGTCCAGGAACTGCAGGCCGCGATTGGTGTACTTCTTGGCGATGGAGATCACGAGCCGCAGATTGGCCTCGACCATCTCCTTCTTCGCGCGCCGCGCCTTGGCCTCCCCGATGGACATGCGCCGATTGACCTCCTTCAGGTCCGCTATCGGCAGTCCGGCACGCACCTCGATATCGGCGAGTTTCGCCTGCGCGCTATTGATCGTCGCGATGTTGGCCTCTATGACCTCGGCGTTGCCTTCGCCGCCCTTGCTGATCTTCTTGATCCAGCGCGGGTTGGTCTCGTTACCGGGAAAGCTCTTCAGGAACACCTTGCGGGGCATGCGCGCCTTGGTGACGCACACCTCCATGATCAATCGTTCCTGCTCACGGGCCTCGTCGACCAGCGTGCGGACATGCTCGACCAGACGATTGATCTGCTTCGAGACGAACTTGATCTCCATGAATTCTTCGGCGAGCTTCTCCTGCCCCTTTGCAACCTCTGGACTCTTGAAGCCCTTCTTCTCTGCGGCCTTCGTGATCACCGCGTGCAGCTTGCGGATGCGGCTGAAGCGCTCAAGCGCCTCCTCGCGATCCGGGCCGCCGTCCTCATCGGCCTCGACATTGTCGCTATCGTCCGACTCCTCGTCGCCGTCATCGACGGCACGCACATCCCGGTCGATTTCCGCAGGCGGTGGCGCATCGACGGCCTGGGGATCGACGAAATCCACGACCAGGTCCGTAAGACGCATCTGATCCTGCTCGACGAGCTCCATCATCCGCAGCACCTCGGCGATGGTCGCCGGGCATGCCGCAATGGCCTCGGTGCTCTGACGGATACCGTCCTCGATCCGCTTGGCGAGATCGATCTCGCCTTCACGCGTCAAAAGCTCAACCGTACCCATCTCACGCATATACATGCGGACGGGGTCCGTGGTGCGACCGAACTCGCCCTCGACAGCCGACGCCAGTACCTGCTCGGCCTCTTCCACCACCTCATCATCATCCGGGGTCGTGGCCGAATCATTCTTCATCAACAGGGTGTCGGGGTCCGGGGCTTGATCGTAGACCTCGATACCCATATCGTTGATCATGCTAATGACGGTCTCGATCTGATCCGCGTCATGCACATCCTCGGGCAGGTGATCATTGATATCCCGATAAGTCAGGAACCCCTGCTCCTTACCCTGAAGGATGAGTTTCTTAAGCTGCAGGCGTTGCGTCTCTTGATCCATTAAGGTCGCCCTTCGTGCCGTTTCAGTTGGATTCAGACTCAAAAATTAACTGGTAATTATAGCAGACTGCGCACATCTTGTAGTGGTGACCACTAGGCCCCGATATTGCGATCGCGTAGATAGGCAATCACCTCGGCCTGTTCTTCCGGAGTCAGATTGCCTTTATTAATCAGATATCTATGACGATCCTTGGCCTTCGCCGCGCGGGCCTGTTCGTTCAGTGTTCTCATGATGTCGCGCATGACCCCCTCGTGATCGGGCAGCAATGACGGATACTCCCAGGCCGCAAGCCGCGCCAAGGTCGCCCGGTGCGGACTATCGGCAAACCGCTCGACGATCGCACCGGTCGTAAGCCCCGGGGTCTCGCGCAGCAACGCCACGAGCGCCGCCAAGACGTCCATGCCGGGCCGACCGGGGGGCGGAAGCTCCTCCACCTCTTGAATGAGGGCGGGATATTGCAAAAGCAAGGCCACGGCCTGACGCACCAGAGAGCCACCACGCACCGGGGCTAGGGGTTGGGGCCGTGGCGCCGCATCCTCGGCGCGTGAGGGCGCCAACACCGCGGCCTGCGGAACCTTCAACGCGGAAAGCTCGGCCAGTCTGCCAATCATGAGCTCGTACAATGCGCCTCTTGCTAACTTCGACAACAAGGGTTTGGCAAGTTCAACCAACCGCGCCCGTCCATCCATCCGCGAAAGGTCCGCACGGGCACACAATGTCTCGAAAAAAAACTCCGGCAATTCCGTCGCGGACCGCAGCCGCGCTTGGAATCCGTCGCGCCCCTCGGCACGCACGAGGGTATCGGGGTCCTCACCCTCGGGGAGGAACAGGAAGCTCGCCTGACGACCATCGCGCAAGACCGTCAGCGCCTGCTCCAGGGCACGCCATGCGGCCTCGCGCCCGGCCCGATCTCCATCGAAGCAGAACACGACCTCCGGCGCATAACGAAACAGCCGCTCGAGATGCTCGCGGGTGGTGGCCGTACCCAGGGTCGCGACCACATGCGCCACCCCGAACTGGGACAGCGCCAGGACATCCATATAGCCCTCGACGACCACCACCTGCCCGACCTTGTCGATAGCCGCCAGCGCCTGCGGCAACCCATAGAGCTCGCGCCCCTTATGAAACAATACCGTCTCCGGGGAGTTCATGTACTTGGGCTCGCCCTGGTCGAGTATTCGCCCCCCGAAGCCTATGACGCGTCCCCGGGCATCGCTGATCGGAAACATCACGCGGTCGCGAAACCGGTCGTAGAACCCGGTCGTCCCGTCACGGGCAATGACAAGCCCAGCGCGCTCCAGGACCGCCGGCTCGAAGTCCTTGGCCAGGGTGCTCAGAAGCCCGTTCCATCCCGGTGGGGCGTAGCCCAGCTGGTAGTCCTTGGCGACCGTGCCCGTTATGCCCCGCCCCTTCAGATAGGTGCGCGCGCGCTCCGCCGCCGGATGGTGACGCAAGGCCTCCTGGTAGTAACGGGCGGCGGCCGCCAGCACCGGCCGCAGATCCGGCCCCGCAGGCGCCGCCGGGCGACCGTCCTGCGGCACCTCGAGGCCGGCGCGGTGCGCAAGCTCAGTCACGGCCTCGACGAAGCCCAATCGCTCATAGGCCATCAGAAACCCGATCGCGGATCCATGCGCCCCGCAACCGAAGCAGTGATAGAACTGCTTGTCGGCACTCACCGTAAATGAGGGGGTCCGCTCTTCGTGAAACGGGCAGCAGGCCTTATAGTCCCGGCCTGCCTTGCGCAACGGCACACGCCCGCTGACCAGTTCAACGATATCCGTGCGCGCGAGCACGGTATCGATAAAGGACGACGGTATCTTAGCGGCCAAAAGGGCCTCCCTGGGCGCCCGCACCCGGAAGACAGACGCCTGTCCCTAACTCAATCGCTCCTTGATACGCGCGCTGACCGCGGCCATGTCGGCGCGGCCCTGCACGCGCGGCTTGATATGCGCCACCACGCGACCCATGTCCCGGATCGAAGTGGCCTCGGTATGCGCCACGGCCTCCTGGATAAGGGCCTCGATCTCGCCCGCGGACAAGGGGGCCGGCCGGTAGGCGGACCACACGGCAAGCGCCGACTCCTCCTTTTCCACGAGGTCTGCGCGGCCCGCGGCACTGAACTGCTGGATGGACTCCTGGCCCTGACGCACGAGTTTCTCCAGGACGGCAAGCACCCCACTGTCATCCAACGACGCCCGTTCGTCCACCTCGCGGCGCTGGATGGCGGCCCTCAGCATACGGATGGCCTCGAGCCTCGAGACATCCTTGGCGCGCATCGCCGTCTTCATGTCCTCGGCGATCTGCTCCTTCAGCGTCATGGGTCGTTAGAACGGCCTGTTGGCGCGCTGAGCCACGCGGGCGATCTTCTTCAGTTCGCGCTTGCGCGCCGCCGCCGCCTTGCGCTTGCGAACCGCCGTCGGCTTCTCATAGAACTCGCGACGACGAACCTCGGCGAAGACACCCGCCTTCTCACATGACCTGCGAAAACGACGCAGCGCAACCTCGAAAGGCTCGTGCTCCTTGACGCGCACCGATGGCATAGACGCAATACACCTCGCTTGAATAGTTGAGCCGACGGCCCTTAGTAAACGGCGGATTCTAACGCGCACCGGGCGATTTGTACATAAAGCCCTTGGTTTTAGCCCATGGCTTCGCCGATCGCCGCCCGCGGGCGGCCGATGGCGACTTATGTAGGCGTGCGCTTACCAATTTTATATCGCGCCAATACAGAAAGAGGTCACGAGGACTGCGCCCTGAGACCGCGGACAGCTGGCTGGTGGCGGACGCGGACCGGCGGTAAGCTTCGTCGTTTCCTGAACCCTAAGGGCCACCCCATGCTCGTGCTCGGTATCGAGACCTCCTGCGACGACACCGGCGTGGCCCTCTATGACCACGACACCGGTCTGCGCGCCCATGCGCTCTTTAGCCAGATCAGTCACGCTATCTATGGCGGGGTGGTGCCCGAACTCGCCTCCCGCGACCACATCCAGAAGCTCCTGCCGCTCATCGACACCCTGTTGCACGATGCGCAGGTGACGCCCACCGACCTTGATGCCATCGCCTACACCGCCGGGCCAGGCCTCGCCGGGGCGCTACTGGTGGGGGCGACACTGGCACGGGCGCTGGCCTTCGCGCTCGCCATACCGGCACTGGGCATCCACCACCTCGAAGGCCATCTGCTGGCACCGCGACTGGAGACCCACGCCCCGGATTTTCCGTTTCTCGCCCTGCTGGTCTCAGGGGGCCATACCCTCCTCGCCGACGTGCGCGCGCTCGGGCGCTATGAGATCCTGGGCGAGTCGCGCGACGATGCCGCGGGTGAGGCCTTCGATAAAAGCGCACAGGTCCTGGGTCTCGGTTATCCCGGGGGGCCGGCCATCAGTGCCGCCGCCACAGAGGGCCGCGACATCGGGCTGAGACTGCCGCGGCCGCTGCTCGACCGCCCAGGGCTCGAATTCAGCTTCAGCGGCCTCAAGACCGCGCTTTTGCTGGCCTCCCAGGAGCAGCCGCTGGATGATCAGCGGCGCTGCGACCTCGCGCGCGCCTTGCAGGAGGCGATCGTCGACACATTGGCCGTGAAGTGCCGGCGGGCCCTGATAGAGACCGGCCATGAACGCCTCGTCATTGCCGGCGGGGTCGGGGCGAACCAAAAATTGCGCGAGCGGCTCACAGATGAGGTGCGCGCGCTCGGCGCCACCCTTTACTATCCACGTCCGGCGTTTTGTACCGACAACGGGGCGATGATCGCCTATGCCGGCTGCCTGCGACTTGCCGCCGGGCAGACCGATGACGGCGGCTTCGGGGTACGCCCGCGCTGGCCGCTCAGCGAGCTTTCGCCGCCTTAGCGCCGATCTTGGTCTCGCGCCCGGCGAGCAGATTGCGGATATTGGTGCGATGGCGCCACAACAACAAGAGGCTCATAGCCGACGTCATCGCAAAGAAGAGCCCGATATGCGGGCGCAGGGTGGCGGCCATCAGGAACGGCGCGGCCACGGCGGCGGTGAGCGCCGCCAGCGACGAATAGCGAAACATCAGCGCCACCACGAGCCAGATCCCGAGCAATCCCGCCCCGGCAACCGGGTTGATGGCCGTGAGCACCCCGAGCGCGGTGGCAACCCCCTTGCCGCCATGAAAACGGAAGAACACCGGATAGACATGTCCGAGCAGCGCCGCCCAGGCGGTCAAGGCCTCGATCCACGGCGCCACCCCAAGAAGCCGCGCCAGCATCACCGGGAGCGCCCCTTTGAGGACGTCGCCTATTAGGGTGATAATGGCGGCCTTCTTGCCCCCGAGACGCAATACGTTGGTTGCCCCGGGATTTCCCGAGCCTGCGTGGCGCGGGTCGGGCAACCCCAGCAGGCGGCTTGTCACAACGGCCGTGGACAGCGAACCGAGGAGATAGGCAAGCCCCGGTAAAACATAGGCCCATATCGAGATATGCGTGACGGCGTTCCCCAAGACAGTGGCGATGTGCTGTATTTACACGATCTGAGAGTGGATTGCATCATCGGGATCTGGGACTGGGAGCGCCAGACCCGACAGACGATCGTGCTTGATCTCGACATGGGTGTCGACATCCGCGCGGCCGCGACCTCCGATGACCTACGCGACACCCTCGACTACAAGGCGGTCGCGAAACGCGTCATCGCGTTCGTGGAGGCCTCGGAGTTTCGCCTCGTCGAGACCTTGGCTGAGCGCGTGGCGGGACTCATCCTGCGGGAATTCCCGGTCCCATGGCTGCGGCTGCGGCTCGATAAACACGGGGCGATCCGCGGCGCGGGTCAGGTCGGGCTTGTGATAGAGCGGCGCCGGATCGACCCTTGATCGATGTCGGTATTCGTGCCGGTCCGAGCGTATTGCGCCAGAATTCATCGAGAATGACGGAACCATAATCAGTCTACGCGAATCGCCACCGCGCGCTTGCGGCGCCCAAGGCAGGTCCCCGAATCCGGCCTGCGGTGAGCGGCTACGCCCACCATCCTTTGCCACACCGACCCGACCGCTGTAACCTTACATCGTCGCCTCTGCTTTTGGTATAGCGCATCACCCGCTTCCTCATAGCCGACGCCGTTTGGGGGAGTGCTCCTATCTATCCTATTGCCCAAGGATCATTGCTTCATGCCCAAGACATACCGCACGGCCATCGCCGCATTGATCGGTACCTTATCATTCTCCGCCGCCCATGCCGCCGGCTTCTATACCGGGGCCAATGTCGGCGCCTCCAACATCCAGGGCCTCGGTGGCTCCGCGAGCGCCGGGATCTACGCCGGTTACGCCATCGACTCCTGGTTTAGCGTGGAGGCCGGCTATAATCGCCTTGGTCGCTGGAGCGGCAGCGATCAGGGCCAGCCCTACACGAATGTGATCAACAATGTCGACGTGTCACTGACCGCGGGACCGCGATTCGGACGCCGGCTGCGCGTCTATGGACGTCTCGGCTTCGTGGACTGGTCGACGATAGGCACGAGCGGCGGCGGTGAGCATCGGGTTACGGGCCGTTCCGCGCAAAACGACATACTCGAGGAACTGCATCAGGAGTTTTATGGCCTCGGCGTCTCCTATCGCCTGAGGCCTCATATCGGCCTACGCCTTGAATACCGCATCTATCGCGCCATGGCCGTCAACGGCCATGATCTCGACATCAACTCCGTGCTCCTGGGCGCCACCTACCACTTCGGTTGAGGCATACCTTAGAGCATCGTCGACCGTCCGCCGTCAACCGCCAGGATCTGGCCGGTGACGTATGGGGCGTCGAGCAGCAAAAACGCCACCGCGCGCGCGATATCCTCGGGCGCGCCGGTACGATGCAGCGGGATGCGCGCCAGCACCCGCGCGCGCTCCGCCTCATCGGCGCCCACCTCCGGCCAGAGGATGGCGCCCGGCGCCACGCCGTTCACGCGCACGCGCGGCGCCAGTTCCCGCGCCAGGGACTGCGTGAGCATGGCAAGACCCGCCTTGGCGACGCTATAGATCGGAAAATCCTTGAGCGGCCGGTGGGCATGGATATCGGTCATGTTGACGATGGCGCCGGCGCGCGCGGCGAGGTGGGGCGCGGCCGATTGGCAAAGAAAGAAGGGGGCGCGCAGATTGGTGCCCATGAGATCGTCCCAGTGCGCGTAGCCTGCGGTATCGAGGGGCGTCTCGTAGAAGGTCGAGGCATTGTTCACGAGCAGATCGAGCCGCCCGAAGCGCGCGAGCGCGGCCTCGACCAATACCCGCGGGGCATCCGGCGCCAGGATGTCGGCGGCCACCAGGGCCACCGTACCGGGCCGCAACGCCTCGAGCTCCGCCTGCAGGCGCCGCGCCTCGTCGGTCGACGACCGATAGTGCACGACGACGGACAGGCCGCGCGCGTGTAGATGGCGCACGATCGCAGCCCCTAAACGGCGCGCGCCGCCGGTCACCAGGACCACGGGCTCACACGACCCCTGCATCGATCCCTCCTCGTGTGCCACAATATTCCCTCATCAACGTTCAGACCTCCCTAACGATGCCAAGCCCTGCCCTCCCCCCTTGGGCGACACTCGCGCCCGCCGAGCACGCCGCGCTCGTACGCCACGAACAGGCCCTCGACGCGCTGCTCGCGCGCGGTCCGCTGGCGTTCATCGATTATATGGGATGGGCGCTCTATGACCATGAATGCGGCTATTATGCCGCACGGGCCGTGTTCGGGGCGCACGGGGACTATGTCACCGCCCCGCTCTTATCCGCGCACATGGCCGAGATCCTCGCCCACCAGTGGGCAGCGATCCTCGCCGATCGCAAAGGCGCCATCATGGAGGTGGGCTCGGGAAACGGCCAGCTGGCGGTAGATACCCTGAAGGCCCTGGGGCGCGTCGGCCGACTCCCGGACCGCTACTGGATGATAGAGCGAAGCGCGAAGCGACGCGACGAGGCGCAATCACGCGTGGCCTCCGAGATCCCGCAGTGGGCCGACCGCGTGTCGGTGGTCGCCGACTGGCCGGATGACGAGGCCGTGATCATCGTCGCCAACGAACTCCTGGATGCGCTCCCGGCGCAGCGATTTCGCATGCGCGAAGGCCGCGCCCATCCGCTGTTCGTGGTACGCGACGACACCGGGACGTTGGCCGTCCGTGAAGGTCCGGCGGATCGGGAAATGACCGCCGCGCTTGCCGATCTGGCGCTCGCCGACGGCTATGAATCCGAGATCCTGCCGGGCGTCGACGCCTTCCTTCAGCAGGCCTCGGCGCATCTCGGGCACGGCGTGATCCTGCTTATCGACTATGGCTTCCCGCGCGCCGAGTTCTACCATCCGCAGCGCCGCCAAGGGACACTCATGTGTCACTTTCGCCAGCATGCGCACCCCGACCCCTTGATCCTGCCGGGCCTTCAGGACATCACCGTCCATGTGGACTTCACGGCCGCCGCGCGCGCCGCGCGCGCCCTCGGGCTCGACCTCGCCGGCTATACGAGCCAGGGTGCGTTCCTGCTCGCGCTCGGTATCGGCGATGACATGCCCGCCGATGAACGCGCGGCCCTGCTTGCGCGCCAGGCGATCAAGCGCCTCACGCTCCCGCACGAGATGGGGGAGCTCTTCAAGGTCATCGCCTTTAGTCGTGGCCTTGACGCCCCGCTCCAGGGCTTCCGCCTGCTCGACCGCAGCCGCGCGCTGGCCCTCTAGGCCAAGGTCGCGGGCCGACCCGTCACGCGCCCCGGCGCAGCCTGAGATAAACCTGCGGCAGACGCCGTGGCAGGTCATCGAGTCGGTCGATCACCAGAAAATGGCCGCGCCCGAAGATACGTTCCAGATAGGCCGAACCAGAGGCATCGAGCGTAATGCAAAACGCGTGTATGCCCTGCTCCGCCGCCTCCTTCACCGCCATGCGCGTGTCCTCGTGGAGATAGCGCTCATCGCCGCCGTCATCATAATCGGCGGGGCGGCCGTCCGAGAGGATGAGCAGCAGGCGGCGCGCCGCCGGGGATTCGCCGAACCGCACGCAGGCATGGCGAATGGCGGCCCCCATGCGGGTGGCAAGGCGCCCGGAGAGTCCGCCGAGCATGGCCTCGGTCTCGGGCGTCAGGCGCCGCGCGAAATCCTTGATCGGATAATAGCTCACGGCATCGCGATACTTGGAGGCAAACCCGGCGATGGCATAGTAGTCGCCGACCTCCTCCAGGGCCCGCGCAAACAGCAGGAGCGCGGCCTTCATGCGGTCCACCACCCGGCCTTCGCCATCGGCGGCCTGCTGCATGATGGAGGTCGAAAGATCGGCGAGCAGCAACACCCCGGTGTCGCGCACCAGGTGGCGGCGTCGGCGATAGATGCGCGGCGCCGGCCGGGCCCCGGTGCGCCGGTCGGTGACATACTCCACGGCCGCGTCGAGATCGAGCTCCTCGCCCTCGTTTTGGCGTCGTTGCGGCGCTACGCGGCGCGGCTTCTCGGCCTGGATAGCACGCTTGAGCCGCTGCAAGACCGGGGCATGGCGGGCCATAAGCGCGTGTGCGCAGGCGAGATCCCGCTCCACCAGGGCACGCTCCACTACGCGCGTCCAGTCGCGCCGGTAGGTGTTGTCGCGATAGTCCCATTCCGGGTAGGGGAGACCCTCTCCCGGCGGCCGCAGTCGGCGGCGACGCGCGCCGCCCGCGGCCGGCTGGGGCTTGCCGACGCCGACCCGACCACCCGAACCGCTCGTATCCTCGGGCGGGAGCTCCATGTCCGGGTCATGACCGGCACTGACCGGGGCTGGACGCGCCGCGCCCGGCTCGGTGGTGGGCGTAGCGCGAGGATCGGCATCGGGTTCTGGCGCCTCTTCGCGCCCCGTCGCACGCGGATAGACAGGGCGTGCGTGATTAGGCGACCGCCCGGGGAGGTAGGCGGCGTCACGACTGGCGAGACTCAACGCCGGGAGCGCGGACCCCTCATACAGCGCGCGCGCCTCGACCCAGGCGGTGGTGAGGTCGGCATCGGGGGCAAGAAGCCTCGCCCACGGGCCGGAAGGAGGCACCTGTCCGGCGAGCACCTGGAGACTGTGGCGCGCGAGATCGAAATAGGCGCCCGCCGGACCTTCGGGGCGGGTGGTGGCCAGAGCGCAAAGCCGCGGGACATGGTTGGGCATCAGCGCCTGGACGCGCGCATCGATGCGGAAGTCCTCGCACAGATCGAACAAGACCTGAAAACGCACGAGATCGGCGCCGAAGAGCGCAAACAACGGCCGCCAGGTGACGCGCTGGTCGGCATCCAACGGCGGATGCGCCATTCCGGCCAGGGCGAACAGCCGCTCGATGGCCCCCTGCTCATAGGTCCCAAAGTGCAGGTGGCCGGCATGGTGCAAGAGCGCGGCGAGCGCCTGCTCGCGGCTTGGAAACGCCGGCGGCACGAACAGCACACGGCCGTCGGTCTCGACGAAGGCCGGGGCCCCCACCGTAAGACCCGCGGGCGCGAGCGCCGGGGTCACGCCGAACGCGGCGCGCGCGACGAGCGCCAGGAAGCGCTCATGCTCCGCGGTGCGAAATCCCGGAAGCACGGCCCTCAGGGCCTCATCGCTGTCCGACCCCTCCAAGCGGAAAAAGGCCTCGCCGCGCAGGCGTCCGGCCTTCAGGACGTCGGCCCCGCGCGTCAACCACGCCCTGAGCCCCTCGGTCCCCAGGAGCGCGCGCACCTTGATCGCCCCCGGCAGCGCCAGGCTTGCGGGCAGGCCGCGTTCATGGGCGAGATCGGCGAGCGCACCGAGCACCTCCCAGGCGCCGGCGAAACCGCGCCCGGCGGCGAGCTCGGCCACATTCGTCTCGAAGAACACCGCGCCGCTCTCGGGATGGCGGCGCGCCCACTCGAGACCCACATCCCCCCAACGGCGCGCATCGTCCAGGCCCAGCACCCGAACCGCCTCCGGGAAGCCCGCGAGATAGGCGGTGAGCGCCTTCCAGGACCCGCGAAACGCCAGAAAACCGCGCGCCTGCTCCGTCCAGACATCGACCGCGCCCACGTCCCGCGCAAGTCCCGGGCTTGCGCGCAGGAAGGCCTTGCCGCCGTCACGATCATGCAGAAAGAGGTCGCGGCCGGTCTGCGCCCAACGCGCCACGGTCTGCGCCGTGCAGGCCTCGAGCGCGGGGAGCGCGGCGGTCAGGTCGCGGTGGGCCACGAAACTCAATTCCTTGAGCTCGCTCAGGACCAGCGCAAGCTGCGCCTCGGGGTCCTGGCTCATGCCGCCGCGAGATGCGCCTTGACGATCTCGCGCAGCGCCATGGCGAGCTCGACATCGTCCGTCAGGGGATTGATGAGCGCCGCCTCGCCGGCCTCCAGGGGAGGCAGGCCGGCGGCAATCAAGGAGGCGGCATAGACCAGCGAGCGCGTCGAACTGGCCTCATCGAGCCCATGATCCTTGAGCGCCCGGGCCTTGTGCGCGATCGCCACGAGCCGCGTCGCCAGTTCGGCATCCAGCCCCTCGACCTCGTTTTGCAGGATGCGCGCCTCGATCTCAGCACTCGGGTAGCGGAAATCGATGGCCACGAAGCGTTGCTTGGTGGAGGGCTTCAGGTCCTTCAGCACCGTCTGATACCCGGGGTTATAGGAGATGACCAGCAGGAAGTCCTCATGCGCCTCGATCTCCAGCCCGCGTTTTTCGAGCGGTAGGCGTCGCCTGTGATCGGTCAGGGGATGGATGATGACCGTAGAGTCGGTACGCGCCTCGACGATCTCATCGAGGTAACAGATGGCGCCGGCCTTGACGGCGCGGGTGAGTGGACCGTCCTGCCAGACCGTTGACTCGCCGTCGAGCAGGAAGCGACCGACCAGGTCGGCGCTCGTCAGGTCCTCGTGACACGACACCGAGACCAACGGGCGACCAAGGCGGTGGGCCATATACTCCAGGAAGCGGGTCTTGCCACAGCCGGTCGGACCCTTCAGCATGACCGGCAGGCGCCGCCGCCAGGCGGCCTCGAATATCGCGATCTCACTGCCCTGAGGCTCATAGTAGGGGCCGCTTCCGGCCTCCGGGGCCTGCACGATATCGCGCTCCACGCCCCGCAATCGATCGATCAAGCCACGCATTCACAATCCTCGTCTATCAGGGACTCATGATACATCCCCAGGCGCTGAATACCACCGCCCGACGCGGGGGCTCGCCCCCGCCGGCATCGCGGTTTCGCGACACGACACCGTCCCCCGCACGGGATCTCACCAGGGCCGGTGTGGGGTGGCGATGGGCAAGGCACGCCACCGGGGCCTAGCACTCATCCGTCTTCAGGGCGGCGATGAGGTCGATACGCGCCGCACGGATGCGTTCGCGTATCTGGTCCCCGGCAAGGCCCCGGGCCGCCCAGTCGCGGCCCGATACCGCGGCCGCCGCATCGCGCGCCGCGCGCAGCCATGGGGCCTGCGGATAAGGGCGATCCTCGAGACCCGACCGGCCGCGGGCATCGGCCTCGCAAGCCCCGAGGAACTCCAGGAAACGCCCCGGCCTCCGAAAGCCATCGACGGCCTCGATGAGGCGCAGGACGGTCGCCGGCCGCAGGCGCATGGCGGTATGGACCTGCAGGTGGTAGCCGGCCACGGCGCGGGCCAGCGCCCGATACTCCACCGGGGCCTTGAGGCGTGCGCACACCGCGTCTACGAGGCCCACGCCGCGGGCCTCATGACCCTTGTGCGCCGGCCATTCGGCGCGGGGCGTAAGCCCCTTGCCGAGGTCATGCAGGAGCACCGCGAAGCGAGTGCGCGGCGTAAGCCCCAGGCGCACGGTCTGCCGGAGCGCCAGCAGGACATGCACGCCGGTATCCCCCTCGGGGTGGTGTGCGGGCGGCTGCGGGATACCGAATAGGCGGTCGATCTCCGGAAACTGCACCGCCAGTGCCCCGCACGCGCGCAGCACCTCGACAAAGAGCCAGGGGTGCGGTTCCCCCAAGGCGCGGTCGAGCTCGGTGAACACGCGCTCCGGTACCAAGGCGGATGCCTCGCCGGACGCGACCATGGCGCGCATGAGTGTCATGGTCTCGGCGGCCACGGTGAACCCGAAACGCGCGGCGAAGCGCGCCACGCGCAGGATACGTACCGGGTCTTCGGCAAACGCCGGACTGACATGGCGCAAGATCCCGGCGCGCAGGTCGGCATGGCCCCCGTAGGGATCAATCAACGCCCCGTCCTCGGCACGCGCCATGGCGTTGATGGTGAGATCGCGGCGCCGCAAGTCCTCCTCAAGGGTCACGGTAGGGTCGGCGTGCACCGCAAAACCGCGGTAGCCGGGCGCGGTCTTGCGCTCGGTGCGGGCGAGCGCATACTCGCAGTGGGTCTCGGGATGAAGGAACACCGGAAAGTCCACGCCCACGCGCCGGAAGCCACGCGCCTCCATCTCTTGCGGCGTGCTGCCGACCACGACATAATCGCGATCGATGACCGGCCTCCCCAGGAGATCGTCGCGCACCGCACCACCTACCAGATAGGTCTCCATATGTCCCGCGAGCATGTCGGCCAAGGCCGCCATTGTATCGGCTTCGCGCTCGCCGTGCTTGTCGCGGGGGCCTTATCCGGGTGCGCGCTGCCCTATTACGCGCAGGCCGTGGGGGGCGAGGTCGGCATCATGCGCGCCGAACGCCCTATCGCGCAGGTGCTCGCCGATCCGGCCACCCCGCCGGCGGTCAAGGAACGGCTGCGCTACGTTCTCAAGGTGCGGCGATTCGCGCGCACGCATCTGGGGCTTGCGCTCCACGGGAATTATCGCGACTACGCCGACCTCCATCGCCCCTATGTGGTGTGGAATGTCTTTGCCGCCCCTCGTCTCAGCCTGACGCTGAAACGCTGGTGCTTCCCGTTCGCGGGCTGCGTGGCCTATCGCGGCTATTTCTCGCACGCCGCGGCCCGGCGCTACGCGCGCGCCCTCGCCCGCAAAGGGTATGACGTCTATGTGGGGGGCGTGCCGGCCTTTGCCACACTCGGTTACCTGCACGATCCGGTCTTGAGCACCTTTCTTGGGTATCCGCGAACGACCATCGCGCACATCATCTTTCACGAGCTGGCGCATGACCTCATCTATATACCGAACGCCACCACTTTCGATGAATCGTTCGCCGACGCCGTGGCCGCAGTGGGGGTCCACCGCTTCCTGGACTCCGAGGGGACTCCGGCCGAGCGCGCACTCTATCGGCAGCGGCGTGCCCGCCATAAGGCCGTGCTCGCACTCATGAGCGCTTGCCGGGCGCGTCTTGAACGGATCTACCGCAATCCGGCCTTGAGCCCAGCCCAGAAACGCAAGGCCAAACGCGCCACCTACCGGGCGCTGCACGCGGGCTTTCTCGCGCTGGTGCGCCGCTGGCATGGCAGTCACGGCTACCGCGCGTTCTTCCAGGAACGGTTCAACAATGCCCTGCTCGGCGCCTACATGAGCTACGAGAGCCTGGTACCGGCATTCCGCCGGCTGCTGGCCCTGGAAGATGGCGAGCTGCCGGCGTTCTTTCGGGCGGTGCGCTGGTACGGGAGACTCCCGGCGCCGTTCCGCGACCGCGAACTCCGCAGCCGCAAAGGCCTAGTCGAGCGCCTGCCCACCCTTCAGCACGCGCAGCCGCGCACCGGCCTCCCGGGAGCCGCGGGGCGCCTTGTGGGCGCGCAGGGCCCGCGCCTGCCGCGCATGGTCGAGCACCGGCCGCACAATCAAGCGTAGGCCCTTTAGGTATTTGCCGTTCATGGCATTGATGGCGAGTCGCGCCTGACCTTCATCGGCGACCGCGACAAAGGCGTACCCGCGGTCCCCGCTGGGGGACGCCAGGCATACGAATACGATATGCCCGAGCCCCTCGAATATGAGCTCGAGATCGGCCTCGGTGACCGTCCGGGACAAATTCCCGATGTAAAGATTCATACAGGCAACCCCCTCGTAAGGCCGCACGCCATTCATGCATTGATTAGACGTTAGCAGACACGAGGAGTCGGCAATACGCCCCGTTCGTCCTTCCGTCCTGCGGCCGGCGCCGTGCGTCAGCAGGGTCCGGGGATGAGGTCCTTCAGTGCCGCACGGAAGGGCCTGGGGGTCACACCGAGATCGGGTAACCCGGGGGCTTCGGCTCGACATACCGAGCCTGCGCGCAGGGTGCGCCATTGATCGACGGAAAACGGGGCCCCCGGCCAATGGCCAAGGACGCGCGCCAATAGAAGGCTCGTACCGGCCGAAAGGCCGCGCGGACGGGCCCGATCGCAACGCTCGGCAATGGCTGCCACGGCCTCCAAAAGCGTCATGGCCTCGGGGCCGCAAAAACCATAGTCGCGGCCGGCAGCGGCCGTGCGCGCCAAGGCCGCGGCGATCCCCGAGGCGACATCATCGACATGCACGGGGGCCATGGGGCTGTCGGCGAGCGGTACCGGAAGTCCCAGCGGCGCCCAGCGCAGGAGCCGTTGGAAACGACCCACGAAATGATCGCCCGCCCCGTAAATGACGCTCGGCCGCACGACGATGGCGGCCGGAGCCAGGGCCCGCAGCCGCTGCTCGCCACGCGCCTTGCTGCGTAGATAGCGGCTATCGGAGGCGACATCGGCGCCGGCGGCGCTCACCTGCACGAGCCGCAGCCCGCAGCCCGCACGCGCCACGCGCGCCGGCAGCTCCTCGTGCACCCGCACGAAATCCCCCGGGCTCCGTTCGTCCAGGATGCCGACCAGGTTGACGAGCGCCGCGGCGCCGGCCACGACTTGCCGCAGGAGGCGCTCGTCATGGACATCGCCTTCCCATAACTCCAGGCGCGGAAGGACCGCGAGATCGCGGTGACGATCGGGGCGACGCGTCACGAGCCGTAGCCGATAGCCGCGGTGATGCAGGTCGCGAACCAGCGCGCGTCCCACGAAACCGCAGCCCCCGAGGATGGCGACGAGCGCGTCCGGCCTAACCCCCATTGGCGGCCAACTCGACGGCCGGAGTAATGGGCTTCATGCGGGTCAACAGGGCGTCCTGGCGACCCTTCAACAGGTAGTCATAGATCGCGGTAAACGCCAGGACATTCTTGACATAGCCTCGCGTCTGGCGATAAGGGATGGTCTCTATCCAGATATCGGCAGGTAGGGGTGTACGTACCGGGAGCCAGGAAATGGCCGCCGTCGGCCCGGCATTGTAGGCGGCGGTGGCCACCGGTTCCTGACCACGCGCGCGCAGCAGGACATCCGCCAGGTAATGCGTCCCCACATCCACATTGGTGGCGACATCGAGCAGGTCGCGATCGCCGGTGATCGGCAGATGGATCTCGCCGGCGGTGAGGAATCCGGTCAGCGGCATGAGCTGCATAAGCCCGAGCGCGCCGGCGTCGGAGCGGGCATCGAAAATGAACGCGCTCTCCTGGCGGATGATGCCGTATACCCACGCCGCGTCGATCTTGTTGCGTCCGGCATCGGCCTCTATGAGGGAACGGTAGAGTAAGGGAAACCGGATGCCGAGCGCATGCTTGGCCTGAGTGCCGGCGACCGTCAGGATCGCACAATCGCGCCAGCCCCACCGCGAGGCAAGCAGGCCCGCGGCCTCGATCTGATCCTCGGAAAGCCCCTGCAGTGCCTGAAACCACTGCGCGCGGGCCTCACGGTGCTGGTGCAAGCGGAACAGCTCGTGGGCCATGCGGATGCCCGGCAGGCGATCGACAGCCCGCAAGAGCCCCGCGGGCTCGGTCAGGGGGACATTCGGGATGTGGTAGGGTCGTCCGAGCCGGTCGGCGGCGAGAAATCCGTAGTAGCCAAAGCGCCCCGCGAGCTTCGCGAATATCGCCTGGGCGGCGCGTGCATGGCCGCTCGCGGCCAGTGCCCGCGCCCGCCAGTACTGCCACTCCTGCCGATGCTGCATGGCAGAGGGCATGGCGTCGATGAACATCAGCACATCGCCCCACGCACGTTCGCGTAACGCGGCGCGCACCCGCCAGCGGACAAGCCGGCCATCGTGCGTGCGCGGGACCGCGGCTGACAGCCACGGCAAGGCCTCGGGCAAGTGGTCTTTGGCGGCTATCAGCCCGAGACCGCGCAAGACATAATTATTGTCTTCGCCGGGTAGCGGCTGGCGCGCACGCAACTGCTGCCAGAGCGACATGGCGAGCGTCGGACTGCGCCAACCAAGCGCCACCACCGCCGCGCGCACCATGTGACGAGCGAGCTTTAGGGTGAGCGGATATTCGATGTGCGCCAATGCGTGCGCGGGGTGCGCGGTAAGCACCAGCCACCGATGAACCCATAGAGCGTGGGTTGGCGACAACGCCGGGCGCAAGCGCTTGACGAGGGTCACGTTGCCGGCCTGCATGGCAAGCTTGGTGCGCGCCCACAATAGCGATTGGCTCGCGCCGCCCGCGCGCAGCCAGTGCGCGGTCAATCCCTGGCAGCTGCGCGGCAACGATTGCCCGGTCAGCCACAGCGCGCGCACCGCTGACGCCACGTCCTGCCCGGCGCGCGCACGCGCGGCCAAGTCGTAGCAATGCAGGCTGACATCGGTATCGAGACTCGGTTCGTAGGCCGCAAGAAAGCGCTTGTCATCATGCCGGTGGGCCAGGAACTTGAGCCAGGCGCGGCGCAGCTTGGCGGTCACGGGCAGCTGCGGATAGCGTGCGAGGAACGCCGCCACGGCCCGTGCCCGGTCGTGGCGCATCCGGTCCATGAGATAATGGTAACGCAGGTAAGGACGAGCGATGTAGCCGTTTAACTCGTGATAGAGATGCCGAAACTCGCCATAACGCGCCTCGTTCAGGGCCGTGAGCGCCTGGCGATAACGCAGCCTGTCGAGCGCCAACGGGGTATTCGCGTAGGCCACGCTCGAAAACGCCAAGGCGAGAACGAAGGTTTGGGCAAGGCGCACGGGCCTGACTGCAGTAACGAGATGGAATTACTATACTAGAGCCAGTAAACAGTGCAAGGGACGGCGCCATGTCATTCGATAGCATCAACCCGGCGACCGACGAAAGGGTCGCAAGCTTTCCCGAAACCCGCCCAGACGAGATAGAGGCGGCGCTTGCGCGCGCCACACAGGCCGCGGGCGCATGGCGTGTGCAGAGTGCGCGCGAGCGCGGCGCACTCCTGCACAAGGTGGGTACCATCCTGCGTGGGGGGCGTGACCGCTACGCCGACATCATCACCCTCGAAGTCGGCAAGCCCGTGACCGAGGCGCGGGCCGAGATCGAGAAGTGCGCATGGGCCTGCGACTACTACGCCGAACACGGCGAACGCCTGCTCGGTGACGAACCGGCCGGCATCGCGGAAGCGGATACCCGGGTGGCATTCCTGCCGCTCGGCGTCATACTGGCCATCATGCCGTGGAACTTTCCGTTCTGGCAGGTGTTCCGGTTCGCCACCGCGGCACTCATCGCCGGCAACGCGGCGCTGCTGAAACATGCTGCGAACGTCCCGCAATGTGCCCTGGCGATCGCCGGGGTCTTCCACGAGGCCGGGGCCCCCGAGGGTCTTTTCCAGACACTATTGGTGCGCGCGCCGGCGGTGGCGAGGCTGATCGACGATGCGCGTATCCATGCCGTCACCCTGACAGGCAGCGAGGCCGCGGGACGCGCGGTGGCCGCGGCCGCCGGACGCGCCCTGAAAAAGACCGTGCTCGAGCTCGGTGGATCGGATGCCTTCATCGTCCTGGCCGATGCCGATCTCGACCGTGCCGCCGAGGCCGCGGTCGCGTCCCGCTACCAAAACGCCGGGCAAAGCTGCATAGCCGCGAAGCGCCTGATCCTGGTGGAGTCCGTGGCCGAACCCTTTCTCGAACGCCTGACGCGACGCGTCAAGGACCTGAAGGTGGGCGACCCGCGCGACCCGGATGTAGTCATGGGTCCACTGGCGCGGCGTGATCTGCGCCAGGCCCTCCACGAGCAGGTGAGCGACGCCCTGAGCCGCGGGGCCACGGCACGCCTCGGCTGTCAGATCCCCGACGGACCCGGCAACTACTACCCACCGTCGATCCTCGACCATGTGCGGGCGGGCATGCGCGCCTATGGCGAGGAACTCTTCGGCCCGGTGGCAACCATCCTGCGTGCCCGCGACAGCGAGCATGCGCTGGCACTCGCCAACGACAATCGCTATGGCCTCGGGGCCAGTCTATGGACCGGCGATGCGCGGCGCGGGGCGGCCCTGGCGCGACGCCTGGAGTCGGGATCAAGCTTCGTGAACACCGTGGTGAAGAGCGACCCCAGGCTGCCCTTCGGAGGGGTGAAGGCCTCGGGCTACGGACGCGAACTGGGGCTCTATGGGGTGCGCGAGTTCACCAACATCAAGACCCTGTGGGTGGCGCCCTAGGTGCGGCGCGCGGGCCCGGCATCCCGGACCCGCGCCGTCGGCCGCTAGAAGCGAAACAGCAGGCTGCCGCTGTAGAACTGCGTATCGTTATGGGGGATGAGAAATTGCTGCCATTGTCCTCGCAGGGCCAGATGGCGCGCGAGGTTGATCTGTACGCCGGCGCCGTAATCAGGATGCGTGCCGTCATAGGTCAAGGTCGTGGAGACCGGGGTGACCGTGCGCGTGCGGAATCGCGAACCGCCGCCTTCGATAAAGAGTGAGAAGACCGGCGTGAACGGAAAACTGAGCAGCCCGTTGACGTCATAACCGCGATTGCGGATCTTCTCGGAACCCACGGGCGTGCCGATGCTGTCCGTGCCTAAGTTCTGGTAGCCGCCCTGGATCGCAAAAAAACGGTTGAACGCATAGCCGATGAAGGCCTTCCAGGCAGGCTGGGTGCGCTTGAAATTGACAAACGGCCCCGGGATGCTGGAACTCAGATTGCGATTGCGTGCCCCGCCGCCGCCGGCGCCGATATAGAGGCCTGATTGCGGTGCGCCCCAGTAATGGGCCGAAGCGACCACTGGCGCGAGCGTAAACGCCGCCATAATCCCTGTCTTGACGAGTGCTCCTTTCCTTATCATTGCGTGTCCTCCGTTTCTGACCTCGCACGGTTGGACAAGAAAATTTCCTGCCCGTTTTCCCGGTGCACGCATTCTAAGGGGGCCACCGATGGCGCGTATCCGCCTAAAGAAACGGCTCGGCTCGCGAAATTCCGCGCACCGCGTCGCGACAAGGGCCGGCGGCTGCGGCGACAACCGGCATTAGAGGACCGACAAGGAGCGCGCGACAAAGGCCTTCAGATAGGCGGTCTCTGGGATCGCCGGATGGATCGGATGGTCGGGGCCCTGCCCGCCTTCGTCTGCGAATTGGATTGCGCGTCGCAGGCGCGTAGCGGCCTGCGCCACGACCCGCGCCAGAGTGTGGCGCTCGAGGTGATAGGAACACGAGGCCGACAGCAACACACCCTCTGCGCCAAGGACCGCGAGCGCTGCCTCATTGAGCCTTTGGTAGGCGCCAAGCCCGGCCTCGTAATCCTTGCGGCGCTTGATGAGGGCGGGTGGATCCACGACCACCACATCGAAACGCTCGCCGGCGGCACGCAGCTCGCGCAAGACCTCGAAGACATCCCCGTGGACGGTGGCGATCTGCGCGGCCACGCCATTATCGGCGGCATTGCCGCGCGCATAGGATAGCGCCCGGTCGGAGGCATCCACGAGCGTCGCATGATCGGCGCCGTGGGCGGCGGCCTGGATCCCGAAACCGCCGACATAACTGAAGAGATCCAGGACCCGGGCGTGCGCCACATAGGGCAAGAGCCGCGTCCGGTTTGGGCGCTGGTCGTAAAACCATCCGGTCTTCTGGCCCACCCCCAAGGCCACACGAAACCGGCAGTCGCCCTCGACGACCGTGACCTCGGCCGGCGGCTCACCGAGCGCCGCCTCGACATAGGAAGGCAGACCCTCGAGCGCGCGGCTTGCGGTATCGTTGCGCACGAGGATGCTGGTCGGGCGGACCACCTGATCCAGGGCCTCGATCACATCCGTCTTCAGGCGCTCCATGCCGGCGGTCGTGAACTGGGCGACCAGCGCATCGCCGTAACGGTCGACGACGAGGCCCGGCAATCCATCGGCCTCGCCGAAGGCCAACCGATAAAAGGGGGCGGTGTAGAGGCGCTCGCGCCAGGCGAGCGCCTCTTGCAATCGCGCCACGAGGAGATCACGGCCGATCACGGCGTGCGGATTTGCGCTCACGATACGCACGCTTATGAGCGATCGCGGATTCACATAACCCACACCCAGACAGCGGCCATGCGCGCTCTCAATCTGCACGGCATCGCCCGGTGTGAATGCCGTAAGGGGTGTGGTATCGCAATCGATCTCATTGCTGAAAACCCACAGATGGCCGGCGCGCAGGCGCCGGTCCTCGCGCGGCCGCAATCGAATGACAGGGAGAGACATGGCGCCATTATACCAAGAACGGCGCGCCTCCCGGGACAAGCGGCGTACAATGAGGCTTTTGGGACACGTCATGGATACGAACCATCTCAGCAACCGGCTCGGCGGCGAGACAAGCCCCTATCTGAAACAACATGCCGATAACCCAGTGGCATGGCAGCCCTGGGACGAAGCCGCCCTGCACGAGGCGCGCAAGGCCGATAAGCCGATCCTGTTGTCCGTGGGATATTCGGCGTGCCACTGGTGTCATGTCATGGCGCATGAGTCATTCGAAGACGAGGCGGTCGCGGCAGTCATGAACCGCCTGTTCGTGTGCATCAAGGTCGACCGTGAGGAGCGCCCGGACTTAGACCGGGTCTACCAGGCAGCGCACAACCTGCTCGCGCGCCGCGCCGGGGGGTGGCCGCTCACCATGTTTCTGGCCCCCGACGATCTGACGCCGTTTTTCGGGGGGACCTACTTCCCCAAAGAGGCACGCTTCGGGCTGCCGGCATTTCCCGACCTGCTCGTCCATGTGGAGCGCTACTTTCGCGAGCACCGCGCGGAACTGAGCGCCCAGGGACCGCGCCTGCGCGAGGTCCTGGCCGCTGGCGATGCGATCCCGGCGGCACCGGCCACGCCGGCGGATGAATCCCCGGCGGAGCGTGCCCTGGCAGAACTCAAAGGGCAATACGACACGGTCGACGGCGGATTCGGGGGCGCCCCAAAATTTCCGCATCCCGGCGGCGTACGCCGGCTGCTATTGGCGTACGCCCGCCACGCGGATCAGGAGGCGCTGTCCATGATGCGCGCGAGCCTGCATGCGATGGCCGACCGCGGGCTCTATGACCACCTGGAGGGGGGCTTTTTCCGCTATAGCGTCGATGCCCAATGGTCCATCCCGCACTTCGAGAAGATGCTCTACGACAACGCACAGCTCATCCCGCTCTATGCCGAGGCCTTCGCGGCCACGGGCGATAGCCGTTTCCGGGACGCCGCGATAGCGGCCGGGGACTGGGTACTGCGTGACATGGAGGCCCCGCAAGGCGGCTACTACGCCACCCTCGACGCCGACAGTGGCGGCGAGGAGGGGGCCTTTTATCTGTGGCAGCGATCCGAGTTCGAGGAATCGCTCGATGCCGACGAGAAGGCGGTGGCGATCCCGTATTATGGCCTGGACAAGGCACCGAACTTCGAAGGGCGCGCCTATCATCTCAGGATCGCAACCCCCCTGGAGGAGGTCGCGGCGTGCGCGGGCCTGTCGCTGGAGGAGGCGGCGCGGCGTCTCGCGCGCGCACGCGACAAGCTCATAGCGGTGCGTGCAAGGCGCGTGCGCCCAGGCCGCGACGACAAGATCCTGACCGCCTGGAATGGCCTTATGATCAAGGGTCTGGCGCGCGCCGGACGACTCCTTCGCGTGCCGCGGTTCGTGGACTCGGCGCAGCATGCCTGTGATCGCATGCGCGCCGATCTTTGGGACGGCGCGCGCCTGTCTGCGGTCACCAAGGATGGCCGCACGAGCCCCTACGGTTATCTGGACGACTACGCCTTCCTGCTTGATGGGGTGCTCGAACTCCTGGCGACACGCTGGCGCCGCGATGACCTGGTCTTCGCCCAGGCCCTGGCCAAGCGGCTGCTCGCCGATTTCGCGGATTACGAGCATGGCGGGTTCTACTTCACCGCCGGCGACCACGAGACCCCCTCTACCGGCCCAAATCCTTCTCCGACGATGCCCTGCCCTCGGGCAATGCCGTGGCCGCCTCGGCGCTTTACCGTCTTGCCCACCTGCTGGCCGACCCGACACTCGAGACCCCGGCGCGAAAGGCCATCGATGCCGGGCTCACAGCGCAGGGCCGCTACCTGTCCATGCACGCCGCGCTGATCGAGGCCTGGGAAGACGCCACCGACCCGCCGGCGATCATCGTTCTGCGCGGGGCGCAAGGCCCGCTCGCCCGCTGGCATGAACGCGCGCAGGCCGGCTTTGCGGTACGCCGCGCGGTCTACGCCATCCCCGACGACGCCCAGGATCTGCCGCCCGGGCTCGCGGCACGCGCGCCCGCGGGCGCGGTGGTCGCCTATGCCTGTCACGGTCTGCGCTGCGAGGCGCCGGTGACAGACGAGGCCGACTTCGAGGCCGTGCTCGCGCAGACTATGCAGTAATGACCACAACCCCATTTATGGAGGACGAGCCCGTCATGCCCATGACCATCGGCGACTTCGTCGCCCGTGCCCGCAGCCGCATCCATGAGATCCCCGCCGAGGAACTCGACAATCTCCTCGAGGACAACGAGGCCATACTCGTGATCGACGTGCGCGAACCCGCGGAGTTCGCATCCGGACATATCCCCGGGGCGATCCTGATCCCGCGCGGGACGCTCGAGGGGGCCGCCGACCCTACGAGCCCGCATCGCGTCGAGCCCCTGTGCTCGGCCCAGGAGCGGCTGGTAGTGGTGTATTGCGAATCGGGGGCGCGCAGCGCGCTCGCCACCGACACCCTCCAGCAGATGGGCTTTGGCGATGTCCGTAATCTCGCCGGCGGCTGTGTCTTGTGGGAGGCGGAGGGCCTGCCGCTCGTGACAGACGACTGAGGGCCTCGGGACACGCCAGCGCGCACGATGGCAGGAGAAGTGATCGCCCTCATGGGCGATAGTGCCACTCCTGGCCGGCCGTATGGCTGGTATGCATGGCTGGCATTGCCGGCCGCATGGCTGGCATTGCCGGCCGCATGGCTGGCATTGCCGGCCGCATGGCCGGTCACCACCCCCTGAACCGCAGCGCTTACAGGCGGGGCGCTACGGCGCGTCTTGGCTAGCGGGAAACCTCAGCCCTCCTGCGCGGCCGGCCGTTCGGCCACCGGCTGGGGGCCTGGCCCCTTCTGCCGGCCGAACCAGTGCACGAAGGCGCCGCGCGTGGGGGCAAGATGGCTCTTCACGAGACTGCGACGGTCTTCCATGGTCTGCTCCTGGAAATTGCCCACATGGCGTGTCAGGGCCTCCTGGGAGCGCTCCATGAGCCCGATATAGGCCTCGGTATCCAAAGGCAGCTCGAGTTCCCGGCGAATGGCGACATTGGCGCGCACCACGAGCGCCCCGAAGGCAATACCGGCGTGGGCGGCGTCGCGCAACAATTGGGCCTCGTTTGCGAGCAGCGTCTCACGCAGTTCCCGCAAGCGCTCGACGGCATCTTCTATGGCGGCCTGGGCCTCGGCCAGGATCTGGTTCTGCACGTTCCAAAAGGCCGACTCAGTGGCCTGCGCACGGTCCATTTCGCGCATGCGCGCCAGCGCCTCGTCGCGCCGTCCCCCGGCGGCCTCGATCAAGAGCTCCTCGGCCCTGATCTCCTCCTTCACACGCTTCACCGGGAGCTGCTCGACTCCCAGGTCGGCGACGCTGCGCACGAAGAACTCGTTGGCCTCGACAATGGCCTGCACGGTGGCAAGCGAGCCTACGATATGCACCTTGTTGAGGTCGCCCCCTATGCCGCGAATCAGCGCCTCGTGCTGGTCGGCGGCGAGATCATCGCGCGCGAACGCCGCGAGATACTCCTGGGCATGGGCCAGGGCCTCGGCCGACTTCAAATAGACCTCGCGGCGCAGCGCCATGTCGCGCTCACGGTCGCGCATCAGGGCATCATGACGCAGGCGTTCGGTATTGCGCTCCGACTCGCTGCGGTTTTGCATATAAAGCCCGCTCAGGGTGATGGTCGAGCCGGTCGTTATAGCGTAGAAGATCGCCGGCACGGACTTCAGCAAGGCAAATACGGATCCCAACAACATGGAAGGCTACCCTCCGTTCAGGCGGTACCCGAAGACATCCGCGAAACGCGCGCGAAAGGTCTCGGGGTCGACCGCGTGGTTCTGTGTCCCGGCGTGCGCGATCTTCAGGGCGCCCAGGAGCGCGGCGACGCGCCCGGTGGTCTCCCAATCAAAACCCTGCCCGAGTCCGAACAGTAGGCCGGCGCGATAGGCGTCGCCGCAGCCGGTGGGGTCAGAGATGCGCTCGGCGCGTACCGCCGGGATGTGATGGATGCGGCCGGAGGCGCGGATCTCCGAACCCTCGGCACCTTTCGTGACGATGAAGGCTCGCACCCGGTCGGCGAGGGCTGCGACATCGAGCCCGGTGCGCACGGCCAGCAGCCCCGCCTCGTAGTCGTTCACACACACATAGTCCGCCTGATCGATGAAGGACAGGAGCTCGGGGCCGTCGAACATCGGCAGGCCCTGACCCGGATCGAAGATAAACGGAATGCCGGCCTCGGCGAACTGCCGGGCATGATCGATCATGCCCTGACGTCCGTCGGGCGACACGATCCCAAGCGTCACGCCAGCGGCATCGGCCACGCGGTTGCGATGCGACTCGGCCATGGCGCCAGGGTGAAAGGCCGTGATCTGGTTGTCGTCCAGATCGGTGGTGATGAAGGCCTGGGCGGTGTAGGTCCCCGGCACCTCGACCACATGCGTGCGTGCGATGCCATGACGGTCCATCCATTGGGCGTAGGGCAGAAAGTCCTCGCCCACGGTCCCCATGGGAAGCGCCCGGCCGCCGATCGCATTCAGATTATAGGCGATGTTGCCAGCGCAACCGCCGAACTCGCGGCGCATGCTCGGTACCATGAATGACACGTTCAGGATGTGGAGCCGGTCGGGGAGGATGTGCCGCCCGAACTTGTCCGGAAAGACCATGATCGTGTCGAACGCGAAAGATCCGCAAATAAGTGCTGTCATGTTACCCAAAATCCTCATGATCGAGTCGCCTGTTCAACAACGGACGACTCGATGGCGCAGAGCATAGCGGTCATCGAGCGTCCCTCAAATCGTTGTCGGCCCGAGTGGGAGAAACACCCGATGGATGGCCCGGGAGCGAGCGACCTCAAGCGCTGGCCGGATGAGCCTTCCACACCAGATCAAGCGCACGTGCCGCGCGCACCTCATCGACCCGGCGCACCGGCAGCGTGTGGGGCGCGGCCTTCAAGAGCTCGGGCGTGGTCTCGGCCTCGGCGAGGATCTCGGCCATGGCCGCCACGAAGCCATCGATCTCATCGCGGCTCTCGGTCTCGGTCGGCTCGATCAGTAGGCACTCCGGGACCATCAAGGGAAAATAGATGGTCGGCGCGTGATAACCCTTGTCGAGCAACCGCTTGGCGACATCGAGCGCGGTGACGCCGGTCCTCTCCTTTAAGCCCTTCAACGTCAAAAGAAACTCATGGGCTGCGCGCCGGCCAGGATAGGCGGGCTCGAAGCCCAGCCGGCTCAGGCGCTCGAGGAGATAGTTGGCGTTCAACGCCGCATAGTGCGCGATGCGCGCCATGCCCTCGCGACCCACGAGGCGCGCGTAGACGTAGGCCCGCAAGAGCACGCCGACATTGCCGGCAAAGGTCGACAGTCGCCCGATCGACTGCGGCCGGGTCTTTTCTGTGATCCAGTAATACCGCCCCCCGCTCTCGCCGACCATCGGCACCGGCAGAAACGGCAGCAGACGCTCGCCCACCCCGACCGGGCCCGCGCCGGGGCCGCCCCCGCCGTGCGGGGTCGCGAAGGTCTTGTGGAGGTTCAGATGAACGACATCAAAACCCATGTCACCCGGCTTGACCTGGCCCAGGATGGCGTTCAGGTTGGCCCCGTCGTAATACAAAAGCCCGCCGGCGGCATGCACACGTTGCGCGATGTCCTCGATATGCCGATCAAATACCCCCAGGGTCGAGGGATTGGTGAGCATGAGGCCCGCGGTCCGTGGTCCGATGGCGGCATTGAGCGCGACGAGATCGATGTCGCCATCGGCGCGCACATCGATCTCGCGTACGCGATAGCCGCACATGGCCGCGGTGGCCGGATTCGTGCCATGAGCGGCCTTGGGGATCAGGATCTCGTCACGCGCAAGGTCATTGCGGGCCGCATGGTAGGCGCGAATCATGGCAACCCCGGCGAACTCCCCCTGGGCCCCGGCCATCGGCGTAAGAGAGACCGCGCGCATGCCGGTCACATCCTTCAACATCTCCTGCAATTCGAAGAGGCAGGCCAAGACACCCTGCCCCGTCGATTCCGGCGCCAGCGGATGGCGGTTCGCGAACCCCGGGAGCTGGGCTGCGACATGCGCGGCCCGGGGGTTGTACTTCATGGTGCACGAACCAAGTGGATAAAAATGCGTATCGATGGCGAAATTCCGCTGGCTCAAGCGCGTGTAATGACGCACCACTTGAAGCTCCGAGACCTGCGGCAAGGCCAGCGGCGCGCGCCGCAGGAGCGTAGACGGAATGTCAGCCGGCGGTGCCAGCGGACGCGGCATCTGCGGTGCGTTGACGCGCCCTGGGGCACCGCGCTCGAAGATCAGCACGCGCGGATCACTTGGCGGCGGCGATGGCCGCCGCATAGTCCGGCTCCTGACCGATCTCGGAGACGAGCTCCGTGTGCAGGACTTTGTTCTCGGCATCGAGCACGACCACCGCACGCGCGGTGATGCCGGCGAGCGGCCCGTCCTGGATCAGCACCCCATAGTCGCGCGCAAAATGACGATCGCGCATCATCGACAGGGGGACTACATGCGTCGCCTCCGCCGAGCAGAAGCGGGCCTGCGCGAACGGCAAGTCGGACGATACCACCAGTACGACGGTGTTCTGGTCCTTGGCGGCGTATTCATCGAAACGCCGCGTGCTGACCGCGCACACCGGCGTATCGAGGCTCGGAACGATGCTGATGATCTTTTTCTTGCCCTTGAAGTCCTGAAGTCCGACATCGGCGAGCGAGCCGTTGACGAGTTTGAAATCCGGGGCCTTGGCGCCGACCTTGGGGAGATCGCCGGAGGTCGTGCACGGTGTGCCTTTGAGAGTGATTTTGGCCATTTCTAGGGGCTCCTTGGGTTGTCATCCTTGTAAGCGCACGGCGGATCGAGCCGGCGCCTGGTCACGATACGCTCGAGGTGGTGCGCGTAATGCGCGATGTCGGTCTCGGTCTTGGTTTCCGTGGCGCATACGAGCAGGCTGTCTGCAAACGCCGGGTAGAACTCGCCCAGCGCGCAGCCGCCGAGGATACCTTGCGCCTCGAGCGCACGCAGGACCTCGGGCACCGGCACCGGAAGCCTCAAGACCACTTCGTGAAAAAACGGCGTATCGGGGAACGCCGCGCGCACGCCCGGTATGGCCTCGAGACGCGCGCGCAACATCGCGGTGTTGGCGTGCGCGGCCGCCGCGACACGCCTTAGGCCCTCGGGCCCCAGCAACGCCATGTGGACCGTGGCGGCGGTAACCAACAGGCCTTGATTGGTGCAGATATTGGAGGTCGCGCGGGAGCGGCGTATGTGCTGCTCACGCGCCTGCAGGGTGAGGGTATAGGCCTCGTGGCCGGCCGCATCCACCGTGCGCCCGACGATACGCCCCGGCATCTGTCGCACATGCTCGCGGCGGCACGCCATGAAACCGAAATAGGGGCCACCCGAAGACAAGGGGGCGCCGAGCGGCTGGCCCTCGCCGACCGCGATGTCACAACCCGGCCCCCATTCGCCCGGGGGCACGATAAGTGCGCAGGCGATGGGGTTTACAAGCCCGATGGCAAGCACCCCGGCGGCGCGCGCGGCCGCCACCATGGCATGCACATCCTCCAGGCATCCCAGGAAATTCGGTTGGGGAATGACGAGCCCGGCGGCGCCTGCGAGGCGCGACGCAAGCCCCCCGACATCGGTAGTCCCGGCACCATCCATGGGCACGAGGTCGAGCGTGATCGCCTGGGCCGAGACGATGGTTTGCACAACCTGGCGATACAGGGGGTGCACGGTCTCGGGAATCAGCACGCGCCGGGACCGGCCATGCAAGCGCACGGCCATGAGCACGGCCTCGGCCAACGCCGAGGCGCCGTCGTAGAGGCTGGCATTGGCGACATCGAGACCGACGAGGCTTGCGATCATCGTCTGGAACTCGTAGAGGAGCTGGAGCGTGCCCTGGCTGGCCTCGGCCTGATAGGGCGTGTAGGCGGTATAAAACTCGCCGCGACCGGCTATCTCCCAGACCGCCGCGGGGATATGGTGTTCATAAGCCCCGGCGCCCACGAACGTCAGGAACTCGCCATCGGCGGCGGCGCGCTCACGCATGAGCCGGCCGATCTCGTGCTCGGTCAAGGCCTCGGGCACATGCGTAAGCGGCCCCGAACGCAGGCGCGCGGGGATCTCGTCGAACAGATCATCGAGGGACCGGGCGCCCGTGGCCTCGAGCATGGCGGCGGTCTCGGCCGCGGTATGGGGAATGAACGGCATGATCTAGGCTTCGGATGCGAGCAAGGTCTCGTAGGCGGAGGCGTCGAGCAGGGCGCGCACGGCGCCGGGATCGGCAGGCTTGATCTTAAAGAGCCAGCCGTTTCCATAAGGATCGGCGTTGAGTGTCTCCGGGGCATCGGCAAGCGCCTCGTTTATCGCCGTCACCTCGCCCGCCACCGGTGCGTACACGTCCGAGGCAGCCTTGACGGATTCGACCACCGCGCATTCCTTGCCGGTATCCACCCGCGTCCCGGGCTTGGGTAGCTCCACGAACACCATGTCACCCATGAGATCCTGGGCGTGGTCGGTAATGCCAACGACCAGCACCATGCCGTCTTCACGCACCCACTCGTGGCTCTTGGTGTAATGCAGATCCGCTGGTACCTTGCTCATCTCTCCTCCCCTCAAAGATCGATCAGTGCGCGCCCCTGGCGCACGAACGGCGGCGCGACCAGGCGCGCATCCAGGACCTGTCCGGAGCGGCCGATAAGTTCGCAGTCGTCCCCGTCCGCCGCCGCCGCCGGCACGCGAACGAGACCGATACCGCGCGCAAGCGACGGCGAAAAGCTGCCGCTCGTCACCGTGCCCCGGCCCCACGGGCCCTGGAGGCCCTGGCCGTCGCGCACAACCCCGGGGCCACGCAGCACAAGCCCCGTGAGTCTACGCGCAACGCCTTGCACGCGCTGCTGCAAAAGGGCGGAACGTCCGATGAACTCGCGCTCGGCTGCGAGACTCACGGTCCATGCGAGACCCGACTCCAGCGGCGATACCGTGGCGTCCATATCATGCCCGTACAGGTTCATACCGGCCTCGAGGCGCAGGGTATCGCGCGCCCCCAGGCCGGCCGGCACGACCCCGTGATCGGTAAACCGCCGCCACAGCCCGGCCGCTTCGCGCGCGTCGATGAGGATCTCGAATCCGGCCTCTCCCGTATAGCCGGTGCGCGCCAGGAAGGTGTCGCCGACGAACGCCCCGTGGAAGGGCTTCAGGCGCGCGAGCGCCGCGTAGGCCTCGCCCCCCAGGACCTGCGAGGCCGCATGGTCGGCGCGCGGCCCCTGCACGGCGATCATGGCCAGATCCGGGCGCGGCATGATGTCGACCGCAAAGCGCCCGGCATGTGCGCGCAGCCACGCGATGTCGCGATCGGCAGGTCCGGCGTTGACGACCAACCGAAACCAGTCAGGCGCCAGGAAATAGGTGATGAGGTCATCGAGGACGCCGCCCTGCTCATTGAGCAGGCAGCCGTAAAGCGCCTTTCCCGGGGTACCGAGCTTGTCGACATCATTGGCGAGCATGTAGCGAAGATAGGCGCGGGCATCGACGCCACGGACCTCCACGGCGCGCATGTGCGAGACGTCGAAGATACCGGCCTGCCGGCGCACGGCGTGGTGCTCGGCGATCTGCGATCCATAGTGGAGGGGCATGTCCCAACCTCCGAAATCCACCATGCGGGCGCCGGCATGGACATGCTCTTCATAAAGCGGGGTACGGTGACCCATGAGAGATCTCGCGTTCGATTCACACGAACTCGCGCCATTCAGGCGGCGAGCCTATCCACAGTCACCCCTCTGTCCCACGACCTGAGAGCTTGTGCCCCTTCGGTGGACTGTCGCGCAGTCTCTCTCCAGAGTCGACGGTAGTAGCCTCGCGGTCCTTTTGCCGGTACGTTTCCGGGCGGTTGCGTCGTCGGCGCCCGGCCCCCGGGGGGCGGGCCTCTCCCGCAAGCTGTCTGTCGCGAACCGACTATATCAGTCCGCCCGCGCGAACGCCAAGCCGGCACGGTCCGGCGCATGCGCGCCACCCCTTGCAAGCCCAGGCCCGCGGTCTAATCTTACAGGACTCTCAATAACAAGAAGTGCCCACGCCAGGGCCTATTCGGGGACTGCTGACGGTGCGGACACTCCGTCGCGGATACATGAGGAGATCACTATGTTGCGCACCTTGGCGATTATCTTGAGTCTTTTTTGCGCCCCTGCCTACGCCGCAAACCGGCCCACGCATTATGTCATGATCGCCCCGCCCCGCCAGGGGCTCGCCCAGGCGGACGCCGTCTACGGCAAGATCGCGGACTTTCTCGCGCACGCCACAGGGGCGCCAATCACGTTCCATTACACCAGCAACTGGCTCACATACATGGCCGAGGTACACAATAATACCGCCGCCATCTACTTTGATGGCCCGGCCCTCATAGGGTGGCGCATCGCCCACTGGCACGACGATGCGCTCGCGGCGTTGAGCGGCAAACTCAATTTCGTGCTCGTTACCAAAAAGGGTGGGCGCCCAGTGCGCAAGGTCCAGGACCTGATCGGGCGCTCGGTGTGTGCGTTCTCGCCGCCCAATTTGGCGACCTTGACGCTCGACAGCTGGTTTACGAACCCCGCACGCCAACCCTACATCGTCGTCATTCACAGCTTCGGGGCCGCGGCGCGCAACATCGTCGAGGGCAACTGCATGGCGGCCCTCGAGCCGCTCCCGGTCTTCAAGCGCCAGGAGGCGCACTTCCCGGGCAAACTCCAGATCGCCTACAAGGTGCCGGGACTGCCCAACCAGGCCTTCTCGGTGAGCGCCAAGGTCCCGCCGGCCTTGCGCCACAAGATCGTGACGGCGCTTTTGAGTCCCGCCGGTCGGCTCGCCACCAAGCCTCTGCGCGATATGTTCGGGCATAAGGAACTCGTGCCCATACACAACGCGACGTATCTGCCCTACCGCAAGCTGCTCCACGTCATGGTCGGTTTCTAGGGAAGTGTGGCGGGAAACCCGTCGCAGCACGCCAAGCGGCTACGCATGCTCCTCGCCGCCCTGGATACCGCGCATACGCTCCAGGATATGGATGTCCCCGGATTCCGCCTGCATCCTCTGCAGGTCGCTGGTCGGTATGGGTCAATGGAAATCGGCGCCTGACGTTGGCATTTGAAAGGGTCACGCCTACGTCGTGGACTATGAGGACTATCACTGATAGCTATGCACAATCCTCCACATCCAGGGGAATTTCTCACCGCGGTCTATCTGGAGCCCAACGGGCTCAGTGCCCGGGAACTCGCAGTCACGCTCGATGCCTCGGCCTCGACCTTGCGTCGCATCCTGAAGGGGCAGAGTGGCATAAGTCCGGACATGGCCCTGCGTCTTTCCAAGGCGCTCGGACGCTCCCCGGAGAGCTGGCTTGCTGCAGTCCCAATATGGCCTCTGGCAAGCCAAGCAGCGTGTCAAATTGAGCCGGGTCGACAGGGTCCGGCTGACTACGGTGTGATGCACCCGCTCATCCTGCGCTTGGCCACGCCGTTTTAGACGCCGGCGCCGCGGCAAGCACATGCCTATCAGGCTGTGCGCGACGCGGTTACCAGTCAGCCAGTCGTGGTTCACCAAATGGCGAAGCGTTATACTTGACTTAAGTCTTATTGCGCTCGCGAGGTCTCTAGTCCGCTGAGAACGCTCGATGTGGTCGCTTTAGTGAAGGATTTCCCCAAGGAAGGATTGCAACGCGGGCAGGTCGGCACCATTGTGGAGACGCTTTCTCCGGCCGTCTTTCTGGTGGAGTTCGCGGATATGCAAGGGGAGGCTTATGCGTTCCTGACGGTGACAGAGGCGGATTTGCTGGTGCTCCACCATCAGCCGGCCCTCAAGGTGGCGTAACGAGAGGCGTACCCAAAGGCCCCGGGTAAGTCTGTCCCATACTTGCGCTTCGGGCCCCTATGAGATTTCCGCCAGCCTGTCGCGCGTGTCGGGATAACTCTCCACCAGGCGAATCAAGACGGCGGCTTGGGCGTTGAGGTGCGCGCGCAGCCCTGTCCCCAGTTCCGGGGTCCGTTCATTGGTGCGCAGGGCCCGGGCGAACACCACGCCCTCGGGCAGACTACCGAATGATCAACCCTCTAAGTTTACCGGCCGGCCCGCCCCGCTTGGCCTTTGATCGCCCATGGACGCTGCGCGATCCTTTGGTTGTGGGACGCGGAACCAACACGGGCCAGCGCTACGCGCTCGCCGAACCCCTTTATTTGAGCGGGCGCCTATCCTATCTGCGGACTGCAACCCAGGGTTACTGGCCGGAAACGCCGACGATCCCGGTCGACCGCGCCGCGCGCGCCCCAACCCTTCCGCCATCTTTGCCGTTGTCGGCACCCCACGAGGCCCTCTGGGTCATGGGCCGGTATTGCTCGATACCCATCCCGACAGGCTTTTCAGCGCCCGACGCAGTCTTGATGTCCGTTATGGCGGCCGCCTGGGTCTCGCAGGGCATAATCCCGCCGGAAGACATGCCGGCGCCACCTGCGGCGGCCATGGGTATCGACGCCCGGCTCGTGGACTGGCAGGCCCGCGAGGGTTTGGGCGTCCATCGACCTCGGCACAACGGGCCATGGCGTTCTATGAGAGGAGATGGGCCACACCCGCGGGAGCACTCACGCGGGGGTACGGATTCATCACAATGCCCCTAGCCCCACCCGCGGGCAGCCATGGGCGGCTTCAGTTCCGCGGTAGACGATGGGGAATCTGATATTTGTCGAGCAGGCGATAGAGCGTCACGCGCGAAATCCCGAGCGATCGCGCCGCGCGCGACAGATTTCCCGCGCTTCTGTCGACGGCCTCGCAGATGGCCTCGCGCTCGGCCCGTTCACGCGCCTCGGCCAAGGTCTCCTCGACCGGAATGTCGCGGTGGGGCCCGACATGTTCGAGACCGAGGTCTTCGGGCCCGATGAGTTGGCGCTCGCACATCACCATCGCGCGCCGGACCCGATTTATGAGTTCGCGCACGTTGCCGGGCCAATGGTGCCGGCTCAGGGCCGCGAAGGCATCGCGGCTAAAGCCGCGCACCTGCGGGTTTCTCTCCGCGGCAAACATGTCGAACCAGTGGCGGGCGAGCAGCACCACATCGCCGTCGCGACTGCGCAGTGGCGGCACATCCAGATTCAGCACGTTCAAGCGATAATAGAGGTCTTCGCGAAACCGCTTCTCGCCCACCGCCTTTTCCATATCGACATGCGTGGCAGCGATGACGCGGATATCGGCGCGCAGGGTCTCGGTGCCCCCCACGCGCTCATAGGTCCCGCCCTGCAAGACCCGTAAAAGGTTCACCTGGAGATCGAGCGACAGGTCGCCGATCTCGTCTAAAAAAAGCGTACCACCCTCGGCCGCCTCGATACGCCCGATCTTGCGCTGATGCGCACCCGTGAACGCGCCCTTTTCGTGGCCGAAGTGAGATGGACCCCAACCCCTGGACAGAATCTCCCGATCCTTAGGTGGATTATCTGCCGGGTTGGTCAAGCGGCTAGATCCCAGGACGCTGTGGTGTAAGCCTCCCACGGTGTCCGTCGATCCAGTGCTTGATGAGGCCTCTCATGATTATAGAAATGGAAGTATTTTGCAAGAGAGGCCCGTGCTTCAGGTATCGATGCATAGGCCTTGAGATACACCTCCTCATACTTGACAGAGCGCCACAACCGCTCGACGAACACGTTGTCACGCCAGCAGCCTTTGCCGTCCATGCTGATGTCGATCGTGTGGGCCTTCAGGACGTCTGTGAAGGCCTCGGAGGTGAATTGCGCCCCTTGGTCGGTGTTGAAGATCTGCGGGGCCCCATAGAGCTCCAGGGCCTCCTCCAGGGCCTCGACACAGGAGTCGGCCTCCAGGGTGGTGGCCAGCCGCCAGGAGAGCACCGCACGCGTGGCCCAGTCCATGATGGCGACGAGATAGCAAAAGCCCCGGGCCATGGGGATGTAGGTCACGTCCGCACACCAGACCTGGTTGGGCCGGGTGATGGTCATGCCTCGCAAAAGATAGGGATAAATGCGATGACCCGGACCCGGGGCGCTGGTCTTGCGCCTGGGGTACAGGGTCTTGATCCCCATGACCTGCATGAGCCGCTGGATGCGCTTGCGGTTTACGAACACGCCGTCGCGCTCGAGCCGGTCCCGCAGGCGCCGCGAGCCCAGGAAGGGATGCTGGAGGTGGAGGGCATCGAGCCGCTTCATGAGCGCCAGATCGTCCTCGGAGACCACAGGTCTCCCCTGGTAATACACGCTCGAGCGGGGCACGCCAAGCCACGCGCATTGGCGTGCGATCGGCACCACCGGATTCTCGCGCTCGACCCGTTGGAGTCTCTCAGCCGTGGTCATTTGCCGAGCACTCGTGCGAAAAAATCGTTCTGGACCGTAAGCTCTCCAATCTTGGCCAGCAAGGCCTCGCGATCGCTGGTGGGTGTCGTCCCCGTGGGCTTGCCGAAAATGCTCGCCGCCTGGTCGATCAACTGCCGGCGCCACTGGGTCACCTGGTTCGGATGGACCTGGTGTTTGGCTGCGATCTCATGGATAGTCTTTTCCCCGGCCAGGGCCTCAAGGGCCACCTTGGCCTTGAACTGCGGGGCGTGATTGCGTCGTGTCTTGCTCATAGGATTTCTGCTCCTTGTTGCGTTACTGTAAGGGCAGATAATCACCTAAGCTAGTGTCCAAGAATTGGGGTCCATCTCTAAGAGCTCCGATTGAATCAACTTGTCGGGCAGCGCCCCGCAATTGACTGCCACGAACGGGCGCGTGCTACGCGCCGAATGGGCGTGGACCGCCAGCGCGCAGAGCTCCTTGCCGGTGCCGGTCTCACCCTGAATCAAAACCGGCGCGTCCGATTGGCTGATCTTGGCGATCCGCTGAACGGTCGCCTTCATCGCCTGACTCGCGCCTATGACGTTCTTTTCAACGCGGTTTTCCGAAAGACCGTTGGCGCGGTTACGGCTTAAGCGCGCCATCCCCAGGGCGTGACCGAGACTATGCAAAAGCCGTGGCACATCCACTGGCACCACATGGAAGTCGAGACAGCACTCACTGATGAGATGATTGGCGACCGCGCTTTTTAGGAACGCGAGGTCGAGGATCGCGATCCACCGAAAGCGATTGTGGCCATAGCCGAGCAGGGCTTCGGCATCAGCGACCGCCTTTTCGCTGGTGTCCTGAAGACACACGATGCCGACGCCGGCACCCAGACGGTCCATATGGGAACGCGCCGCCCCCCACGCCCCGACACGCGTCAGGGTCCACCCTTGGCTTGTGATGTCGGATTCGCGGAACGGCAGGGTCTTGGCGGCGCAATAGACGAGCAGCGTGCGGGGTTCGGCCCCCGGCCCGACACGAAACCCGAACTGTTCGGTATCGGTATTGTGCTTCGCTTCTGGCATCTTGTCTCCTTCCTCCCTTCCCAAACCGGGACTGGGCCCGTCCGAATCGCCACGACACGGTCACACGCAAGCCCGCGGCGCCCCCGGGCGCCCCTTTGGGTATCCGGCCCTCGCAACGCCGGCATCGAATAGCGTGGCCCGTGACCGCGAGGCCACCGTCTGGGTCCCCGGCGCGCCCCGGATCGTCAAAACGTCGTCGGCACCGTCACGCTGAGATCGATATTGGGGGCATCCTTGGTCAGTCCCACGGCCACGTTCGTGACAATCGTCACCCGGCGGCTGTCGGCATAGGACATGCCCAGATTCAACACCGCGGCGTTGCCACTGCTGCCGACCACCGCCTGCCAGGGGCCGCCCGCGGGCTTTATACGGGTCTCGGCGATGAGCGTCTCGGCCATGGACAGTGTGAGACTCACGCGCCGATTGAGCGCAAAGGCGGTACCGCCCCCGAAGCTCACGGAATTGCCGCCGGCAACCTGTCCTGGTTGGGGTGTCGTGGTACTCGAGATGTTGCCGAAGCTGCGCGGGATATTGTAGGTGTAGTTCACGCTTCCAAAGAGGATGGCCGGACTGACGGGCTTTATGAACGATAGCCCCGTCGATACCGACCATACCCCGTTGCCCGTCGGCAAGGACTGTGGGTAACTCAGATTGTTGTTTTGGGGTTGAGTCACCACCGGAATGCCGTAAGGCCCGCGTCCGGTCGGCGCCTTGGCGGTCAGGTTCCAGATGGTCGCGCCCCCTCCGCTGCTTCCCGATATTTGATAGTACAGGGCGGCGCTGGCATCCCCGATCTGGCCCTTGTTGGTCACGTCCTGCTGACTTGCCTGCAGGCTCGAGCTATTGGCGCCCACCGATACATACGTACTCTGCCGGGCCAGGTAGGGCACGGTCACCGACAGCTCGAGGTCATTCGTAGGGGCGTAGCTGGTCTGCAGCGACAAGGTCTCGATGTTGCTTTGCACCTTGCTCACATTGATCTGTCCGAGAAAGATCGCCCCCAGGGCCAGAAATCCATTCAGGGTCAGCGAGTTGCTGTCCGAGTAGGCGTAACTGACCCCAGGCTGAAGGATCCATTGTCCGGCCTTGAACAGGGCGTTTTGCTGGCGATAGACGGCCTGCACGCTCTCCTGGGCGCCGGGTTTGTGTTGGACATCGAGCGGACCGGGAGACGATGTCCCTGCCCAGGCCTGTGGGGTCCCAGCGCATACCACGGCAAGAGCCACGAAAATGGGACGATAGGATCGCGTGCGCACAGTGATACTCCTTAAGCTCGCGTGGTGGGGATCGGGGGCTACCCGCCCTACCGGATCCCAAAGCCATTTATAGTATTGTTATTCTTTACATTTCTGTAACGATTCCATTATGACGCGCATGCACGGCCCCGTGGATCACGGCGGGGGCGACGATCTCGATATCCTCGCCGACCACCGATCCCGGATCATCCGGGCGCCCGACCTCGCAGCCCTCGGCGATGCGCACATCGCCCTCGGCCACTATCGGACCCCATATCAGGCAGCCTGGCCCTATGACGATATCACCCTCGCACACGAGCGCCCCTTCAATGACGCTCTCGGCGCCCACGCACAGCTGCCCGTACGCCTTGATCGATCCACGCAGTCTTGTCCCCGCGGCCAGCGACACCGGCTCGCGGGCCACGTGATCCGTGCCGGTCGCCGATGCCAAATCCCCCGTCTTGGCGCCGCCCATCCGTGGTTCCGCGGACCCGATCAGAATGGTCGGGGCCGTCAGAGTCATGAACAGGCATGGCGCGTCGACTTTTATCGTTTTGTTGGCCGATGCCCGACCGAGTATCCGGCAACCTTTGTCGACTTTCAAGTGGGTATCCGCGTGGCACCAGCGAATGACCGTGGAATTTCCGCCTATATGCAAGGTGTCGGCCGCATACAGGGCGCGATAGCTGGCGTTTCCTCCCGTGAGCAAAGATCCCTCCGCCGCAATCTCTTTGTCACATGGGAGGGCTGTCGGCAAAACGGCGTCCGCCAAGGCATAGCTCATCTTCGTGGCGCACTCCGAAGGCACCCGGCGCATGGACGCCGGCAGGATCAAAAGCGGCTCGCCATCCAAGCGATATTCGAACACCGTGATCAAAGGCTGCGCGATCAACGCGGCACGCGCGCGCAGCTTTGCGATGAGATTGCGTGCGAAGTGATCCGGCGCATAAGCGCCCTCGGACAATGGAGAGGGCCCGAGGGCCTGGCGGCGACGTAGAAACAGGCCCGCGGTCGGGGCGAACGGGAGCATGAACAGGATGGTCGTCACGGCGATGAACAGGATCAGCATGGCCTTCTCCTCAAGGGCGGGGCGGCGGCGCCGGGTCGGGGGCGGCCGCCGTGTGATCACGGTAGCGGGGTGTCTTGTGCCAATGGATGCGACCAGGCCGCAACATATCGCCGATGGCCGCCAGGAACCCGGCGGTGGCCGCGTAGGTGGAGACGAAGAACCCGATCAGGATGAGCGGTACGCCCTTTACCTTGTCGCGCTCCCCGTCCAGACGCAATGCCGCGGCAATCTCGTAGAACGCCGCGGCATTGCCAAAAGTCCCGTAACTCACCACCGCCAGCATGAGCAAAAGGCCGCCGCCATTGTCGCCGCATAACCATAGGAGATAGAGCACGAGCCACCCGACGAGGAGTACGGGCGCCATGGCGTAAATGCCGAGCAAGAGCGCGCCGTCGATGCGTTCCCGGCGCGCCACATGCGGCGAACGCAAAAGCGGCAGCAGATGGCGAAACAGGACCTGATTGTGCCCCCGCGACCAGCGCCGCAACTGGCGGTAGCGTGCAGGCCACGACTCCACGACCTCTTCGTAACATTCCGAGCGATTCTGGTAGGCGATCTTCCAGCCGGCGATGGCGAGCCGATAGGTGATGTCGGTGTCCTCGGCCAGGGCATGGGGGTCCCAGCCGCCGATAGCGCGCAAGGCGCTCACCCGGACACCGCCGACGGTACCGCCAAACTGCGGGATCAGACGCAGGTTGGCGCGCGCCTGCTGATCGACCTGATAGCCGCCCGCACGCTCCAGCTCCAGGAGATGCGTCAGCAGATTCGTGCCGCTGTTGTAGGGAACGACGCGACCCATGACAGCGCCGACCTCGGGGTCGAAGAACGGCGCCACGAGTTGTTTGACGAGTCCCGGACCGGGAAGGTAGTCGGCATCGAAGATGAGCGCGATATCGCCCGCAAGGTGCGCGGTGGTATCAACGAGCGCGGCGGCCTTGCCGGGCGGCGCGTCGGGAGGCCTGTGCAGGACCTGAACACGATCGGGGTAGCGAGCGGCAAACTCATCCAGAATGGCAGGCGTCGCGTCGGTGGAGCGGTCGTCGACGCACAGAATCTTCAGGCAGTCCCTAGGATAGTCGACGACGATCATGCGTTCCAGAATGTGCGCTATGACCGGCTGCTCGTTATGGGCGGGTATGATGACGGTCACAAGCGGCCATGACGCCTGGGTGATATCGAGATAGGGATGGCGCTGGCGACCAAAGAGCCGGTTCATGGTAAAGAACAGGTGGCGCGCGGTGTAGAAGACCACCAGGGATACAATGACGTAGGCGATGGGCTGAAGGACGTCTATCAATCCGGCATGCGCGGGCAAGGCGTGACTGGCGAACGGTACCGCAACGAGTCCCTTATTCATGGCGCAGCCTCCAGCTCATGCCCCAGGCGTAGAGCGCGACGAGCCCCATGACATCGACCAGCAGGCCCGCTAACAGAAACAGGCTGGGTAAGGCGATAAGACCAAGGTCGCTTATCACAAACGCCTGGAGACAGAATTGGCAGGGCAGAAAGATGGCAAGCCATGTTAACGCAAGCAGCGTGAGGATGACCTTTTTGCCCAGACTGAAGTCAAGCGGGTAATAGATCGCCGTGAGCATGAGCGGGGTCATAAACATGAGCGCAAGGCCCATGAGCAGCATCGACTGGATGTAGCCCGGGATGACATACGGAAAAGGCGCAAGCAGCGGGGTAAACCCGGCGGCCCCGACAACAAACACCGCCGCCAGGGTGAAGAGTGCGAGCGACAGCGGGAGATGGCGGCGGCGCAGGAGCGCGGCCAGAAACAGCGTAACACCCACCAGCACCGCACTTGTCACCCAGGCCGCGCGCGAAGGACCGGTTGCCCCAAGGTCAGGGACTGGCACCGCGAGACTCGTCCCCCACGGCAGGGTATAGGGCATACGAATGACTATCACCGCCGGCACCATCCGGGCACACCAGAACCGCTCGATGGCCGCCCACAGCGGGAGGATGATCGGACGGATCGCCAAGGCCACGGCAAGCGCGAAGATCGGGCCCAGAAGCAGGGATAGTGCCTGGCGGCTGCGCTCATGGGGCATGATGCGTAGGCCCCTGTGGGTGAGGATGACACCGCCCCGCCAGCCGGCGGCGCGCGCATCATGGCGCCGGTTGGGTCCCTCGTCAAAAATGATAGAAGACACCGATGGATCCTCCGGTTTGCCGGTAATAGGGGCTTGCGAATCGCTCCACGAAGAGGTCCGTACCCCAATCGGTGCCGAGCCATTGCCGCCAGGTGAGGGATGCGGTTTCGCTGCGAAAATCGACGAGCGCGACATGGGCACCGATCGGGAGGTAGGCCTCAGTTCCCCACCCATAACGCAAGGTCAACTCAGTCTGACCACTGTGGTCATAACCGAAGGCCGCGAAACTCCTTTGGGCCTCCACCGAACCGGGATTGCTTGTGGCCCAATCATGCCCGGCCATCGCCACCCAGTAGCCCGGAAGATAGGCGGTAAGATTCGTCCAGGCACTGCGGTCATCATGACCATCACGAAAACGCATGCCGGTATAGCCGCCTGTGACCACCAGACGTTTGTCGGGTAACGCCTTATAGGAAAGGCTGGCATCGACCCGCCCTTGCGGCACGACGTCGGAATTGGTGCTCCCGGCAAGGCTCAGATAGCCGTACCAGCGCGGGGCGAAGGTCTGCGTGACGCCCACAACGCCATAGCTCTCCTCATAACCGAACATGCGCCCGTGATCGACCTCCCAATCCCCGACGGTGCCTGAGCCCTCGCCCCATACGCCCTTGGCGTAGAGACCCTCGAAACGCCCGTAGCCCTGGGTCAAGCGATAATACGAGCCACCCATACCCACCCATCCATGGGCGCGGGCGACACCGGGAAGCCAGACGGCGAGCAGCACGGCCAGGGCTCGCCAATCGCCCTTTCGCCAATCGCCCTTTCGCCAATCGCTCATGACGCCACCGCGGCGCGCGCCTGGCCGTTCGTAGTGGTAGGTCGCGGGGCGTGCCGGCCGGTGGCCCACGCCCTCGTAAGGACCGCGGCGATACGCGCCCCGGCCGTTCCGTCCCCAAACGGCGAGCGCGCCGGACGCATGGCCTCCCATTTGGCAGGCGAGCGATAGAGGCGCGCGACCTCCGCCTCCAGGCGTCTGGCGTCGGCGCCCACCAGGCGGCCGGCCCCACACGAGAGGACCTCCGGACGCTCGGTCTGCCGGCGGGTGATCAGGACCGGGACGCGCGCGGTCACCGCCTCCTCCTGCAGTCCGCCGGAGTCGGTGACGAGCAGCCACGCGCCGCGCAACGCCCGCAGCATGTCGGGATAGGCCAAAGGATCCACAAGCCGCACGCGCGCGCGGGCATCCGGAGCAAGCCCGTCCCACGCCGCCCTCACGGCCGCCGCCGCCTCGGGATTGGCATGCAGCGGCCAGAGGACGGAGACGTCCGCGAAGCGCTCAACGATGCGGCGCATGCCCCGGCCGATCTCTGCGATGCCTGCGCCCCAGTTCTCGCGGCGATGGGCGGTGACTACGATGAGGCGCGGCGCGTAGGACTCCTCGGGGGCGCGCGGCCCGAGGCGACGATAGCCAAAGAGCGCGGCATCGACGACGGTATTGCCGGTCATGGTGATGGCCTTGAGCGCTACGCCCTCGCGACGCAAACACGCGACCGCAAGCGGGGTCGGCGCGAAATGCCAGGTGGCGATGCGCGTAATGAGTCGCCGGTTCAGTTCTTCAGGGAACGGCTCATCGCAGCCACCGGAGCGCAGGCCCGCCTCGACGTGCGCCACGGGCACGCGCTGATAGAACCCAAGAAGTGCACCCGCGAGTGCCGTTGTCGTGTCGCCCTGGACCACGACGACATCGGGCCGCACGCGCGCCATCACAGGGTCGAGCGTATCCAGGAGCCGCGCGTTCAATTCGGCCAGTCGCGTTCCGCGCGGTCCCAGGCGTACGACGGCAAAGGGCTGCATCTCGAGAAACCGGTAGAGCGCCGATACCGCCCCTTCGTGTTGCCCGCTATGGACAAGGAAGGTCTGGCAGCCTTCGGCCTCGAGGGCGTGAACGACACTCGCGCTCTTGATGATGTCCGGGCGCGTACCGGTCAACACCAAGACGCGCATCGCCCCACTCTCACGCGCGCGCCCTGCCGGCCCGCTACGGCCCCTGCGCGCCCCTTCCGCCCCCGCTGATCGACGAGACATACCTTATTCCAAGATTCCTGTGGCCATGGCCGGCCTCCTCTACGGGGGGCTCGGCCTCCTACTGGTGTCCGTCAGAGCCCCTTCATGGTCCCGAGGATCGCGCCGACCTGCGCTGCGGAAAAGCCGCCCGTGCGCGCAAAACCGACACTCAAGCTCATTTGATTCAGGATATTGTTGGCGCTCGACAGGACCTGCGCGCTCTGTCCGAGCCCCTGCGCCCCGAGCGTCTGCTGGATGATGCCCTGTCCCGGCACATTGATGGCCACGGTCACCGAGTTCGGATTGAACACGACGCTACCCCGGCCGCCTGCGCCCGTCACGGCCAAATCCTGGGCGCCGGAAGACCCTGGGGGTGGCGATCCATCCGGTGCGCCGGCGGCCACATTGATCACGGCGGCGTTCTTTATGACATTGCCGTCGCCGGTGGTCTGGATACCCTGCCCGATGCCGGCGACACCCGAGATCGGATTGCCGGTTATCGTTCCGGTACCCGCAGAACCGGCGGCGCCATCGCCATTGGTCTCGGTCGAGAAACTGCCCACCGACAGATGCGGATGGCCATGGCCATCGACGCCAAGATCGACGTTGGTACCCACGGAAAGGCCCGCGCCATTGGCCTGCGTCCAGCGACTCACGATCTGCAGGCCGAAGTACACGACCCCCGCAGGGGCCACATAGCGCCCGCGCAAACCTGACAGGGCGTGCGCCGATAACGGCGCGTGCCCGGCTATCAGGCCGACATCGCGTCCGCGCAGTGTTTCAGCGTGTGCCGCCACCGTCGTTGCGCACAACGCCCCGGCGGCCATCAGCCGCGCCACACCCTGAAGAACCCGAATCCCCTGTCCGCTCGCGCCCATACCACTCCTTCGTACCCTGATCATCCCGGTATCCCGGTTAGAAATTCGTCGCGGGAATGACGCCGAACTCCCGCAGGTTACGTGTCTCGTTACGCTCCACGGCCGCCATGAGGCCATGTACGCGCACCGGCCTAAGCCCCCGGCGCAGCGGCGTGTGCTTGTCGTAATGCGGCCCCATGACGATGAACACCACATCATCCCAATCCTTGACGAAGCGCCGTAGGGACATACTGCGGTTACCAAGCGCCGGGTCGGCGAGATAGGCGCGGCCATTGGCCACCCCCTTCAACACCACGAAATGCTCATAGCCCTGGATATCAAGTAGCACCACCACCGGGACCCTGAGCTTCACGAGCAACGCCGGCGGCACCTTGTACCCGGCCCCATGCAACCCCAGACGCGTCAGGTAACGCGCCATATCCAACATCGAAAAACCCTTTTGCTGTACTACCTTGCGGTTGCTGACCTTGAGCATCCCGACGATCACCTGATCCTCGGTGAGATGCCGGCCGTAGGCGTAATCGGCCAAGGTCGCTATCGCCGCCGCCCCACAGCTGTAGTCGGTGCGTTGCCGCACTACCGACCGAAACTTGAGGCCTTGCATGCTGGTGACGTGCGTGATGAGCGGCACGCCCCCGAATCCGTTGACAACCACCGTCCCGGCCCGCGCCAATACCGGCAGGATCGCAAGCCCGAGTATCCAGAATCGAAGACGGTACGACATAATTCCACCCTTTTAAAAAACAGGCGGGGGCTTTCACCCCCGCCCTTGCTGCGGACCCTTAGTCTGCGTCCGCTATGGTCAAGGTGTTGCGCTGCATGTTGGCGGCACCGGCCGCGACATTCAGCCCGACATTGCCTGCGGCATCCTGCATCACATGATTGCCCACGCTCGCGGTGTTCATCGTCGGGATGCTCACCGAGTTGTCACCGTCATTGTCGCCGCCCGTGGAGAAGCTCACCGGCGTGTCCGTGGCGATCGCACCCATCGACACCTGCGAGACCTTACTCATCGCCGAGGCGTTACTGCCGGCCTGGTTGAAGGCGTAGGCCAGATCGTTGCTCTGCATGTTTTGCAGGCCCGCCGCCACGTTGGCGCCGATGTTGCCGGCCGCATTCTGAAGGACGTGATTGCTCACGCTCGCGGCGTTGTTCGCGCCCTTGTCCACAGCGATCGAGTAGGGCCCGGAGCTCTGCACGCCGCTGATCACGGCCGTGGCAGGACCTCCCGTGTTGTCGCCATCCATATCGCCGTTACCGACACCCCAGCCGTAGGCCAGCGCGGTATTGTTGGCCTGCACGTTCTGCAGGCCCGAGGCCACGTTCACGCCGATGTTACCCGTGGCGTTCTGCAGGACATTATTCGACAGCGAGGCGGTCATGGCACCCATCTTGTCGAACGCGACAGACGGCAGATAGAAGGCCATGTTGCTCGCCTGGTTGTCGGCGATGGCGGCAGTGGCGGTCGTGGTGCTCGCCACCGGGCCTGCGGCATAGGCTATCGAGAGGTTGTTCGCCTGCTCGTTCCACGCGCCGGCGGCAACGTTGGCCCCCACATTCCCGGAGGCATCCTGCAGGACCTTATCGTTCAGGTAGGCGTTGTTATTGCCCCACTTCGTGAACGACAGGCGCGCGCTGTTCCCGTAGAAGCCCTCGGTCCCCTGGTCGTTGTCGATGGCCGCGGTGGCAAGCTTGCCGGCGTTGTTGTCCGTTGCGGCAAGTCCATTGGCCTGCATGTTGTCGGCGCCAGAGGCGACGTTCACATTCACATTGCCGGTAGCGTTTTGCAGCACGTGATTGGTGATGGAGGCATCGTCATCGCCAAAGAGGCTGAGCGAGCCGCCAAACGGCCCGGCATTCTGGTTATTAGCGATGCTGGAGTTGGCCACGCCACCCGAGCTGGTCGCCATATTCATGGCCACCGCCACGTTGTTGGCCTGCATGTTCTGCGTGCCGGCCGCGGCGTTCACACCGATGTTGCCGGAGGCGTTCTGCAGGACGTGGTTTGAGAGTGTCGCGTCGTTGTCGGAGCCGATATTGAGGCTGCCGGCAATGATGCCGCCGTTTTGGCTATTGCCGACCTGCGCGATGCTCGAGCCCGTGGTGGCCGTCGGCGAATACGGGTAGACGGACTGGGCGGTTGCGACCGACAGGCCGTTTGCCTGCATGTTCTGCTCGCCTGCCGCCACGTTGACGCCGATGTTGCCGGAGGCGTTCTGCAGGACGTGGTTTGAGAGAGTCGCGTCGTTGTCGGCGCCCATGGTGAGCGCGCCCACGAGACCCGCGACCTGCATGCTGCCGGCCCCGGCATAGGCGTCCAGGCCGCCCCGGTTGAAGGACACCGCAAGGTTGTTGCCCTGCATGTTGGCGTCGCCGGCGGCGATGTTGGCGCCGATGTTGCCGGTGGCGTTCTGCAGGACGTGGTTTGAGAGGCTTGCCGTGTCGTTATTGCCGCCCGCCATGGCCAAGGCGAACGGGCCGGATATCTGGGCGCTTTCGATCGTGGCCGCGGCCTGGCCGCTCGGGAGCACGCCCAGGGCGTGGCTTAGGGCGGTGTTGTTGGCCTGCATGTTGTCGGCACCGGCGGCGACGTTCAGGCCGATATTACCGGTGGCGTCCTGCAGGACGTGGTTCGAGGCCGAGGCGCTGTTGGTGACATCCTTCGACAGGCTGAACGAGAAGATGTTGCCCCACTGCGTATTCTCGACCAGGGATGACGTGCTGGTCTTCTTGGTGAGCGCGCCGTTGGCAAGCGCGACGTCGGTATTGTTGACCTGCATGTTGCCGTTGCCGCCGGCGATGTTCACGCCGATGTTGCCGGTGGCATTCTGCAAGACGTGCCGGTTGATCGTGGCGCTATTGGTCGATCCCTTGGTGAAATCGAAGGACCCGGCGGCCTTCTGACTGCTGTTGGCAGTCGCCTGGGCCTGCCCGGTCGTCTTAGCCACGACCACAGGGGCGATGAGGGCCATGCCCACGGCCGCCACTATGGTGCGAAGTTTCCACTGAGTTGCCATACACCTCTCCTTTACGAGTTAACGGAAAAACGACTTTGTATCGGGGTGACCCCGCACCCCTATGGGCTCATGCCCGCGGATACGTTGAGCGTGACACTGTTACTCAGGCTGTTACCCGAACCGGCAGCCTGGCTCACCTGGGCGATCCCGGTGACGCCCTTCAAGGCGTTATCAGCGACTGTGACCGTCTGCCGACCCCCGTGGAGGCCGGCAGACGGGTGTGATTGATCTGGTGGATGGGCGGCGCGATATGCGTGAGCTGCGCAAGGCTCAGGCGATGGAGCGAGCGCGCGATGATCACGCGATTGGCCTCGAGGTTATTGCTGCCGGCCGCCTGGTTCACGTTCAGTATCCCCGCAAAGCGCGCGAACGCCGCGCCGCCTATGCGCGCGGAGTCCGTACCCACACCGGCGACCGAGCCGCTCACGCGCTGATGAATCCTCGCGACCGCGCCACCGTCGTGGGCGATGGCGATGGCATCGCTGTTGGCCTGGATATTGCCGTCGCCTGCCGCCTCATTGACCGTGGCGACACCCTGGCCGCCGGCGAGCACGGAGCCCGTCAGCGAGGCGGCATTAACGACCGCCGGCGGATCCGCTGCCATGACCTTGGCCGCCGCCAATAGCGGGACTGCGGAAACTACGACGACAAGGACAGCGCGCTTCATGTTGGCATGACCCATTTCGAGAACGACCCGCCGGCGGCGTCTTGAGGCTCGCTGCCTGGCGTACGCCAACACCATTAACAAGAACCGTGCCAGCGGCCTGGTCCGTTCTTTAACAGGCTGATCCCTATGGGTTTTGCGGGATAGGCAGGGGAGCGTCCGGGGGCTTTCGGGAAGCGGGCGCGGCGCTAGTGTAAGCCTGGCATCCGGAAAATCCCGGGCTGGTCATAAGGGATCTCAGGCGCATGTGTCGTTTGTGGAACACTCGACCCAAGGGCGCGGCCGCATAAATGCTGGCGTATGGCCTTGAGACAAGGCCTTTAATGTGAGCGCGATATGTATGGATAACGATACATAGGGATGGGATTGCCCGTTGCGAGGCTACGCGGGCGGCCAGGCCAGCTCGACCACGACCGGGGCATGATCCGAGGGTCGCGGATGGGCGCGCGCCTTGCGATCCACGAACCCCCGTACGAAGGTCGCGGCCAGCGGCGAACCCAGAAGGATGTGATCGATGCGCAGGCCTTGATCGCGCCGGAACGCCGCCGCGCGGTAATCCCACCAGCTGAAACCGCGGCCCTCGCCGGCCAGGCTCCCGAGTGCGTCCGTAAGCCCCGTATCGATCAGGGCCTGGAAGGCGGCCCGCTCGGGCGCGCTCACAAGCACCGACCCCTCCCAGGCGGCCGGGTCGTAGACATCGCGATCCTCGGGGGCGATGTTGAAATCGCCCGCCAGGACCAAGGCCGGGTTTTGCGCAAGCCACACGCGACTTTGCTCCTTGAGGGCGGCGAGCCAACTGAGCTTGTAGGGGTAGCGGGGCGAATCGACGGCGGTGCCGTTGGGGACATAGAGGCTCGCCACGCGCAGGCCCTGGAAGGTGGCCGCTAAGGCGCGGCATTGCTCGTCTGCGAAACCCGCCAGACCGCAAGTGACATCGGCGAGCGGCCCGCGCGCGGCAATGGCGACACCGTTATAAGTACGCTGGCCATGGAAGACCACCTGATAGCCGCGCGCCACGAACGTCTGGATCGGGAAATCCGTATCCGGCACCTTGGTCTCCTGCAGACACAGGATATCCGGCGCGACGTCGTCCAGCCACGACTCGACTTGCGCCAGACGCACGCGCAGGGAATTGACGTTCCAGGTGGCGATCTTCATGCCGCAAGGCCCGCGAGCGCGGCGCGTGCCGTACGCCTACGACACGCGCCCACCGCTAATCCTTGGGGGCCTTGAGATAACCGGCGGCCGTGAGTTCGTTTTTCAGGGCCGAAGGGATATAGCCGACCAGCACCTGTTTGCCGACCATGATCGTGGGTACGGTCGTCGACCCGGTCTTTTGCTTCATGTCCCGCAGGACCGCCTGTCCGCGCGACACGTCCACCGCCCGAAACGGCACCCCGCGACGGTGGAGATAGGCGCTCACCTGACGGCATGGCGCGCAATGCGGCGCCCTATACAAAACCACGGGGTGCATGGCGCTCACCGCCTTGCGCACCGCCGCAGGCGAGGTGTGGTTCCGCATATGCATCACCCGCACGTGCGCGGCGGAGGACGGAGGCGGGGTATTTTGGTAGGTGACGACCCCATTCGGGCCTACCCAGCGATACAAGGTGGCGGCGTGCGCCGCCCCCATGAGCATTAGCGTGCCCCAAGCGACCATCCAACGCCTCATGCGCCCTCCTCCGTCTCGTAAAGTCCGCTCTGTTTGAGCAGCGCGTCTATGCACGGCGCGCGGCCCCGGAAGCGCGCGAACAGCTCGCGCGGATCGGCCTCGCCTCCCCGCTCCAGGATGTTGTGCAGGAACGCCAGGCCGGTCGCGCGATCGAACACACCGTGTTCCTCGAAGGGGCCGAAGGCGTCGGCCGACAAGACCTCCGCCCACTTGTAACTATAGTAGCCCGCCGCATAACCGCCCGCAAAGATATGGGTGAAGCTGTTCTCGAAGCGGTTGAAGGCCGGCGGCTTCAGGACCGCCACCTCGTCGCGCACGGCCTCGAGCAGGGCATGGACGGATCCTGTGGTCGGATCGAAACCGGCATGCAGGCGAATATCGAACAGCGCGAACTCCACCTGACGCAGCATCTGTAGGGCGGCCTGGAAGGTGCGCGCCGAGCGCAGCCGCGCAAAGAGATCGCCGGGGACCGGCGCGCCGGTTCGGTAGTGGCCGCCGATGAGGTCGATGACATCGCGCTCCCAGCAGAAGTTTTCCATGAACTGACTGGGGAGCTCAACTGCATCCCAGGGCACGCCGTTGATCCCCGACACCGCCGGCTCGTCGACCTGAGTGAGCATGTGATGCAGGCCGTGGCCGAACTCGTGGAACAGGGTCTCGACCTCGTCGTGACGCAACAAAGAGGGATGGTCTGCGGCCGGTGCCGCGAAATTGCATGTGAGATAGGCGACCGGCAGGCTGGGTATGGGGTGACGCTGACGCACGCAGCACTCGTCCATCCATGCCCCCCCGCGCTTACGCTCGCGCGCATAGAGATCCAGGTAGAACTGCGCGCGCGAGGCGCCATCGGGATCCGTGATTTCGTAGAAGAGCACGTCCGGGTGCCAGACCTCGATGTCCCGGCGCGCGCGGATGCGGACGTCATAGAGACGCTCGGTGAGGGTGAAAAGCCCCTCGAGCACCCGTGGCAGCGGGAAGTAAGGACGCAGATCCTCCTCCGAGAACTGGTAACGCCGCTCCTTCAGCCGCTCGCTATAATAGGCGGTATCCCAGGCCTCCAGCGAGATTCCGTCGGCCTGGGCCATGACCTTCAGGTCCGCGAGTTCCTTCAAGGCCGCCGGCCGTGCCCGTCTGGCGAGATCAGTGAGAAAGGTCTCGACCTCGGCGGCATCCCGCGCCATCTTGGTCGCCAACGAATAATCGGCGTAATGGGGGTAGCCGAGGAGCGCCGCCGCCTCTTGGCGCAACACCAGGATCTCATCGGTCAGGGTAGTGTTGTCGTAACGCCCGCCCCCGGCCTGCGAGGCCCTCGTGACATAGGCCTCGTAGAGCTGCCGACGCAGCGCGCGGTCCTGGGCGTAGGTCATGACCGGCACATAGCTTGGGGCCTGCAACGTAAGCAGGAAGCCGTCGCGCCCCCGCCTCTGCGCCTCGGCGCGCGCCTGCGCGAGCACCGAGGCCGGAATGCCTTGCAGTCGCGCCTCATCCTCAATGATCAGACTGAAGGTGTCGGTGGCGTCCAGGACGTTCTGCTCGAAGCGGCTCGTGAGTTCGGAGAGTCGCTCTTGGATGGCCTTGAAACGCGCCTTGGGGGCGGCCGGCAGGGCCACGCCCGACAGGCGCATGTCGCGTAGGGCGTTCGTCACGACCTTGCGGCGGGCCTCGCTCAGGCCCGCGAAGTCCGGCCCATCGGCGACTGCCTGATAGGCGCGGTAGACGCGCTCGTCCTGGGCATAGCCGGTCTGGTAGCTCGTCAGGCGGCCCAGACCGGCATTGTAGGCCTCGCGCAATGCCGCGCTGTCAGCTACGGCATTCAAATGCGCCACCGGTGACCAGAAGCGCTTGAGGCGCGTCTCCGCCGCCTCGAGCGGGCCTACCGCATCATCCCAGCCGGGCCCCGGGGCGCGTGACAAGCGCGCCTCGACCGTCGCGCGCGTCTCGTCTAGCATGACGTCGAGGGCCGGCGCGACCTGACTCGGCTCTATGTGGGCGAATCTCGGGAGGCCGTCGAGATCCAGCAGGGGATTGTCGTTCGCCATCAGTGGTCCCTGAATGATATCGGGGCTACTCTATCACGACCCGCCACACCCTCGAATCCTTCCGCCTCCCCCGAGAACACCCAGGGCCGGCTAGCGCGCGTCGACCTCGGTGCGCAGCCGCTCCAATACGGATGGCGTGGGCGGGCGCACCCCGTGCCATAGAAGGAAGGACTCGGCCGCCTGCTCGACGAGCATACCCAGGCCGTCCGCCACCTCCCGCGCCCCGTGGGCACGCGCATGGGACAGGAACGCCCGGGCCTTGGGGCCATACATCAGGTCATAGACGATGGCGTCCTCGAAAACGGCATCGAGAGGTGCAGGCAAACCCCCGGAAAGGCCGGCGGCGGTGGCATTGATCACCAGATCATAACGCGACCCCGCAGCGCCTCCGGCGGCCGCCAAGCGCACGCGCGCGTCCGCGCAGGCCCAGACCAACCCCTGGGCGCGCGCGGGTGTGCGGTTGGATATGGCGAGGATCGCGATCCCGGCATCGAGCAGGGGGCCTACGATACCCTGGGCGGCGCCGCCTGCGCCTATGAGCAGCACCCGGCGATCCGGCAACGACCAGCCGTGGTTCACGGTCAGATCGCGCACGAGGCCTATGCCGTCGGTATTGTCCCCGACCCACGCCCCGTTGTCCCATGACAGGGTATTGACGGCCCGCGCCCGGGCGGCCCGCGCCGTGACGCGCGCGGCCAGGGTGAAGGCCTCGCCCTTCACGGGGACGGTGATATTCGCCCCGCGTCCGCCTTCAGCGGCGAACGCCGCCAGCGCCTGCGCCAGGCCGCCGGGATGGGCCTCGCGGCGCTCGTAATGCACGAGGCGGCCGGTCAGGGCGCCGAAGGCCTCGTGAATACGCGGTGACAAGCTATGGTCTATGGGGTGGCCGAACACGGCATAGAGGCTCATGCCGCGAGAAGATAGCCGAGAAAGGCGGTATAGAGAAGGCCGCCCGCCGCTAGGTGATAAGGGCGGATCGCGGTCGCGCCGCGCAGGCGCAGGCGCAGCAAGCCCACCCCGGCCATCGTGATCAGCATGGTGACGAGCAAAAGCGTGCTCGGGCGCCACGGCGTGAGCGTAAGCCCGAGGGCCGGCAACAGGCTGCCCTGAAACACGAGCGCGCCGGTGATGTTGCCAAATGCCAGGGTGTCCTGGCGACGCCTGACCCACAAAACGCTATTGATCTTCTCGGGAAGCTCGGTCGCGATCGGCACGATGACGAGTGCCAGCACGAGCACCGGGACATCGAGCAGCCGGCCCAGTCCCTCGATACCCACCACGAAGCCCTGGGCGCCGGCGAGGATGCCGGCCAGACCCAACAGTAACTGGATATAGCGCAGGCCCGGCAGACGCTTCAGTGCCCGCCGCGCCAGGTGCAGGCGGGTGCGGGCAGCGGTCTCATGGCCGGCGGCCACGAGCGCGCCGGAGGCACGCAGCGTCACCGTCACATAGCCGACATAACCGGCCACCAGGATCGCGGCCAATGCCTGCCGCCACAGGCCCCGGGGGAGAAAAAGCCCCCCCAGGGCCAGCATGAAGAGCGTGAGGAACCAATCGAGATCGCGCTTAAGCCCCGCGCGTTCCGGGGTGAGGGCGGCCGTCGGCCCGCGGCTTTGCCAAGCGGCAGCGCCCATGACACCCATCGTCAGGGTCGAGAGCATGAGGGGCGCGCCGAGCACCGCTCCCACCGCCAAGCGCTCGCCGGCCCCGGGATGCAGGGAGCCGAGCAGGGGTACGGCGGTCTCCGGCAGGGCCGTGCCCACGGCCGCGAGCAGCGATCCGGTCACGCCCTCTGACACCCCGAACGCCGCACCCACATGCTCGATCGCGTTCGTGAAAAGCTCGGCGCCGACAAGAATGACCGGCAAGGCCGCAAGCAGGAGGGCCGGTGCGATCATGGGCCGCCGTCAGTGTGGCGCGTCGAGGGCCTTCTCCATCCCGGGAGGCACGGTCTCGGCGAACGAGCCACGCGTACTGATGCCCGCGAGCCAACGCGCAAGCCGCGGGTGCTTGCTGCGCCAGTCGTGCGGATAACGAAAATCGATATATTCGAGGGCCAGCGCCAATCCGAGATCGGCGATACTAAAGCGCTCCGCCACGAGATAGGCATCGCCCCGATCGGCCTTGTCCGCCCAGGCGAGCGCGCGCGCGATCTTGTCCTCTTGGCGAACGATGAAGTCCCGCGATTTCTCGGCGGCCGGACGCCTGTCTTCCAGGAGACGGGCGACCGTGGCATCGACCACGCCGATGCCGAGCGTGTTCCACAACAAGGCCTGCAGGCGCTCGGACGGCCCAGCCGGGATCAATCGCTCGGGCGTGAGGGTATCGATATACTCGATGAGCAACGCCGAGTCGAACAAGACCCGACCATCGTCGGTCTCCAGGACCGGGACCTTGCCGAGCGGATTCAACGCTACGATGCGGTTGCCGGCATCATGCGGGCTCTCCTGGATCCACTCGAAACGGATGTTCTTTTCGCGCAGGGCGATGCGTACCTTGCGCACATAAGGCGACGTGGCATGACCATAGAGCTTCACAATGACCTCCCGAGATAAGCGGCGACCAGGCCCACAAAGACACTGCCGCCGAACCAGTTGTTGTTGAGAAAGGCCCGAAAGCAATCCACGGGCCGGCGGTCGCGCAACAGGCGCTGCTCATAGAGCGCAAACCCCAGGGCGAGCCCCAGCCCGGCATCGTACACAGGGCCGAGATGCGCCATCACTCCGACCTGATACAAAAGCCCCAATGCGATGGCGTGGCTCAAGGCTACCATGGCCCGGTCCCAGCGCCCGAACAATATGGCGCTCGATTTGACGCCGATCTTCAGATCATCGTCGCGGTCGGCCATGGCGTACGCGGTATCGTAGGCGACCGTCCACGCCACATTGGCGGCCAGCAACACCCAGGCCACCGGCGGGATATGACCGGTCTCGGCGGCAAACGCCATGGGGATACCCCAACCGAAGGCGAGCCCCAGGTAGACCTGCGGGAGAGACGTAAAGCGCTTGAAGAACGGATAGCTCGCAGCAAGCACCACGGCCCCGAACGCGAGCTCGATGGTGAAGGTGTTGAGCCACACCGCGAGCATGGCGGCGAGCAGACAGAGACCCGCGAACAAGACGAGTGCGGCGCGCGGGCCGACCTCCCCGGAGGCGATCGGGCGCTCGCGGGTACGCCACACGTGGGGGTCGAAATCGCGGTCCGCATAGTCGTTGATGACGCAGCCCGCGGAACGCATGATGAACACGCCCGCCACGAATACCACGACCAAGACCGGGCGCGGATGGCCCCGGCCGGCGAGCCACAGCGCCCAGAGCGTCGGCCACAGCAAGAGCAGGCTGCCGATCGGGCGGTGCAGCCGCATGAGGCGCATATAGGCGCCTAGCCGCGCCCAACCGCTGGCCTGAACCGCCCCCTCGCCCCTTGCCGCCATCATCCTCCCATGCCCGCGCCATGACTGGGTCCCGAAAACGCGGGCATTGTAGCGCACTCTGTCGGCCAAGGCCCCGGGGGGGTCGCAAGCCCCGCCCTCTTTAAGCCGGCCCCCTTATATAAAGAAAGGCTACCCTACGAGACGCGAAGACGCGTCGGCGCCTCCACGCCCCCGATGTGGGTCCACGCTATCTGTGCGACAGGAAGGCGTGCCCGGTTCGGGCACGCGCCGTCTGTCCTCTTGGCGGGACGCCACGAAACGCCCACATCGAGGCACAACGCGCTCACGTCAGGCGGGCTCGACACCCGAGCGCCCGCACTCCTCCCCGACCGGGCCATTTCGCCATTTCGAAAGGCATTAGCGAAGATGGCGCACATTCGACCCCTACCAAAACGCGCCGTAGTGCCCCGCCTGCAACGGCGTAGCGGTTCAGGGGGTGGTGACCGGCCGTGCGGCCGGCAATGCCGGCCATAGGCCATGTGGCCTACAATGGGCGGCCGGCCATGAGCGGCGCTATCGCCAGCATGGCGATCATTCCGGCCGTTCCTGCTGTTCGATGTAGGGCTTGAGTACGGACAGGGGCGCGCCGCCCACCGGGAGGGGGCGATAACGGCGGCCCCAGAATACCGGCTTGTTCCCGTCATACGTTTTCGGGTACCGAGACCTTGTCGGTCAAGGCCATGGCCCGCGGCGGAGGGTCCCCGCAAGAAGGGCCTGAACGGCGAGATTCAGGCCGCCTCCCCGGCGGCACTCCTCCGAATGGTCAGGACCAAAGCGGAAGAGGCTGGGTCCTGGTACGGGGAGGCGCCGACGCGGGGGCTGAAACCCACCCAACGCTGCCATGCCTGCGGGCAACTGCCGGACGAGAAAAAACGCTTTCGGACCGGCACCATCAGTGCCCGCACTGCGGAATCACTAGTGGCCGCGACGGGAATGCCGCCTGGGTGTTATGGCGTTGGATGGAAGCGAGGCTGTCCGGGCGGGAACCGTCCGAGGCGTGGAGCGGTGGCAGTTTCGCCGCCACGGCCGGCCGTGCGGCCCGCCATGAACACGACACTCACGCCATAGCCGTTTAGGCTTGGTGGGAGTCGTTCATACCGAACCCAAGTCGTGACGCTCGCGCAGCCAGCGCCGGCGCAGGCCCAAGAGGGCGGCGGGAGCGCCCTGCGCCAATGCCGCCGCGGCCTTCGCGACCGCCGGCAGCAGGGCCTCGTCGCGGATGAGGTCAGCCACGCGAAAGCCCGGGAGGCCGGTCTGGCGGACGCCGAAGACCTCGCCTGCGCCACGCAGCTCCAGGTCCCGCCGGGCAATGACAAAGCCGTCGTCGGTCTCGCGCAGGCAGGCGATGCGCGCGCGCGCCATGTCGCCCAACGGCGGCTTGTAGAGCAGCACGCAGTGGCCGGGCAGGCCGCCGCGCCCGATACGGCCGCGCAGTTGATGGAGCTGGGCAAGCCCCAGGCGCTCGGCATTCTCGATGACGAGCAGGCTTGCGGTCGGGACGTCGACACCCACCTCGATCACGGTGGTGGCCACCAGCACCTGCATCGGGCCGCGTGCGAAGTCCTCCATGGCCCGGTCCTTGTCGACGGCCTTCATGCGTCCGTGGATGAGGCCCACGTTGATCCCGGGAAGTACCCGGGCGAGCTCGGCATGCAGGGCCGCGGCCGCCTTCAGGTCCTGCTCGCCCTCTTCGATAAGGGGGCATACCCAATAGGCCTTGGCACCGCCAAGGCACGCGGCGCGCACGCGTGCCACCACGTCGTCGCGACGGGTCTCGGCGAGCGCCACGGTGGTGACCGGGGCCCGCCCCGGCGGCCGCTCGTCGAGCACCGACAGATCGAGATCCGCGTAGATACTTTGCGCGAGCGTGCGCGGGATGGGGGTGGCGCTCATGGCGAGCAGATGCGCACGCCGCGCGCCCGCGCGCCCCTTGGCGGTCAGGGCCTGGCGTTCGTGGACACCGAAACGGTGCTGTTCATCGATGATCACAAGGCCCAGCCGCTCGAAATCCACGCCCTCCTGAAACATCGCCTGGGTGCCGATGACAAGCCGCGTCTCGCAATCGCGCGCCCGGGCGCGGCGGGTCTCGGCCCCGGCGCGAAGCCGCATGAGGCCGAACGGTTCGATGCCCAAGGGCCGCAACCAGGCACCGAAGGTCTCCATGTGCTGACGGGCGAGGAGCTCCGTCGGGGCCATGATCGCGACCTGGAAACCGGCCTCGATGACGATCAGCGCGGCGCCCGCCGCCACCAGCGTCTTGCCGGAACCGACGTCGCCTTGCAGGATGCGACGCATGGGCCGACCACTCTCGAGATCACGGCGGATCTCACCCATCACGGTCGTCTGGGCGTTGGTCGGGGTAAACGGCAGGGCCTCCAGGAACCGGGCCAGAAGTTGTCCGGGCACGCGGCACTTGGGACCCGTGGCGCGCCCCTTCGTATGACGCAGGGTCAGGAGATGGGCGTGATGGGTCACGAGCTCCTCGAACGCCAGCATGGTGCGCGCCGGGCCAAGGTCGCACCCGGCGGGTGGGCCATGCAAAAGCCGCAGGGCCTCGCCGAGCGTGGGCCCGGGCGGACACTGGGCCTTGGGGAGGTATTCCGTCAAGGCCGGCAGCGCGCACGCGAGCGCCGCGCGCACCGCGCGCCGCAGGGCCTTTGTGCCCAGGCCTTCGGTGGACGGATAGACCGGTGTCAGGACCGGCTCCTGCAAGGTCCCCTCGGTACCACAGCGGTATTCCGGGTGCACCATCTCCGGGCCCTGGGGGCCCAGGCGCAACTCACCATAGACGCTCACGCGCGTTCCGACGCCGAGCCTGCGGCGCTGCAGCGGGGAGAAATGAAAGAAGCGCATCGCCATGCGCCCGCTGTCGTCGGCGAGCTCGCAAACGAGCGTGGGGCGCGCGCGCCCGACCACGGCCTGGGCGACGATCTCGCCCTCGATCAGCGCCGACTGCCCGATCGCCACCCTCCGTATGGGCAACACCCGGGTACGGTCCTCGTAGCGCAGGGGGAGATGGAACAGAAGGTCGCCCACCGTGCGGATCTCGAGGCGCGCGAGGCGCTCGGCCATCGCCGGCCCTATGCCCGCGAGCGCCGTGACCGGCCGCTCGCACGGGCCCGGGGCGATCGCGCTAGCCGAGGTCGAGGATGGCATCCATCTCGACTAGGGCGCCGCGCGGCAGCGAGGCAACCCCGATCGCCGAGCGCGCCGGATAAGGGGGCTTGAAGCGCTCGCTCATGACCTCGTTTACCAGCGGGAAATGCGCGAGATCCGTGAGAAACACCGAGAGCTTGACGATATGGCGCAGTTCGCCGCCGGCCGCCCCGATCACCGCCGCCAGATTCTCGAATACCTGCACGATCTGGGCGCGGGGATCATCCGACACGATCGTCATGGTCGCCGGGTCGAGCGGTATCTGCCCCGAGAGAAACACGAGCGACCCCGATCTCAGGGCCTGCGAATAGGTGCCGATCGCGCGCGGCGCGGCGGGGGTCTCGATGACACGAAAGGTCATGTTTATCCTCGTTTGCGGTTGATCCGGACCACCGCCTCCTGGGAGCGGATCCGGCGGATGATGCGTGCCAGGTGCACGCGGTTGTGGACCTCGATCACGAAGTCCATGGCGGTATCCTGGCCATCGCGCTCGTCGATCGATACCGTATCGATGTTGGCGTCCATCTCGGACATGGCGGCGGCGACCGTCGCCAGCACCCCTCGGCGGTTCTTGACCTCCACGCGGATGGCCACCGGCCAAAAGCCGTCTATGCCGTTCTCCCACTGGATGTCGATCCACTTCTCCGGATGCTTGCGATACTCAGCGACATTGGGACAGTCCTCGGTGTGTACGGTGATGCCGCGACCGGCGGTGAGGAAACCGAGCACCGGGTCGCCGGGGATCGGCCGGCAGCACTTGGCGTAATTCACCACCGCGCCCTCGGTCCCGCGGATCGCGATCGTGCCGGGGGCGCGCGACGGCACCAGCGACGGTGCCGGCACGTCAGGCAGCAGCTGGCGCGCCACCACCGCCGCGATGCGCGTCCCAAGACCGATATCGGCGAGCACATCCGGCCAGGCCTTCATGTGCAAGGTTGACAACAACGCGTTCTTGGCCTCCTCGCTTACCTCGCCCGTGTAACCGAGCGATTGCAGGGCCTTCGCCAAAAACCGCTCGCCCAGGCTGATGGCCTCGTCGCGGCGCAGATTCTTCAAGTAATTGCGGATGTGCGCGCGGGCCTTGCCGGTCACGACCGAATTCAGCCATGAGGGGTGCGGGGCGCTGTAGGCCGAGGTGATGACCTCGACATGGTCGCCGTTGCGCAGCACCGTGCGCATCGGCACCAGCTGGTGGTTGATGCGCGCCCCGGCACAGCGCTTGCCGATATCGGTATGGACCTCATAGGCAAAGTCGATGACCGTGGCGCCGCGCGGCAACTTCTTGATATCGCCGTTGGGGGTGAAGACATACACCTCGTCGGGAAACAGGTCGATCTTCAGGTGCTCCAGAAACTCCTGGGGATTACCGGCCTGCTGCTGGGTCTCCATCAGGCCCTGCAACCATTGCAGGGCGCGCTTTTGCATACCGACATCGCCGGTCTTGTAGAGCCAGTGCGCAGCGACCCCGTTCTCGGCGACCCTATGCATATCCTCGGTGCGGATCTGGACCTCGATCAAGACCGCGAACGGCCCGAATACCACGGTGTGGAGCGATTGATAGCCGTTGGTCTTGGGGATCGCGATATAGTCCTTGAAGCGGCCGGGAATGGGTTTATAGAGATTATGGATCACGCCCAGGGCGCGATAGCAGGTGTCGGCCTTGTCGACGACGATGCGAAACGCCAACAGGTCGTAGACCTGCTCGAAGGACAGGCCCTTTTGGCGCATCTTGCTATAGATGCCGTAGAGATTCTTCTCACGTCCCGATACCTCGCCCGGCAGGCCCTCGCGCCGCAATTGCTCGACGATCGCCACGCGCACCTTGTCGACCAGGGCCTTGCGATTGCCATGGCGCTTGCGCACCGCCTCCTGGAGGATCCGGTAACGCAGGGGGTAGAGGATGGCGAACGCCAGATCCTCGAGTTCCACCGACCAATTGTGGAGACCCAGGCGGTTGGCGATCGGCGCGTAGATGTCGAGCGTCTCGCGGGCGATGGCCTTCTGCCGGACCGGCGACAGCACCCGGATGGTGCGCATGTTGTGGAGGCGATCGGCGAGCTTTATGAGCACGACGCGGATGTCGCGGGCCATGGCCAGCAACATCTTGCGGAAATTCTCGGCCTGTTCCTCCTCCTTGTTTTCGAACTCTATCTGGCCGATCTTGCTCACGCCATCGACGAGATCGGCGGCCTCCTGGCCAAACTGGATGATGATCTCGTCCTTGCGCCGACCCGTATCCTCGATGACGTCATGAAGGATGGCGGCGGTAAGGCACGTGGCATCGAGACGCAAGCCGGCAAGCAGCCGGGCGACCTCCAGGGGATGATAGATGTAGGGTTCGCCGCTACGGCGTTTCTGGCCTTCGTGGGCCTCCGCGCCGAACAGATAGGCGCGATAGACCATGGCCACCTCCTCGCGCCCGAGGTAGCCATCGAGCAAGGCGAGCAGGTCGCTTATGTGAAACGAGACGGCGCCCGGAGCCGCGCCCTCAGGGGGCCGAATTTGCGGCGGCGTTGCCGCCTGTTCCGAGGGATAAAACGGCATCATCATCGGACTCCAGGCCCGCCTCCGGATTATCATCCAAAATGGCGCTGGTCACATAACCTTCGGCGATCTCGCGCAGGGCCAGAACCGTCGGCTTGTCGTTCTCACGTGGTACGCACGGCTCGGCGCCCAATGCCAGCTGGCGGGCCCGACGGGCCGCCACCAATACCAGCTGAAAGCGGTTCTCGACGTGCTCCAGACAATCCTCAACGGTGATGCGAGCCATAACACACTCCTCATAATCCAAGATAGGAAGTCTAGCAAATCCGCTTATGCACCGGTAGGAGCGATCAGTCCGGGGTCGTAATGCAACGGTCGGCGCCGCCGGCCTTCGGCGATCAGCGTCTTCAGGTCGGCGAGCGCCTCTTCGAACTCATCGTTCACGATAATGTGGTCGAACTCCCCGGCATGGGCGATCTCGGCTTGCGCCTGGGCCATACGCTGGGCGATCACCGCCTCATCGTCCTGACCACGGCCGCGCAACCGCGCCTCGAGGGCCTGCAGCGACGGCGGCAGGATGAAGATCGCGAGCGCCTCGGGCCACAGCGCCTTGATGCGCCGGGCGCCCTGCCAGTCGATGTCGAGGATCACATGCCGTCCTTCGCGCAACAGGGATTCGACGGCCGCGCGCGTCGTCCCATAGCGGTTTCCGAAGACCTGCGCATGCTCGAGAAAGGCCCCCTCGGCCACCAACCGCTCGAACGCCGCGGGGTCCACGAAATGGTAATGCACGCCATCTTGCTCGCCAGGACGCGCCGCCCTCGTGGTATGCGACACCGACACCGCGAAACGCGCATCGGCGGTCAGGGCCTTGGCAAGACTGCTCTTGCCGGCGCCGCTCGGGGCCGACAGGATGACCAAGCGGGGATCGCTATTCAATGTTTTGCACCTGTTCACGCATTTGCTCTATCAGCACCTTGAGACCGACGACGACACTCGAAACATGCGCCGACGAGGACTTGGAGGCCACAGTGTTGGCCTCGCGATTGAGTTCCTGCATCAAGAAATCAAGCCTCCGGCCGACCGGTCCGCCCTCGGCGAGCGCCGCGCGTGCCTCGCCGATATGCACGGCAAGACGCTCCAGCTCCTCCCAGACATCCCCGCGCTGCGCCAAAAGCACCACCTCCTGCTCCAGGCGCGCGTCATCGAGCGGCGGGGCCAGCGCCTCCACGCGCGCGCGCAGCCGTTCGCGCAACGACTCCAGGCCCTTGGCCACCAGCCCGCGCAAGCGGCCGACCTCGGCGTCCATGAGGTCGAGCCTCTCGCGCAGGCCTTGCGCCAACCGTTCGCCTTCGCGCCGCCGATGCTCGATAAGGGCGGTCAGCGCGCGCTCGCAGGCCTCGCTGACCGGCCCGTCCAGGGCCGGCCCTGGGCGCGCTACCACCACCCCGGGCCAGCGCAACACATCGGCGACCGCAAGCGGGACGAGCGTGGCGTGGGCGGCACGCAGCGCCTCGGCAGCGCCCACGATCTCCGCCGCCAGACGCCGATCGACCATGACCGCGGCCTCGGTCACGCCCCGGCGCCACGCGACCTGGCAGTCGACCTTACCGCGCGCGAGTGCCCGCGAAAGGCGTTCGCGGACTAGGCCCTCGAGGGTATTCAGGCCATCCGGCAGGCGCACCGACACCTCCAGATAGCGATGGTTGACGGAGCGCAGCTCGCACACGACCTCACCCTGTTCGGCATGGACCTGGGCGCGCGCGAACGCGGTCATGCTTTTTACACAAACCGTCATGGCCGCCATACTAACCGAAACCCGAAGGCGCCGGTACACCGCCGCCAAGCGGCAACGGGGCCCCGAAAGGACTCGGGGCGCCACAGCTTTTTGGTGCGTTTTCGGCTATTGTGTGGGGGTACATGCGTAAACAACCGACCCCTCTTGCCCAAGGCTATGTCCTGAAGGGCTACCGAATCGAAAAGACCCTCGGCGGAGGAGGCTTCAGCTCGGTCTATCTCGCGTCCGATCTCGCGTCCGGGGCCGAGGTGGTCATCAAGGAGTTCCTTCCGGTGACCCAGGCCTGGCGGACCCCGGACGGCCGGGTCGAGCCGCTCTCCGAGGAGACCGCGGGGCTTTTCGCCTCGGGCCTCAAACGGTTCTTCGACGAGGCCGCAGCACTCGCCAAGCTCCACCACCCTAACATCGTCCAGGTCACCAACTTCTTTCGCGCCCACAACACCGCCTACATGGTCATGCATTACGAAGTCGGCCGCGACCTGCGCTGGTACATCAAGCGTCACCCGGGGGGCTTGAGCGAGAAGTTCCTGCGCACCATGTTCCCGCCGCTGCTCATGGGCCTGGACGAACTTCACACCCGTGGGCTTTTGCACCTCGATATAAAGCCCGCCAACATCCTGCTGCGCCCGGGCGGCAACCCGCTGCTATTGGACTTCGGGGCCGCGCAAAGGACCCTGGAACGACCCGCCGGCCTGCGCACCCTGACCGCCGGATTCGCGCCCCTGGAGCAGCACACCAAGGGGCATATCGGTCCCTGGACCGACCTGTATGCGATCGGGGCCTCGATGTGGGCGTGCCTGAGCGGGCGCGCACCGCCACCGGCCACGGCGCGCGCCACCAAGGACACCTTCAAGGGGGCGCGCGGTCGCTATGGCCGCCGATATTCGGCACAGATCCTGGAGGCCATAGACTGGTGCATGCAGATGGACCAGCTGCAACGACCACAGAACGTCGGACAACTCTTGGCGTTTCTGAGCGAGACGCCGCGCCAGGAATCGGGCAATAGGGGTGATATCGGCCGGTGGTTCGACAGGTGGCCGTGGCCGCGACTGAAACGGTCGTAACGGCACGCGCCGGCCCGGGGTATGGGGGAGAGGGCGGGTATGAGATATGTCTGTACGCAAGGCTCGCGACAGGGTGGCCGCGCCTATAATGAGGACCGCGTGGCGATCGCCGAGCGCGATGCCGCCGTACTCATGGTCCTGGGAGATGGCCTCGGGGGACACAAGGGCGGCGCGCTGGCCTCGGCGACCTTGTGTGAGGTCGCGGTGCGCGCCTTCCGCGCGGTGCGCTCGGCACGCGTCCAAGACCCATCCAACTTCCTGGCCTTCGTCCTGTTCCAGGCCCATCAGACCCTGAAGGGGCTTGGCCGGCGCCTCGACCCGCCCATAGAACCGCGCACGACCGCAGTCCTGGCCCTCGTGCAAGACGGCTGCGCCTACTGGGCGCACGTCGGCGATAGCCGCCTCTACCACCTCCGCAATGATGCCACGATCAACCGCACCCATGACGACACCATGATCGAGACCTTTCGTGAACGCGGCATCCTAGACGAAGAGGAGTCGCGCGCGCATCCTGAGAAGAGCCGCCTGCTCGCCTGCCTGGGGGGCTGCGAGGAGCCGACCATCCACCTGGGCGCCGAGACCGCGCTCCATCCCGGCGACATGCTCCTGCTATGCAGCGACGGCGTATGGGAGGCGATGTCGGACCGCGAGATGGCCCGCGCGCTTGGCCATCCGGTGCTCGAAAACGGCCTCGCCGACCTCCTGCTGGCCGCCGAGAACCGTCGCCAGAAGGCCGCCGATAACATCAGCGCCGTGGCGCTCCGCTGGCAGGACCGCACAGGACGCCCCGCGGGACTTACCCCCCAGGCGCGGCAACTCACGGCGCGCGCCTTCTGGGAACAGGGACGCCGTCTCATCGTCGGTCGCAAACTGGAGGAGATGCGCGGCGCGGCCAAGAAGACCTCCCCGAAGGACTAGCCAACCGCATCAAACGACGGCGGCCCGCTGATGTCGATGCGTCCTTTTTGTTAAACTGGCGGCCGACACCCCCACGTTAAGGACATCCTCATGAGACCAAGCGGACGCGCCGCCGATGCGCTACGCCCCATCAAGATCACCCGTCAATTCACGCGCTACGCGGAAGGATCGGTGCTCATCGAGTTCGGTAACACGCGCGTCTTGTGCACAGCGAGCATAGACGAGAAGGTGCCGCCGTTTCTGAAGGGCCGCGGGCAGGGCTGGCTCACGGCCGAATACGGCATGCTGCCGCGCGCCACCGGCCAACGCACCCAGCGCGAGGCGGCGCGCGGCAAGCAGGACGGACGCACCGTGGAGATCCAGCGCCTCATCGGGCGCTCGCTGCGTGCCGCGCTCGACCTGAAGGCCCTGGGCGAACGCACGATCATGATCGACTGCGACGTCTTGCAGGCCGACGGGGGTACGCGCACGGCCTCGATCACCGGCGGTTACGTCGCGCTCGCCGACGCCATCCGCTTCCTTAAGTCCCATAAACTCCTGAAAGAAGACCCGTTGCGCCGTCAGGTGGCCTCGGTATCGGTCGGGATACATAACGGTACGCCGGTCGTCGACCTCGATTACGCCGAGGATTCGAACGCCGCGACCGACATGAACGTGGTCATGGACGATAGCGGCGGCTTCATCGAGCTCCAGGGGACCGCCGAGCGCGGCAGCTTCCGTTTCGAGGAGATGCTGGCCATGACCGAGCTTGCCCGAAAGGGCATCCAGGAATTGCTCGAGGCCCAGCGCCAGGCCTTGGCCGGTGAGCCGTGAAGATCTGCTGCGCCACCCACAATGCCGGCAAGATCCGCGAGCTCTCGGGGGCCTTGGCGGAACACGGTATCACCCTGATCGCGCAGGACGCCTTCGGCGTGGCGCCGCCCGTCGAGGATGGCCTCACCTTCGTGGAAAACGCCCTCATCAAGGCCCGCCATGCGGCGGCCGCGAGCGGGCTTCCGACGCTCGCCGATGATTCCGGGCTGGAGGTGGACGCCCTCGGCGGAGGTCCCGGCCTGCATTCGGCCCGGTTCGCCCATGCCGATGCCGACGACCGGCAAAACCGCGCGGCGCTGCTGGCGGCACTGGCCGGCGTACCGGAGAGCGGGCGCAGCGCACGCTTTTATTGCGTACTGGTCTACGTGCGCCATGCCCACGACCCCCGCCCGCTCATCGCCGACGGCCTGTGGGAAGGCCGCATCCTGACCGCCGAACGCGGCACCGGCGGCTTTGGCTACGACCCCCTGTTCTATGTGCCGACCCACGACTGTTCGGCAGCCGAGCTCGATGCGACCGAAAAGCAGGCGTTGAGTCATCGTGGACAGGCCTTGCGGGCCATGTCGCGGCTCCTTGGCGCCCACGCATGACCACCGGGTCCCTACCGCCGCTTAGCCTCTACATCCATATCCCATGGTGCGTGGCCAAGTGCCCCTATTGCGATTTCCATTCGCTGGCGCGGCGCGGGCCGCTTCCCGAGGGACCCTACATACGCGCCCTGCTCGACGATCTCGAACACAGTCGGGGGGGCTTGCCGGGGCGCGAGATCGGTACGATATTCTTCGGCGGGGGGACGCCCAGCCTGTTCTCGGGGTCGGCCATCGCCGAGATCCTGGAGGGGGTGAACCGGCGCATGGCGCTCGCCGCCGACTGTGAGATCACGCTCGAGGCCAACCCGGGCACCATCGACAGCAGCCGTTTTCGGGCCTTTCGCGAGGCCGGGGTGACACGCCTGTCGCTCGGTGTCCAAAGCCTCCACGACCCCTCCCTGCGCCGCCTCGGGCGCATCCATGACGCGCGCGAGGCCCATAACGCCATGGAGGCCGCCGCAGGCGCGGGCTTCCGGTCCTTCAACATCGACCTCATGTACGGCCTGCCGGATCAAACCGCGGCCCAGGCCCAGGCCGACGTTCGCGCGGTCCTGGCGGTGGACCCCCCGCACCTGTCGCTCTACGAGCTCACGATAGAGGCCCACACCGCGTTTGCCCACGACCCGCCGATACTGCCTTCGGAAGACGAGCGCATGGCCATCGAAGAGGCGGCAACGCAGACCGCAGGCAGCGCCGGATATGACCGTTACGAGGTGTCGGCCTACGCGCGCCCCGGATACCGCTGCGCGCATAACCTCAATTACTGGCGGTTTGGCGACTATCTGGGGATCGGCGCAGGCGCGCACAGCAAACTCACCGACGGACAAGGGGTGACACGCGTGGTACGGAATACCGATCCGGTCGGTTACATGGCAGGCCGTGATCGTATCGCCAGCCGGCGCCGGCTTGCACGCCGCGATATCGTCTTCGAGTTCCTCCTAAATGCCCTGCGCCTTAGCGAAGGATTCACGCAAGACGTGCTCCGGGACCGCACGGGATATGACTTCATGGACCTGGAATCCTTATGGGCGCCTGCCGTCGCCCGAGGCCTACTGGGGCGCGAGCACGACCGGATGTACGCCACGCCCCTGGGTCGGCGGTTTCTCGATGCGCTGCTCGCGGAGTTCCTCACCGCCACCGAAATCCTGCCCGCCGAGGCCTCATGATGCTGTGGATCAAGGCCTTCCATATCGTGTTCGTCATTACCTGGTTCGCGGGCCTCTTCTATCTCCCGCGCCTCTTCGTGTATCACAGCCTCACGGACGACGAGGCCGGGCAAGCGCGCTTTGTGGTCATGGAACGGAGGCTTTACCGGTTCACGACGCCGAGCGCGGTCCTGGCGGTGAGCCTTGGCCTGTGGCTGTGGCTGGGTTTTGGCTTTCGCGGCCTATGGATCGATATCAAGGTGGCGCTGGTGGCAGTGCTCGTCGCCTATTACGTCTACCTGGGGCACCTATGCCGGGAACTGGCCGCGGGACGCAAACGCAGCACCACCTTCTACCGCGTGATCAACGAGGTCCCGGTATTGATTCTGATCGCGATCGTGATCCTCGTGGTTGTCAAACCCCGCTTCTGACAGCGCGACGGCGCCCCGGGCACCACACGCGCGGGCGCCGCGCGGGACACATGAACCCCGCGCACGCAACCCTCCCCCTTTGTCCCGAAAGAGGTGGTAAACGGTGCCCATACGGACACGCGATGTCGCGGGGGTGGTATTGACATAACCGTGCCTCGGGAACCGGCGGAGGCCGACTGTCAACACGCGTTCGCGCGTATCGGTGCGGGCCCTCGAAACCGCTGATGGGTCTCGGTTGATGGCAAAAGATGAGAGCGAGGGCCCTCATCAAGGGGCGCTTGAACGGGTGCGTCAGGTGCCGCGCGGCATGTAATCGGCCACCTGGATGTCATAGGCGCCGACGGGGAGGACGCGGCGAATCTCCACGCCAGGCACGGTCTGTGCGCGGTCGGCGGCCAGATCCAGGACCGTCTCGGGCGGGAAGGCTGCGCCATTCGCGCGCCGTACCAGGGCCACCGTCGGCCGCAGATAGCGCTGGCGGTTGACAGCGATCACCACCCCCACGTCCCCCGTGGTCAATTCCACGATACTGCCCACGGGGTAGGTCCCCAGACACTGGATGAAGCGATCGACGAGCCCGCCGTGATACTCCTTGTTGCGCATGGCATAGAGTCGCCCCAGGGCCTCATAGGCGGATATGCCGGCATGATAGGCGCGATCGCTCGTGATGGCATCATAAGTGTCGACGATCGCCGCCATGAGCCCGAAAAGGCCGATGCGATCCCCGCTCAGGCCGCGGTTGTAGCCACCCCCCTGGTAGCGTTCGTGGTGATACCCCGCCACCTCCACGGCCGACAACGGGATATGGCGCGACGACTCGAGAATCTTCACGCCCTCGGGGACGTGACTCTTGACGATGGCAAACTCGTGATCGGTCAGACGCCCGGGCTTGTTCAGGATGGCATCGGGGATCTTGAGCTTACCGATGTCGTGGAGGAGCGCGCCGACACCGAGGATGTTGAGTTCCGGTACGGTCAACTCGAGATGGCGGCCGAAGGCCAGGGCTAATATGGCCACGCGGATACTATGCAAGGCCGTGTACTCGTCCTTGTTCCGCAGTTGCGTAAACCAGATCAAGGCATCGGGGTTGCGCACGACGCTATCGACCATGCCGGTGATGATCGTTCGCAGGCGCTGGCCATCGATATTGCGGCCGAGCCGCACGTCGTCTTGCATGCTATAGACGAGCGCGCGGGCGTCCGCCTCGAGCCTGCGCGCCTCCGCCATCTCGGCCTTCAAGGGGATCGGCTCGCCGTGAATCGAGGGGCCACGCCGCACCGCGGCCGTTGCCGCCAACACCTCCGCCTGGCGGGCATCGCCACCGGAAGCGGCCCCGGACGCGGCCCCCGCGGCGACCTGGCGCCGATCCTCGCCGCGCGCACCGCCCCCATCCTCGCGCTCCTGGACATAGACATGCCGGCAGAGGCGCTGGAGCGCGCGTAGCTGGGCATCGGTGCGGATCTCGAAACCCTGAAACATAAATGAAGTCTCGATCCAGGGACGATCGAGATCGATGACGTACATCCCCTTCTTCAGGTCCTGGACGTCGATTTGCTTAGCCATCCGCGATCACCCCCACGAAGCCACGCCGGCATCCCCATCCCTTGCCACCATGACACTCCGACAGCGCAAGGGTAACGCAAATTCAGGCGGCGCTCACACCACCCGGCGTGATACCTGGCTATTCTCAACGGGAGGCCACAAGCCCGGAACACCGATGGCGGTGTAGGAATACCCGGGCCACCTGTCGGATACCTCTCTGCACGACAGGCGCTATCGGATATCCCCGATCGGTGCCCCATTTGAGAATGGCTGGGTGATGCCTCGGCGTACGGGGCCATGGAAGGACGCGCAAGGCCGGCGCAATCGGTTACACTGAAAAAATCTGTAGCACGCGCGTCAAGGCTTCCATTAGAAGTTAATTGATTGCTAATATACAGACAGGGACGAGGTCCAATAAAGGAGTCGTAACATCATGAAGCGGTTGGCGGTCGCATTGGGAATGGTAGCCCTCTTTGTGGCCACGCACGCCGTCGCGCGCTCGTTCACGCTCGCCCAAGCCGTCGATTTCGCGCTCACGCACAATAGCATGGCGCGCCTTGCCAAGGCGCGGGGCGCGACCGCCCGGGCCGAGCTCCGACTGGCCCGCGATCAGGGCCTGCCCGAGGTCGGCGTCAGCTACGGTTATCTTTTCAGCAACAATCCGCTGGAGGCCTTGTCCGCGGAACTGGAGCGCCGCCAGGTGAGCGCCGCGGCATTCACGCCCAATACCCTGAACCAGCCCGGTATCACAAAACTCGGTACCACGACGCTGTCGCTGTCCTGGCCGCTTTACACAGGCGGCGCGATCCACGAGGCGCTACGGGCCGGGCGCTACGGGCGTAAAGCGGCGCAAGGCGCGGCGCGCCGCATCCGCCAAACCATCATGGCCCAGGTCATCCAGGCCTACGAGGGGGTGCTGGTGGCGCGCGCGGCCCTCACGGTCGCCCACAAGGCGGTGATGGCGGCCCGGCGCCATGCGCGCACCGCCCGCTACCTCTATGCGCGCGGGCGTATCGTACGTTCCGATGCCTTGAGCGCCGACGTCAATCTCGGGGCCAACGAAGGGATGCTGGCCGAGGCCCGGGGCAATGTCCGCATCGCCATGGACAACCTGGCAACGGCCATGGGTGCGCCTGCGGGCCTTGCCATCACCGTGCCGCACGTGCCGCTGCCGGTGGTGCCCATACCCCATCACGACCTTGCCACCTTTGACCGCCAGGCCCTCACGGACCGGCCCGACATCAAGTCCCTGCGCGCCGAGATCGCCGCCATGCGCGCCAGGGCTCAGGCAGCACGCGATCGTTCATCGTTTCAGGTGCGACTCACCGCCCAGTCGCAATGGTTCAGCGAGATCCCGAATCTGCGTCATAACGCCTGGACCGTCGGGGCCGTGATCAGCAAATCACTCTACGACGGGCACCGCAACCGTGACCGGGCGGACGTCCTCGAGCAGCAGGTCGCCGAGCTCGAAGCCCGGCTCGCCGGGCTGCGTGCACGCATCCGTAACCATGTGGCGCGCGCCTTCGATAACATGCGCACCGCCATGACCCAATATCGGATAGCGAACGCCAATGTCGTCCGTGCCCGGCAAGCGGTGGCTGTGACCCAGGTCCGCTATGGCGAGGGACGCACCATCCTCCTGTCCCTCCTGAACGCCGAACACGGTCTCGTGCAAGCCCGCGAGGCGCGTCTCACAGCCCTCTATGCCCTGGCCGCAAACCGCGCGGCCCTGGCGGCGGCATGCGGCAGCCTGTCACGCCGCACGCTGGCATCACTCGGGATCGCATCATGAGAGGCGTGCGCTCCTGGCCGCTTGCCGCGATGCTGCTCATCGCCGCCTGCGCGCATAAACCGCCACCGCCGGCGCCCCCGGCCGCGCGTCCGCCGGTAACGCGCGCCACCCTGCGCCTGCATACCCCCACGGACCTCGATGCCCAGGGCGATGTCGTGATCCCCAAGGATGCCATCACCCATCTGGGGGGTCTGCCGGGGGTATTCGTATTGAGTCCTCATGGACGCGCCCGCTTCCGCCTGATAAAGATCGGCACGACCAGCGCCCGCCTGGCGCAGGTCTTAAGCGGCCTGGATGGCCACGAGACCCTGGTCCTGCCCCCATTCCGCGGCGTCTATGACGGAAGCCCGATCCATCCGCCGACCACCACGAGAAGAGGACAACATGGCAGCCGTTGATCCGCCGCCGGACGAACCGCTCAACATCGCCGGACGGCTCACGCGCTATTTCATCGATAGCAAGATCACCATACTGATCGTGGTGGTGGCTATCCTTGCCGGCATCATCGCGCTACGCACCACGCCACGAACGGAAAATCCGCAGATCGTGGTGCCGGCCGCCAACATCATCGTCACAAAGCCCGGCGCCAGCCCTCGCGAGATCAAGAACCTCGTCGTCGACCCCTTGCAGGCGATACTGCGCGGCATGCGCGGTATCCACCACACCTATGGCCTCGCGTTGAACTCCATGGGCGTGGTCACGGTGAAGTTCCAGGTGGGGGAAAACCGGGTGGCCTCGCTCGTTCGGCTCTACAACAAGATCATGAGCAACATGAACCGGATGCCGCCGGGGACCGAGCAACCCGTGATCCAGCCGCTCGATGTAAACCAGGTCCCGATCGTGACCATATCGCTGTCGAGCGCCACTATGAGCGGCGTGCGCCTGCGGGCGATCGCGACCAATGTCCTTCATCACCTGCGGCGCGTGCCCGGCACCTCGCGTTCCTATCTGATCGGCGGCCAGCGGCGCCAGATCAACGTGGTCTTACACCCGCGCCTCATGCGCCACTATGACGTGACGCTCGATGATGTCCGCAGGGTGGTGCAGGCGACCAACGTCGAGATACCGTCCGGACACTTCACCAACCACAATCGTCGCGCCACCATCCATGCGGGCACCATGCTGCGCTCGGCACGCGATGTCGGCCAGGTCGTGGTTAGCCTCTACAACCACCGCCCGGTCTACTTGCACGACGTGGCGACCGTGACCGACGGCGCCGGGCGCATAAAGACCGTGCACGAGATCGGCTTCGGGCCGGCCTACTCGCACACGCGCCCGCACAACATCGAGGTGCCGGAGGTCACGATCGCGATCGCCAAGCGTGCCGGTACCAACGCCGTGGCGGTCGCCGACGCCGTGCTGCATAAGCTTCGCGCGCTGCAAGGCCCCGTCATCCCCAACGGTGTGCACGTCAACGTCACGCGTGACGATGGCGAGCGCGCCAATAGCGCCGTCAATACCCTCATCGAGCATCTGTTCATCGCAGTGGCAACGGTCGTGGTGCTGCTTGTCGTGTTCCTGGGTTGGCGCGCCGCCGCGATCGTCACGGTCACGATCCCGTTGATCCTGTTTGTGACACTGGCGGTGGACGATATGGGCGGTCAGACGATCAACCGTATCACGTTATTCGCCCTCATCCTGTCGCTCGGCCTGCTCGTGGATGACTCCATCGTCGTCATCGAAAACATATTCCGCCACTACGCGCGCGCCGGCGCCGATCGCGTGCGCGAGACGGTGCTTGCGGTCAACGAGATCGGCCGCCCCACAAACCTCGCGACACTCTCGGTCATCGTCGCCTTCCTGCCCATGCTCTATGTCACCGGCATGATGGGGCCGTACATGGCGCCGATCCCAAAGAACGTCCCGATCGCCATGATAACCTCGCTTTTCATTGCCTACACCGTGGCGCCGTGGGCGGCACGCATGTGGCTAAAGGGTCGCGGCGATGCGCTGCACGACCGGCCAGGCCTCCTGCAGAGGGGCTATGCGCGCGCCATGCGCGCCTTATTGTCGCGACCGTGGATGCGGCGCGGGTTCCTGTTCGCCATCATCCTCCTGTTTGCGGGCGTGCTGGCCATGCCGGTCTTGCGGATCGTGAACTTCAAGATGCTGCCACGCAATAACAACAACAGCTTCGATATCACGGTGCGCACGCGCGCGGGCAGCACCCTCGAAGACACCAATCGCGTCATCACGGCACTCGGAAACATCGTGCGCGCCAACCGCTACGTAACGACCTATGATCTGTCGACGGGCGCCATGGGGGCCATCAACTTCAGCGGCCTTCTGCGCGGCGAGACCCTGAAAAGGGGCCCGACCGTGGGCGAGGTCCAGGTACACCTCGTGCGCAAGAGCGAACGGCCGGTATCGTCGATCGCCATCGTGCGATCCCTGAGACCCGCGGTCGACCGGCTCATCGCGCGCACCGGGGCCATGATCAAGATCGTGCAACACCCGCCCGGCCCCCCGGTACGGGCGACGATCATGGCGGAGGTCTTCGGCCCGAACTACCACAAGGTGCAGGTGATCGCCAACGACCTGCGATACGGTCTCTTTGCCCATACCCCGCACCTCGCGGGGGTCGACAGCACCGTCCCTCACCCCTCGATGCAATACATCATCAAGGTCAATCGCAGGGAGGCGGCCCTCCACGGGGTGAGCGCTGCCCAGGTGACCCAGACCTTGAAGGGCTTCCTGTCTGGCATCAGCGACGGGACCGCGCACATCCCCCACGCCAAGGAGCCCGTCCCCATCCGGTTTCGAGTGCCGATCGCCGATCACGTCGGCCCAAACGACCTTGGCAAGCTGTTCGTGACCAACCCCGAAGGTCGCGAGATCCCGTTATCGGCCCTTGTGCGCGTCATCAAGCGACCGGCGCCCGAGCCCATATACCAAAAGGACGGCCGCGACGTCGAATACGTGACCGCGGGGATGAGCATGGGTAGCCCCGTGTATCCGGTGTTGCATATGTGGCAATACCTGAAACACCACACCGTAGACGGGGTGCACCTGACGCAGGACTTCATGAAGGATCCAAGCAGCCTTCACTACGGGCTGCGCTGGAGCGGCGAGATGCGCCTTACCCTGAATGTGTTTCGTGATCTGGGATCGGCCTTCGGGGTGGCGATCCTGCTCATCTACGTCATACTAGTGGGCTACTACCGGTCGTTCGTCATCCCGATCATCGTCATGGGTTCGATCCCGCTCACCATCATCGGGGTATTCCCGGGGCATGCCGTCCTCGGCCAATACTTCACGGCCACCTCCATGATCGGGGTCATCGCGCTCGCCGGCATCGTGGTGCGCAATTCGCTTCTTTTGATCGACTTCATCCTCGATTACCGGCGCGCCGGGCACGCCCTTACCGAGGCCGTGGTGCAGGCCGGGACGGTGCGTCTGCGCCCCATCATGCTGACTGCGCTCGCCATCATGCTCGGCACCGCCATCATGGTGATGGACCCGGTGTTCGGGGGACTCGCCATCTCGCTCATCTTCGGGACGCTCGCATCGACTGTGCTCACGCTCTTTGTGATACCACTCGGCTACTTCGCCTATGCCACCTTCTCGGAGCGTCGCGGCCAACCCCCGCAGATCCATTGATGGCCGGGCCTTGTGGTGGACTTGCGCGTCCTTGATCGACGCGCGGTTGCAGACCCGCTCGCCGAGACCCCTACCTATCGGTGATCGGCCAGCCCCGGTGGCGCCGGGCGCTCACGATCACGACGGTCGGGATCGTTGTCCGGTCACGCGGGCGCGCGCGATTCCCGTTGGGCGCCTGCGGCCTTGTCCGTGGCAACCACCCCCGCCGCATTCATTCCCACACCCTGGGTCGTGGAGGTGCGCGGGTATTGCGCCGATCCTGTGGCGAAATCGCCACGCTATCGGCGTCGGCATGGGCCTCTGCATGTACGCCAGGAAGGCGTCTTTTTGGGCTTCGCCGTCGCGTGGTATTTTTTTGGAATAGTCGGGACCGGCCATCCGCATCCCACGAGCGCTCGCGCCAGATGGCGACGACACGCCACCGACATGAAAAGGGGCAGGCCGCCCCACGCCGAGCCGGCCTGCCCTGAAGGGAACGCCTCACCAAAGAGACCATGAGGCGCGTATCCCATGCGTCCCTGCCCCTGCCTCTTAGAATGAATATACGATCTGCGCGGCCAGGACGTTGTTGCTCTTCTTGTAGCCTCCCGTCGCCGTATCCACAAACAGGGCGCCGTTGGCGCGATCGTAGCGGTACTCGAATTTTACGATCGTGTTCTTCACCGGATAGAGCAGAAGGTCGGCGGTGACCGCCTGGCGCACCGGGCCGTTGTTGACGCCGGGGGCCGCGGCAGATGTCGGCGCGAAGCCGTCGTAGTAGTCAGCCAGGGCGACATGGCCGCCGTTCTTCTTGTCGTTCAGGTAGTCGTAGCGCAAGGTCGCACCGACGAGCGGCGTGAAGCGGTAGTTGGCAAGCAGCGAGGTGCCATACCACATGGCGTTGCCGCCATTGGCCGCGGCGGCGGTCTGATGACCGAGGTCGAACTGCCAATTGAAGGTGGCGGCCCCCAGGGTATAGGTCCCGTCGAAGTCATTATAGATGCGCGTGGTCTCGACCCCGGGGTTCGTGAGCGTCGGGTTCTTGCCGATGGTCCCGTAGAGACCGAAGCTCAGGGCGCTGGACGGGGCGAGTGATACCCGGTACTCGAAGGTCGGGGCCTTGGTGGGCGCGGCGCTGCCGGTGTAGGCGGTATTCCAGGAGTTGCCGAGCAGGGTCTGGACGGTCAGTATTCCCGAGGTGTAGCTTGCGCCTGCGCCCGTGAAGTAGCCCGGCTCACTGAAATCGTAGAGCAGATTGTGGGTGATGGTGAGCATCTGCGGGGAGGTCTCGGACTCGTAGCCGTCCCATGCCGGGACCTGGCCGGCGATGAAGTCGACCTCCTTACTCACCGGCAGGGTCAGGACGGCGGCGTTGATGATGCTGTTGGCGGCATGAGAGGTACCCGGACTTCCAAAGGTGCTCCCGTAGCCGCGCGTCGGCATGATCTGGATATCGATCGATCCGCCATTGCCGAACTTCTTGTTGAAGTCGAGATAGAGATCCCCGAATGTGCTGTGATAATAAGTGTATGGCGAGTTGCGGTCGGCAAAGAAAAAGGAGCTCACCTGAGCATCCTGATTATAGATGTACGTAGGATCGATGTAACCGGAGATCGAGATCCCGTCCACGGTCGTGGCATTGTGCGTCGCGGCCATGGCCGGAACAAGGCCCGCCATCATCGCTAGCGCGAGTGAACGGCGGATGATCTTTAGATGATTCCTGGTATGCATTGGGTTCCTCCCCGTTTGATTGTTCGAGGAGCCCCCATCAGCAAGAACGATGCCACCACGGATGAGGAGGCAATGAGCGTGTTGTATTCGAGAACCGTAAAGGGCTTGAGATCAGAAGGGTGATGAAGACAGGCGTCGCCGACGCCCAATTCGAGTGCAGGAGCGAGCCGCGGCCGCCCCTTAAGGGAGCAGCGAAGGTTGCGCGCCCCCCTCGCGTTCGATGAAGGCCACGACCTCGGGCACGCCCTCCCCGGTCTTCAGGTTGGTGAAGACAAAGGGCCGCTCGCCACGCATGCGCGCGGCATCACGACGCATGACATCGAGAGAGGCCCCGACGTGGGGTGCCAGGTCGATCTTGTTGATGACGAGCAGGTCCGAGCGGGTGATCCCCGGACCGCCCTTGCGCGGGATCTTGTCGCCGGCGGCAACGTCAATGACATAGAGCGTGAGGTCGGAGAGCTCGGGGCTGAAGGTGGCGCTCAGATTGTCGCCCCCGCTTTCGATGAACAGGATGTCGAGGGCTGGGAAGCGCCGCGTCAGGTCGTCGACCGCGGCAAGGTTCATGGAGGCGTCCTCGCGGATCGCGGTATGGGGGCAACCCCCGGTCTCGACGCCTATGATGCGCTCGACGGGCAGGGCGCCGCTGCGCATCAGGAACTCGGCGTCCTCGCGCGTATAGATGTCATTGGTGACCACCGCGAGGTCGTGGCGCTCGCGCATCGCTTTGCACAAGGCGTCGACGAGCGCGGTCTTGCCGGAACCAACCGGCCCACCGACACCCACCCGCAAGGGTCCCCGATGATGGTGCGTGCTCATGACCGAAAGAGCCGCGTGTATTGGGTCTCGTGATGGGCGCAGGCGATGGCAAAACCCGGGGCGAGCGCGCCCAGGTCGTCGTCGGCGATCCCCGGGGCACACGTGACCGCGCGCGCGAGCGGCTCGAGCGCCCCACTCAAGAGGCGCTGGCCGGCGCTTTGCCCAAGCGGTATGGTCTTCATGGCCGCCGCCACCTGATTCTCGAGCCACGACCAGGCATAAGCGGTCAACGCCGCCTGCTCCGGGAGACCCCAGGCCAGACCTGCCGCCGCGAATCCCAAGGGGAGGCTTGGCGGGACATCGGCCGCACAGGCCTGCTGCGCCCACGAGTCGTCACCCAAGAGCCGCAGAAGGCCCGCGCCCAACATGCGGTCTTCATCGGCGAGTTCGCGGGCCTCGCGGCTCGCCCGCAAATAGTGGCTCCAGAACACCAGTCGTGCATGGTCATGAGTCGCCAGCGCGCGACGTAAGCGAACCAAAAGCGGTAGATCGAGGCGCGCGATGGCAAGCCGCAGGAGACCCTCTATCCAATCGCGCGCCGTGGATTCATCCACCACCCAGCCCTTGGCGACCGCGGTCTCGAGCCCCTGCGAATAACTGTAGGCGCCGATGGGCAAGGCCGGGCTCGCAAGCCGCAGGGTCTGGCAGAGCACCACCGCGTCATTCATGGTGGTGATGTCCATAGGCCCCGCCCTCCGGCTCGAACGGTCCGGTGCGGGCCGTCACGCAAAGCCCCAGCTGCCGGACCATGGCATCGAGCACGTGGTCTGCGAGATAAGCCACCGCACCCACCTCGATCTGCACGGGGACGTGGCGGTTGCCGAGATGGTAGCAGGCGCGCGCCAGCGAGAGCGGCTCATCGCTTGCCGCCTGGCTTAGGCATTCCGCGGCGGCGCGCACCAGAATGACAAGCCCATCCTCGGCGCGCAACCGGTCACCATCGCGCAGGGCGCGGCCGCGCGGCAGATCCAGATGCACCTCCCCACCGTCATCGAGCACGGCACGCTGGCGGCTCTTCACACGCCGCTCGAAAGGCAGGGTCAGCACCGCCTGCCAGGGCACATCGGCATCGGCATGGCTCGTCACCCGGCGCACGGCATCCATGCCTAGAAGAGGAAATAGCGCTGCGCGAGCGGCAGCTCCGGCGCCGGGTCGCAATACAACAACACGCCATCGGCATAGACCTGGTAGGTCTGCGGGTCGACCTCGATGCGCGGTAGGTAGTCATTGTGGGCCATGTCGGCCTTGCGCAACCCGCGGGTCTCCGACACCGGCACCAACCGCCGTTTGAGGCCAAGCCGCGTGCCTATGTCGCGGTCGAGCGCCGCCTGCGAAACGAAGGTGAGACAGGTGGCCGCCGGCGCAAGCCCCAGGGCCCCGAACATGGGTCGGTAGATGACCGGTTGCGGGGTTGGGATCGAGGCGTTGGCATCGCCCATCGGGGAGGCCGCGATCATGCCGCCCTTGATCACAAGCGAAGGCTTGACACCGAAGAACGCCGGGCGCCAGAGCACGATGTCGGCGAGCTTCCCGGGCTCCAGCGAGCCCACATCGCGGCTTATGCCATGCGCGCGGGCCGGATTGATGGTGTATTTGGCGATGTAGCGTTTGACGCGCGCGTTGTCGTGGCGAACCCCATCGCCCGGCAATACGCCGCGCTGCGCCTTCATCTTGTGCGCGGTCTGCCAGGTGCGCATGATGACCTCGCCCACGCGGCCCATGGCCTGGGAGTCCGATGACATCATGCTGATCGCCCCCATGTCCTGCAGGATATCCTCGGCGGCTATGGTCTCCGGGCGGATGCGCGATTCCGCAAAGGCCACGTCCTCGGGAATCGCCGGGTCCAGGTGATGACAGACCATGAGCATATCCAGATGCTCATCGAGGGTATTGACGGTAAAGGGACGCGTGGGATTCGTAGACGAGGGCAAGACATTCGAATACCCGCAGACCTTGATGATGTCCGGGGCGTGGCCGCCGCCCGCCCCCTCGGTATGGTAGGTGTGGATGGTGCGGTCACGGAACGCCGCGATCGTGTCATCGACGAACCCCGACTCGTTCAAGGTGTCGGTATGGATGGCTACCTGCACGTCATAACGCTCGGCGACACTGAGGCAGTTGTCGATCGACGAAGGGGTCGTCCCCCAATCTTCATGAAGCTTGAGACCGATGGCCCCGGCCTCGATCTGTTCCTCCAGGGCCTTGGGCAGACTGGCATTGCCCTTGCCCAGAAAACCGATATTCACCGGCATGTCCTCGATGGCGCCGAGCATCCGCTCCATATGCCAGGGGCCGGGCGTGCAGGTCGTGGCATTGGTGCCGGCGGCGGGCCCGGTGCCGCCACCGATCAAGGTGGTGACGCCCGACATGAGGGCCTGCTCGACTTGCTGGGGACAAATGAAGTGGACATGGGCATCTATGGCCCCTGGCGTCGCAATCAGGCCCTCCCCGGCGATGATCTCCGTGCCCGGACCGATCGGGACTGTGACTCCCGGCTGAACATCACCATTCCCGGCCTTGCCGATGACCGCGATTCGCCCCCCCTTCAGGCCGATATCGCCCTTGACGATGCCGCGATGGTCGATAATCAAGGCGTTGGTGATCACTGTGTCCATGGCATGCGCGCTGTCATACTGGCCCTGGCCTTGCCCATCGCGGATCACCTTGCCCCCGCCGAACTTCACCTCCTCGCCGTAGATCGCATAATCATGCTCGACCTCGACCCACAGATCGGTGTCGGCCAGCTGTACGCGGTCACCGACAGTCGGTCCGTAGAGCGCGGCATAGGCCTTGCGCGGGATATCGATCATGCGTCGAGTTCCCCCATCACCAGGCCCCGAAAACCGAACACACGCCGCAGACCCTCGTAGGGGATAAGTTCCACCTCGCGGCTCTGTCCCGGCTCGAAACGCAGGGCGGTCCCCGCAGGGATGTTGAGACGACCGCCACGGCTTAGGGCGCGGTCGAACACCAGCGCCTCGTTCGTCTCGTAGAAATGATAATGGGAACCGACCTGGATCGGGCGGTCACCGCGATTGGCCACCACCAGACGCGTCGGCACGCGCCCATTGTTCAGACGCACATCATGACCCGCGGTATCGATCTCGCCTACCGTCATCGCGCCTCTCACAAAATGGGATTGTGCACGGTCACAAGCTTGGTACCGTCGGGAAAGGTGGCCTCGACCTGCACCTCGCCCACCATGTCGGCCACACCCGGCATGACGTCTTCGCGCGTCAGTATCGTGGTCCCGTAGCTCATGAGATCGGCCACGCTGCGCCCGTCGCGCGCGCCCTCGAGCAGCGCCGCGCTGATGAAGGCCACGGCCTCGGGATAGTTCAGTTTCAGGCCGCGCGCGCGCCGCCGTTCGGCGACCAGCGCCGCGGTGAAGATCAAAAGCTTGTCCCGTTCCTGGGGCAGCAAATCCATCGCGTCGATCCTATCTAGGTTTGCCAGATCCTCGGCTCACAGGCGCCCACACCGAAGTGCGCGCGCCGAACGATATGCCATACCCGCGTCAGCGCATCGCGGGCGCGCTGCGCGCTTTCGCCAAGGTAGCGGGCAACGAGTATGTCGCCATTCTCACTGAACGACAAGGGCTCGGGACCATCGCCACACAAGGCACGCAACGCGGCGGCATCGAATTCACCCATTTTGGTGCAAACGAAGGTCGCGTATACGCAGGCGCCGCCAAGGCCGTACTTTTGCCGGAGAACCGCGGAGCCGCCCTCGTAAACGGCATGCTCCACCCACAACGGGAGGCCCTCGCGCCAGACACTGAAATGCTGATCGAAGACCCCCGATACGAACGGCTCATGGCTTGCCGGACGCCCGAGACACACGATGTCCCAACCGGCGAAGGATGCCCCCGCACCGAGGTCTATGCGTAGGGTGCTGCGCACGCGCGCCTCATGAAACACGATCGCCTCCATCGGCAACCACTCGAGGCGCGCGCCCGCCGCGAGCGCGAAGGCCATCCGTTGGCGCACGCATGGTCCTAATGTTTTGTAAAATTTCGTGGCGGCGGGTGTCGTGAGCAGCACCGCGGCATCACGCTCGCAGCGCACGTCGAGGACCTGGCTGTCGCCCCCGACATAACCGCCTGGTGGGTGCAGAAGGTAGGCGTGCACGCATTCCGGACCTTCCGGATAAAACGGGCGCTGCACACGCGCGGGCCCATGGTGGCAATTGGCGACAAGCGCAGTGCGCGCCCCCCTGCGGGCAAAGCGCAGGGCCAGGGACGCATCCCATCCGCCATCCGAGTTTCGCATGCCACCTCTCTCCTCGCGCAACGGCGGCTGGGCGTCAGCGGGCGCCCGCCCCGATAGAACCGGCGGGGGTTCGCAGGCATGCCCGGCGCGCAGCCCGCCACGCGCGGACCTTTAAAAAAATCGCAGCCGCGTCCCCGGGCCCGCCCGACACGGCGCGACCGGCTCATGAAAGACCCGCAGCCGAAGGGGCCACTTGCGCTATTTGTGGGCAATGACATCCATTCGTGCACCGCAAATGGGCGTGTGACCCCCGCCCCCGCGGCGCCCTCGGCCACCGCGGCCCATGGCCACGTCGCCGATGCACCGGCAACGAACCCGCTACGGCCACGGCGCCCCTCCCGGAGGCGCTTGCGTCTCCCGCGAAGGGGGCCCATCAAAGCAGACTCGTCGGCGCGACTCAAGCCTTTCTGCGTGCCGGGGCACTGTATTCTCGGAACGATTATTGCAGGAGCTGCCACGACAGTAGGCGCCCGCGCAAGCCCGATAGGGGTTGAAGGGTACTTCAGGGGCTTGGGACTTGCCAAAACCGGCGCCGACGGTATCCTTCGCGTTCCGCCGCGAGGCGCTACCGTTTTGGGAGGGAGCCCAAGGATTCCAAACGGTCCGCATCTCGGCGAGACCGTCGCAGGGATGAGACACCATAAACAGGCGCCTCGGGAAACCATAGTAAATGGGCGAGACACATGCCACCCAGGGCGCCTTGACAACGAAAGTTCGACAATGAGGAAGGACATCATGCGTAAATCACTGTTGGCGGTACCGGTCGCACTGTGCGGGCTCGGCCTTGCCGCCCCCCATGCCCATGCCACCCTGAACCCGCCCAAGGCCATCAACTTTTCCGCCGGGCCGCTCGGGACGCTATCGGCGGAGGGCGTATTGAGCGCCGCCGGCACCTGGCAGAGCAATCCCGTAGGGGGGCTCACCGGCCCGGCCGTGTTCGGCACCGATCGCCACACGCGGCTCGATATCACCAACGCCGAGATGATCCTGCAGAAGACCACCGGTCTCGTGCAGTTCTTCGTCATGGCCGGCTCCTACAACTTCCCGACCCTCGGCGAACCAATACTGCCGACCCCGTCAGTGCCCAACTACTACTACGGGGCGGTGCCGGAGGCCTATATCACGCTCGCCCCGACCAGCCACTTCTCGGTGGAGGTCGGCAAGCTCCCGACCCTCATGGGCGGCGAGTACACCTGGAGCTGGATGAACCAGAATATCGAGCGCGGCCTGCTCTGGAACAGCGAGAACGCGGTCAACCGCGGGGCGCAGGTCAACTACTCGACAGGGCCGGTGAGCGCCTCGCTGTCGTTCAACGACGGTTACTACTCCAACCACTATAATGTCCTGACCGGGCTCTTTAGTTACGCCCTGAACAAGAACAGCACCGCCTCGGTGTTCTTCTATCACCACTTCGGCTCGACGGTCATCAACGATACGACGCTGAACCATTACTACGCCGCGCCGGAGAACCTCGACAACAGCGACATCTATAATCTGCTCTATACCACCAAGGTCGGCGCGCTCACCGTGTCGCCCTACCTGCAGTACATCTACGCCCCGAGCTCGGTGAAGCTGGGTGCGGGCTACGCCCACTCCGATCACGTCTTCGGGGCGGCGCTGCTCGCCAACTACCACTTCACGCCGATGTGGTCGACGGCCGCGCGCGCCGAGTACGAGACCAGTACCGGCAACCCGGCCGACCCCAATGCCGGCAACAATAACCTCCTCGGCTACGGCCCCGGCGCCAAGGCCTGGTCGTTCACGGTCACCCCGACCTTCCAGGACAAGGGCTTCTTCACCCGCGTCGAACTCTCCTTTGTGCGCGTCACGAACAGCACGGCGCACTTGACCTTCGGTGCGGCCGGCATGTCGCCCAACCAGTGGCGCGGCATGGTCGAGACCGGGCTCACGTTCTAAGCCCTGCGGGGATACCGACCGGCGCCTCATGGCCGGGCGGCATCCCGCTTGGTTGCGGTCTTTGTGAGAAAGGCCAGGGCGCGACGCGGTCGCGCCCTTTTTTTATCCCCCGCGACGCCCTCTTATCCGGGCATGCCCCCTGAGCTAGCGGGTCTTTTCGTCATCGGCATACCCTCCGCGCAACCCCAAGCGCCGTCGTTGCCACAAGGCATAGAGGGCCGGGACCACGAGCAGCGCCAGGAGCGCCGCGCTGAACATGCCGCCGACGATGGGCGCGGCGATGCGCTTCATGACATCGGCGCCGGCCCCGTGACTGAACATGATGGGCAAGAGCCCCCCGACCACGAGCGTCAGGGTCATGGCCAGGGGCCTCAACCTCAGCATGGTGCCCTCCATCACCGCCATCCGCAGGTCGTGCCAGGTCTTCAAGGCATCGCGCGCGCGGTGCCGGGCCAATGCCTGGTCGAGGTAGAGAAGCATCACGACCCCGAACTCCGCGGCCACCCCGGCCTGGGCGATGAAGCCCACGGCCACCGCCACCGACAATTTGTAAGAGAGCCAGTAGACGAGCCAAAACCCGCCGACCAGCGACAAGGGCAGCGTCAGCAGGATGATCCCCACCTCCGCCCAACTGCGGAATGTGAAGTACAAGAGCAGCGCGATCAGTATCAGCACCGCCGGAACGACGAGCTCGAGACGCCGGTCGGCGCGGCGCATGACCTTGTATTCACCGACCCATGATGCCGTATAGCCGGCCGGCAAGGCCCCGCTACGGGCGATCGCACGGCGGGCGCGCGCTACATACTGGCTGATGCTGGTGCCGGAAGCGAGGTCGATGTAGACCCAGTTGCTTAAGCGTCCATCGTCGCTCGTCAACATCGGCGGCCCCCCCTCGATGCGCAGGCGAGCGACCTGACCCAAGGGGATCTGGGCGCCACCGGGGGCGGCCACGCGGCTTGCGGCGAGCGCCGCCAACGACTGGCGCAATCGCCGCGGGTAACGCAGCACCACCGGGAACCGCTGCAGCCCGTGGACTGCGGTCGTCAACGTGGTGCCGCCTATGGCGGTCTCGACCAGGCGATTGACGTCGGCGACCGACAAACCGTAACGCGCCGCCCGGGCGCGGTCGGTGTGCACGACGATATAGCGCCCGCCGGTGACCCGCGAGGCATAGGCGGATTCGGTTCCGGGGACCTTCTGCAGGGCACCCTGGATGCGCCGGCCAAGACTCGCGAGTACCGTGAGCCGCGGGCCCGCGATCTTGATCCCAAGCGGGGTGGTAAGCCCGGTCGTGACCATGTCCACGCGGTTTTTGATGGGCTGGGTCCAGACGATGGATAGGCCCGGGATATCGAGGGCCCGGGTCATGGCGTCCTGAAGGCCGCGCAGGGTCATGCCCGCCGGCCACCGTGACCGCCGATGCAAGGTCACGGTGGTGTCGAACATGGGCAGGGGCGCCTGGTCGGTCGCGGTCTGCGCGCGCCCCGCCTGCCCGAAGACGGTCTTGACCTCGGGAAAGGTCTTCAGGATGCGGTCGGTCTGCGCGAGTACCTGCCCGACCTCGCCGATCGATACCGCCGGGTTCTGAAAGACCGGCATATAGAGCAAGGTGCCTTCATTCAACGGCGGCATGAACTGCGAGCCCAGGCGACTGAGCGGATAGAGGGCGGTGAGCGTCAGCAGCAGGGCCGCCACGAGGACGAGGCGCGGGGCCGAAAGGGTCATGCGGATGAGCGGCGCATAGAGGGCGGCTAGGAACCGGTTCAGGGGGTTCTTACGTTCCGCGGGGATGCGCCCGCGAATGAACCAGGCCATGAGGATGGGCACGAGCGTGATGGAGAGCACCGCCGCCACGGCCACCGCATAGGTTTTGGTGTAGGCGAGTGGCGCAAATAGCCGCCCCTCCTCGCCGCCCAAGGCGAAGATCGGCAGAAACGCCACGGCGATGATTAAAAGCGAGAAGAACAGCGCCGGACCGACCTCTTGCGAGGCCAGGAGCGCCGCCGTCCAGGGACCGGTGTCCGGTTCACGCTCGAGATGCTTATGCATGTTTTCGATCATCACGACGACGGCGTCCATCATCACGCCGATAGCGATGGCAATGCCCCCCAAGGACATGATGTTCGCGGGGATCCCCTGCAGCCACATGATGATAAAGGCGATCAGGATGCCAAGCGGCAGGGCCACGACCGCCACCAACGCCGAACGCACGCGCCACAAAAAGATCAACGCGATGAGCGCCACGGCGGCGATCTCCTCGAGCAGCTTTCCGGTCAGGGTGTGGATGCTGCGCGCGATGAGCGGTGCCTGACTATAGGTGGTGACTATCTGGACGCCGGGCGGCAGGGATGTACGCAGCGCCCGCAGCTTGCGTTCGACGCGATGAATGACGAGGTCGGCGTTACCGCCCTGGTCCATCATGACGATCCCGCCCACGACCGACCCTTCGCCGTTCAACTCCGCGAGACCATTGGCGAGCTCGGGCCCGCGCTGGATGCGCGCGACATCGCCGAGCATGACCGGCACGCCGTCGTGAACCCCGAGCGGGGCACGCGCCAGATCCCAGAGCGAATGGATATAGCCTGAGGTGCGCACGATATAGCCCGTCGATCCCATGTCCACGACCGAGCCGCTGGTCTCGCCGTTGGCGGCGCGGATCGCGGCCTCTACCTGCGGCAGGGTCACCCCGTAGGCGAGCAGCTTCTGCGGGTTCACTACTACCTGATACTCGGAGACCATGCCCCCCAGGGTCGCGACCTGGGCGACACCGGGGATGGCCTGGAGGGCGTACTTCAGGGTCCAGTTTTGCAAAGTCGTGAGCTGCGCCAGGTTCTCGGTCCCGCTCGGATCGGTAAGGGCGTACTCGAATATCCAGTCGACCCCGGAGCTATTCGGTCCGATCGCCGGTACGACCCCGGGTGGTAATCGGGACTGCGCCTGACTCAGATACTGGAGCACGAGGTTGCGCGCCCGGTAGATGCGCGTGCCGCCCTTGAAGAGCACATAGACATAGGAGTCGCCGAACATGGAGTAGCCGCGCACCGCAGTCGCCCCCGGCACCTCCTGGAGCGTCGTCTCTAGGGGATAGGTCACCTGATCCTGCACTACCTGTGGGGCCTGGCCCGGGTAGCGGGTCTTGACGATGACCTCGGCCGGGGAGATGTCCGGCAAGGCCTCCAGGGGGATGTGGGTCAAGGCCAGGATTCCGGCCACGAGCAGGAAACCTGCGGCGATCAGCACCAACACCGGATTCGTGATACACCAACGCATGACGGCCTTAATCATGGCGCACCCCGCGCTTGGCCGAGGCCATACTGTGTCTTCCAGGACCCCGGGCCGTCGGCACCGGCAGCATGCGGGCCTGCACGGCCTGAAACTGGGACTCGGAATACAGCAGGAACTGCGCGGCATCGACCACCTTTTCGCCGGCCGTAAGGCCGCGCTTTATGACGGTCCAGCCGCGACTCGAGGGCCCGAGCACCACTTGTACCGGCAAGAAGTGTCCCTGACCGCTACCGATCATGACGAAATCGCCGCGCCGGGTGCGCAATACGGCGCTCGCGGGGACCGCCAGGGCCTGGCGCGGACGCGTAAGGACGGTCGCCTGGGCGTACATGCCCGGTCGCAGGGACCCGCCCTGCGTCGCGACACTGAGGCGCGCGGTCACCGTGCGCGTCTTGGGGTCGAGCGTCGGGTAGAGGAATGTCAGGTGTCCCGCCCACACTCGTCCCGGGTAGGCGGGGAGCGTGAGGCGCACGGGGTCGCCGATACGCACCCAGGGCAGCTGTGATGCATAGATCGCGACGTTCACCCACACGCGGTCGAGGTTGGTGATGCGCATGAAATCATGACGGGGCGAGATATGGCCGCCCTGATGGACGCCGAGGCGTTGCACCACCCCGGAGACCGGCGCTGTGACCGGGACTACGCGTAGCGGCCGCCCGCGCCGATCGAGCGCCCGTATATCCGCACGGGTCAGTCCGAGCAGGCGCAGGCGGGCGCGTGCGGCCAACCCCAAGCGCGCGTTACCCACGATGCCCCGAACCGCCCGGGCAACGAAATATTCGCGCTCGGCCGCATATAGGGCCGGCGCGTAGACCCACGCCAGGACCTCCCCGCTACGCACCGGATCGCCCACGGCGCGCGCATTGAGACGCTCCACCCACCCCGAGAACCGCGGATTGACGGCATAGACCCGATTTTCGTCGACCACCACGGTTCCCACGGTGTGGATGGGACGGCCCATTGGCCGCAGTCGTACCGAAACCAGGCGAACGCCGAGGCTTTGCCTAAGGCGCGGATCGATCGCCAACCCCGGATGGGCGGCGGCCTGGGTGCTGGGCGCATAGACCGGCGTATAGGCCATGCCCATGCTGTCCTTCATGGGGTGGTCCGAGTGGATGCTCGGATTCATGGGGTTCGCCCAATACAGGATGCGCCGCTTGGCCTTGACCGCCGATGGTGATGGCGGCGGGGCCGACGTTGAGGGCGGGCTTGCGGGGGACGACGCCGTGACATAGGCGACCGCCCCCACGACGCCCGCGATGCCCACACCCGCGATCAGCAAACCTTTCCACTTATTGGCCATTGCCGTATCCCCCCGATCGTTGTGTCGTCAGCCAGTCGATCTCGGCGGCCACGGTTTCGAGATCCTTGCGCTCGGCGAGGCGCAAGAGTGCGTACTTCAGGACCCGCTTCTGGGCGGCCAGGGCCGCGGTCATGCCAAGACGCCCGGCGGCATAGGAACCCAGGGCCGCGGAGAAGGCCGCGCGCGCCGTCGGCAAGAGCGACCTCTGGGTGCGCGCGAGCTCGCGCTTCAAGGCGGCATGGAGGGACTCGGCGCTACGCAAGCGCCGTGTCAGGGCGAGACTCTGGTCCTCGTAACGGTAGCGCGCCTCGAGACTGCGGGCGCGCGCGGCATCAAGCCTCTGATCCTGGCGTTCGGCCGGGAAGATCGGCAGACTCACAGAAAGGCCGACCGACAACCAATTGGGGCTACCGGGGAAAAAGTCCTTGCCATAGGCGGCCTTGACTGTGATCGCCGGCCAATAAGCGCTCTTGGCGATACCGACCGCGGCGCGCGCCGCGCGCCATTCATCGCGCGCCGCAAGCAGCGAGGGCTGACGGGCCACGCCCCCGGTCGCGGGACTGGGGACGGGTAAGGCCGGCCACTGGGCGGCGAGCGCTGGGGGGCGGGGACGCGCCAGGATCTCGGCGATACGCGCCCGCGCGGCCGCACCGCTTGCCTGGAAACGGTCAGCGCGATTGTGCAGGGCATCGACGGTCAGCTCGGCGCGCAGGACATCGGCCAGAGAGGCGCGGCCGGCGCGATAACGGGCACGGGCAGCGGCAAGGGTCTCCCGGGCAAGGCCTTCCTCGCGGGCAATGGCCGCCATGGCCTTATGGGCATAAAGGGCCGCAAACCAGGCCTGGCGCAACAGGAAAACGATCTCGGCGCGGCGCTCGTAGCCGTTCTCGACGGCAGCGCGCATCGCGAACACGGCCTTGCGCCGCCGGGCGGTGAGCGCGCCCCATGCCGGAAAGGCCTGGCTCACGCCGAACTGCACGACGCTCATCTGCTGCTGGCTCAGGGAAAAATTGTTCAGGGGCACGTTCTGCGCACCAAGGGACAGTTGCGGGTCCGGCAACTGCCCCACGGCCACCGCCTCGTGACGGAGGCCGACCGCCGCCTGACGCAAGCCCTCCAGGCTCGGGTTTACACGCACCGCCAAGGCCTCGGCCTGCGACAGGCGCAAACGCGGGGCGGCAGCGGCAGAGACGCAATGGCCAAGGCCCATGGCCACCGTCGCGAGCAGGACAAACGCCAAGACGGCGTGTGGAATGTCGGCTGCAGGATGGGCGGCCGGCGGACACAGGCGGCCGCGTACATGACAATCTACGGTCTTGCCATAACGGAACCGGCGGCAGCACGGGGGCGTAACGCCGGGTACATCACGATCATCGGGGTCTATCACGGGCAGTCCTCGGTCATGAATCGACGCCTGCTCTACGCAGGGCCTTTCAACACCGACGACCGTTTAAATCAGGAGGCGTGCAAAACGCAGATAGGGAGGTGGGGCGCGACTTGCATGCCGATCGGACCGCCGCGGGGCGAGCCCCAGCATCGGCATTTCCGGGAGAACCGCGAAGGATTGGACCACCAGCACGGGCTGCGGCAGAATCACGCCCGCCATGCCCGGACCCACTCGGTGCCGGCACTGGAGTTGACGGCAGGCCCTCATCCCGTGCCCGCCCGCATGGGATCGTTTCATCATCCCCGCCATGTGCGGCATCATCCGGCACATAGCCGTCATGCGCGGGCCACTGTGATAAGCGGCCGCCTGCAGGGGCCACAAGCCCATGAACGCGAGCCATGCCGCCAACAGCATCCGGGGAGAATGACGGGCCGATTGCAACACGGGCGCCTTTGGGTCCTTGACTGATCACCATCGTAAGGGGGCGATGGGGCGACCGTCAATATGGACGGACGGCGACCGCCCGCAGAGGCCTGGCCCCCTGCGGGGCCAGGCGCCGAACCCTGGTACCGTTAGCGGTGGCCCAGGTAGAGGTGCCGCAAGACGTTATTGCCGAGGACCTGCTGAAGGGCAGCAAACATGATATGTCCGATCAGATAGGCCCAGACGACATACGACAGCCAGAGGTGCGTGGTGGCAAGCGTCGTAAAGAGCGCATAAGCAGACGAGTGCAGGAACAGGCCGTACCCGCCCGGTATCTCCATGTACATGAGAAGACCAGTGGCGGCCATGCCCGAGACCGCGAGCAGACCTATGCCGTGCATGAAGCTAGACAGGCCCGTCCGATCCCCCGACCCCGGCAATTTCCCTTGAAAGACCCCGAAGGCCTCATGCGCGACCACGCGCATCCCGGCGCGATTCCATGGAAATAATATTGGAAGATCCCGTCGTGCCCATGTCCACATCCAGTCCATGATAATGACGAGCGTCGTCGCGATACCCAAGACACTGTGGATGAAAAGCCAATGCGGGCGGGTGCCCTGCGATACGATAAGACCCGTCGACAACTCTGCAAGAACCGTGACGACAAGCGCCGCATGCACTATGCGCGTGCCGTTATCCCATGGCCGTGATTCCATAAGAATCTCCTTTTATACTTATATAGCCACGTGTTTCGGTCGTGGCCCAAGACCGCCATCCCCATTGCTAGCGGGGATGTAACAGCATCAATAATATGAGCGGGAAAATGGCATCTTGTCAAAGACTGGCGGTGTACCCTAAAGGGCTCGCGATAACAGCACGGACGTGAAAAAGTCGGCGATCGGGTTCCAGCGTATCGTGTTCCTGTCAGTGTCACAAAGAATCCATGTTTCCATGTCCGCCATTTCATTAACGGCCCTCTCTAAGCTTACGCTAGGGCATGAGTTCGGCACTCATGACCGGCCGCACATTGTAGGCCGCATGGCCTATGCAGCGAGACATCCCCCGCCCCACCTCGAACGGTTCCCGCCCAGACCACATCGCTTTGCCAGCACCAGTACCCGCGCCGCATGGTCATCGCGGCCACAGGTGAGGCCGCCATGCCGGCATCCTGCGGTCGGTGCCAGGGCCTTTTCTGCTCGTCCGGCAACGGCCGGCATAGAGGGCGGCGTCGCGTGGGGGGGATGCTTGGGTCGGCGCCTCCTCGTACCAGGATCCGGCCCCTTGCACTTGGGTCCTGACCATCGGGAGTAAGGCGGCCGGGGAGGCGGCCGGAATCTCGTGGTTGAGCCCCTTCACGCGGGGACCGCCGCCGACCCTATGCTTGACGGACAAGGCCTCGGTCGCGATGGCGCCGACTCGCTTGACCAACGCCTGGGCGGAGCCGTTGAATCGCAGGATACCCCGGGGCTGTGCCACCAAGACGCGCCCATCCCGGCCGATAGGTGGGCGATGCCGAGGCTCAGAATAGCGAGTAAGGATCGACATCCACCGACCAGCGCACGCGCGGTGCGTCGGGGATTTCGGGAACCCGCGCAAGCCAGACCTTGAGCCAGGCCTGCAGGGCGCCGCGCCTTTGGCTCGTCACCAAGAGTTGGGCGCGATAGTAGCCGGCGCGGCGCGCGAGGACCGCCGGGAGCACGCACCCGAGGGTCACATCGGACGGGTCCGCGGCGAGTTGCCTTGCCGTCTCCAGAAAGCGCGTGGCCAGATTCGGCGCGCGCGCCTCGGCACGCATGAGCGCGCAATGGGCGTAGGGTGGAAACAGCGTAGCGCGCCGATCGCGCAAGGCCATCTCGGCGAAGGCCTCATAATCCAAACGGGTGAGCGGTGCCCACAAGGGATGCGTGGGGTGGTGGGTCTGGATCAGGACCAGGCCGGGCTTTTCATCGCGACCGGCACGGCCGGCCACTTGCACGATCTGGGAGAACAGTTGCTCATCGGCGCGAAAATCGCTGCCATGGAGCCCTTGGTCGGCATGGATCACACCGACTAGCGTGACATGGGGAAAATCATGGCCCTTGGCCAACATCTGCGTGCCGATCAGGACGTCGACCTCATGCCCGTGGACCTTGCGCAGTAGCGCCTCGAAGGCGCGGCGACTTGCGGTCGTGTCGCGGTCCACGCGCGCGATACGGGCGTCGGGCAAGACGCGGCGCAGGGCCTCCTCGATGCGCTCGGTGCCCTCGCCGACACGCAGAAGCTTGGGGTGGCCGCAACGCGGACACGCCGCCGGCACCGCTTGTTCGCGCCCGCAGTGATGACAACGCAGGCGCTGGCGGCCCAGATGGACCGTAAGACGCGCATCGCAGCGGTCGCAGGGGGCATGCCAACGGCATTCGGGGCACAGCAGTACCGGCGCATAACCGCGCCGGTTCAGAAACAACAGCGCCTGCTCGCCGCGCGCAAGTCGCGTGCGCAGGGCCTCTATCAGCGGCGCGGACAGGCCGCCGCGCGACGACTCGCGCCCGAGATCGACCAGACGCACAGCCGGCATAGTCCGCTGAGGCCCACGATTCGGCAAGGCGAGCAGGTGGTAGTGACCTTGGCGGGCGTGGCGGTAGCTTTCGAGGGATGGGGTGGCCGAACCGAGCACCACCGGCACGCCGAGATGCTTGGCGCGCCATACGGCAAGGTCGCGGGCATGGTAGCGGAAACCCTCCTGCTGCTTGAAGGACGGATCGTGCTCCTCATCCACGATAATGAGGGCCAGGTGGCGCATGGGGGTAAACACCGCGGAGCGGGTCCCCACAACCACCGCCATGCGCCCCGCGGCGGCCGCCGACCAGATGCGCGCACGCTCGCCAGCGGCGCAGCCCGAGTGCAGCATACCGACCACCGGGCCCAAGCGCGCACTGAGACGCGCGACGAGCTGCGGGGTGAGGCCAATCTCGGGCACCAGTACGAGCGCCTGTCCGCCGGCGGCCAGGACCTCGGCCAGGAGCTCGAGATAGACCTCGGTCTTGCCGCTGCCCGTCACCCCGAACAAAAGAAAGGCGGCATAGCGCCCGAATGCGGCCGCCACCGCGGCGCACGCGGCGCGCTGATCGGGGCGCAACACCGCCGCCGGTGCGGTGGCCGCGGGGACGAATTCATTGCCGGCCTCGCACTCCTCCACCAGGCCTTGTGCTTGCAGCGCCCGCAGTGCGGGTGCAAGACCGGGCCCGCGGGCCTTCAACTCGCCTTCGGTCATCACGCCCGCCACCTTGATGGCCTGCCATAAGGCCGCCTGGCGCTTGGCGCGCGCAAAACGTGTGGCCGGCTGGGCCTGCCCGTCGGCCGTCAGCCGGTAGGCCTTAGGGGGGGCCGCCCCCTGGCCGTGCTTCAGGCCGGCGGGCAGGGCCGCAAACAGGACCTCGCCCAGCGGGTGATGATAATAGTCGGCGGCGAATCGCAGCAATTGAAGCTGTTCGCCCGTCAAGAGCGGCTCGGCATCGATAACCTCGAGGATGGGGCGTAGGGCCACATCCGCGACCGGATCGGCCGGCACCTCGATCACGATCCCCGTCAGCACGCGGCGCCCGAACGGGACGCGGACACGGACGCCGGGCGCGAGTGGCCGCTCGTGCTCATAGTCAAAACTCCGCCGCAGCGGAACCGGCAGACCTACGCGAATCGCGACCATGTCATCGCCCCTCGCCCCTCCTGGTTCACGGCCGGCAACGCAAATTGCTTGCGATTCCGACGCTAAGCGGCTGGATAAAAAAGCAATTCCGCCTTACCCACAAACTCTGTGGATAACTATGTTGAAAAGCGGAGGGAAGTTCTCCGCCCTTGGCCTGATTGCTGATTCCGCTTTAAACTGATGAAAAATTAAGCGGCCTATATTTTTTATTATCTTTCAATGTGTTACCTAAACCCATAGGAAATCTTCCGGGTCATCAATGCAACAGTCTCCAAGGGGCTTGACACACAGCCGAAATGTGAATAACCAACGGGATGCATCAGCAAAAACTGAAATAAGACCGCCCTAAAAAGGGCCCGGCTGCCCATTTCGGGGGCACCCGCCGGGCGCCGGGCAGCGAGGGGCTCAGGGATACGGGCGCGCGCTTGGCGCGTGCACGGTATCGATGCAGAGGCCCACCTGCTCCGGGTCGACGTCCGGCCGTACGCCATGGCCGAGGTTGAAGACGTGCCCCGGGCCCTCGCCGAAGTCGGCAAGCACCGCACGGACCTCGGCCGCGAGCCGCTCGGGAGGGGCATAGAGGGCCATGGGATCGAGATTCCCTTGCAACGCCACCCTATCTCCTGTGGCCGCGCGGGCGGCGGCGAGCGACGTCATCCAATCGATCCCCACGGCATCACAACCGGTCTCGACCAGGGCCGGCAGCCAACACCCGCCGCCCTTCGTGAACACCACCACCGGCACGCTCGCGCCGTCGCGCCGACGGCTCAGGCCGTCCACGATGCGCGCCATGGGATCGCGCGAATACCGCAGAAAATGATGGGCCGCGAGGCTCCCTCCCCAGGTGTCGAAGATCATGACCGCCTGCGCCCCGGCCTCGATCTGGGCATTCAGATAGGCGGTAACCGCCTCCGTGAGTACCGCAAGCAGGGCCGTAAGCGTGGCCGGATCGGAGAACAGCAGACCCTTTACGCGCCGGAAGTCGTCGCTCGCCTGGCCCTCCACCATATAAGTCGCGAGCGTCCAGGGAGACCCCGAGAACCCGATCAGCGGGCACAGACCGGCAAGCTCGCGTCGCACACGGCTTACGGTGTCGAGCACATAGCGCAGGCCGACGGTGGGATCGGGGGCGCGCAGGCGCGCCACGTCGTGGGGATCGCGGATCGGCCGCTCGAACCGTGGACCCTCGCCCTCCACAAACGACAGGCCAAGCCCCATGGCATCCGGGACGGTGAGGATGTCGGAAAACAGGATGGCGGCATCGAGGGGGAATCGACGCACCGGCTGCAGGGTCACCTCACAGGCAAGTTCCGGTGTCTGGCACATGGCCAGAAACGACCCGGCGGCCGCACGCAGCGCCCGGTATTCGGGGAGATAGCGGCCGGCCTGGCGCATCAGCCACACCGGCGTCATGTCCACCGGCAGGCGCATGAGCGCCCGGAGCAGGCGATTGCCGCGGTTCGAGGGTGCGCCGAGATCCGTCATGACGCGAGATAGTCCAATATGCCTTCGGCGGCCTGACGCCCCTCGTACACGGCCGTGACCACCAGATCCGACCCGCGTACCGCATCCCCGCCCGCAAACACCTTGGCGCGTGTCGTTTGATGGCGATAGCGACCGTCCGCCGGCGCCGTGATGCGGCCGGCGGCATCCATCTCTATGCCGGACTCGGCAAGCCAGGCTGGGGGGCTCGGGCGGAAACCGAACGCCACGATGACATCGTCTGCCGGGATCAGCTGCTCGCTGCCGGCCACCGGTTCCGGGCGCCTGCGGCCACGCGCGTCGGGTTCGCCGAGCCGGGTCTCGACCACGCGCACCCCCTCGACCCGCCCCTGGCCCACGATCTCCACCGGGGCACGATTCCACACGAATCGCACCCCCTCCTCCTTGGCATTTGCGACCTCGCGCCGTGATCCGGGCATATTGGCCTCGTCGCGCCGATAGACGCAGGTCACCGAGGCCGCGCCCTGGCGTATCGCGGTGCGGTTACAATCCATGCCGGTATCGCCACCCCCGAGCACCACGACCCGCCGGCCCTTCAAATCGACATAAGGGGCCTCACCCTCGGGGAACGCGAGATCACGACGCGTCACCGCGGCCAGATAGGGGAGCGCCTTGTGGACCCCCGGCAGATCCTCGCCCGGGAACCCCCCCTCGATGTAGGTGTAGGTGCCCACACCCACGAATACCGCGTCGTAGTCCCGCAACAGGTCGGCGAACGGCAGGTCCTCGCCGACGCGGGTATTCAGCACGAATTCGATACCCATGCCCTCGAACACCGAGCGGCGCACGCGCATGACCGTCTTTTCGAGCTTGAAGCCCGGGATGCCGAAGGTGAGTAGCCCGCCGATCTCCGGGTTGCGATCGTAGACCACCGCCTTCACGCCGTTGCGCGCCAGCACGTCGGCGCAGGCAAGGCCCGCGGGTCCGGCCCCGACGATGGCGACGCGCCGTCCGGTGGCCACCACCTGGCTCATGTCCGGGCGCCAGCCCCGGGCATAGGCCTCGGTGAAGATGTACTTCTCGATCGAGCCTATGGTGACCGCGCCAAATCCATCGTTCAGCGTGCAGGCCCCCTCGCACAGGCGGTCCTGCGGACACACCCGCCCACAGACTTCGGGGAGACTGTTAGTCTGGTGGAGAAGCTCAACGGCCTCGAAGATATTGTCCTCGGCGATCAACTTCAGCCAGTTGGGAATATAGTTGTGCACCGGACAACGCCATTCACAGTAGGGGTTGCCGCACCCGAGACAACGGCCGGCCTGCTCGGCGGCCTTGTTGGCATCGAAGCCCCCATAGATCTCGCGGAAGTCGTGGATACGCACAACCACGTCCTTCTTGACGGGATCGGTACGCGGCTTGTCCAGAAACTGAAAGACGTTGGCCATTAATGGCTCTCCACGAGCAGGGTATCGATGCGCACCGCCTTGGGCTTTACGAGCCACATGTGCCCGGCCGTCTCCGACCAACCCATGAGCAGGGCGCGTGCATGGGCGCTACCGGTCGCCTCCCCGTACTCGCTCACGCGATCGCGCAGGAACGCCTGATAGGCGTCCATGGATTCGCCGGTAATGCGATGAATATCGATAAGTTCGTGGTTGTACCGATCGACGAAGACCCCGGCCTTGTCGTAGACGAACGCGAACCCCCCCGTCATGCCGGCCCCGAAGTTCAGGCCGGTCTCGCCCAGCACGATGACGCAGCCGCCGGTCATATACTCACAGCCATGGTCTCCGACCCCCTCGACGATCGCGAGCGCGCCGCCATTGCGAACCGCAAAGCGCTCGCCCGCGAGCCCGGCCGCATAAAGCGTCCCGCCGGTCGCCCCGTACAAGCAGGTATTGCCGATGATGGCAGCCTTATCGCTCGCGAACCGTGAGTCGCGCGGCGGGTAGATCACGATTCGCCCGCCGGCCATACCCTTGCCGACGTAGTCATTAGCGTCGCCCTCGAGCTCGACGGAAAGGCCAGGGGCATTGAAGGCCGCCAAGCTCTGGCCGGCCGAGCCCTGCAGTCGGAGCGTGACCGTACCGTCCGCCAGACCCTTGGCCCCGAACCGTCGCGCGATCTCGCCGGAGAGCCGTGCGCCGATCGAGCGGTGCACATTGCGGATCGCATAGGTGAGGACCACGGACTCACGGGTGGTCAGTGCCGGCAGGGCGTCCTCCATGATGCGCAAGGCAAGCTCGCCCTTATCGAATGGCGGGTTACGTTCCGTCAGGCAGTGCTGCGGCCGGCCGCGTTCGATACCGGCGTCCGAGATGATATCGGTGAGGCGCAGGGCCTTTTGGCGGGGCGTCAATCCCGGCAGGACCGTCAGGAAATCGGTGCGCCCGATGACATCGTCGAGGCGCGACACCCCAAGGAACGCCAGCCACTCGCGCACCTCCTCGGCGATGAACCGGAAGTAATTCATCACCATCTCCGGCAAACCCCGGAAATGCGCCTCGCGTAGGCGCTTATCCTGGGTGGCGATACCCGTCGCGCAGTTGTTCAAGTGACAGATACGCAGGTACTTGCACCCCAGCGCCACCATCGGCCCGGTGCCGAATCCGAAGCTCTCGGCCCCGAGGATCGCGGCCTTGACGACATCCAGGCCGGTCTTCAGGCCACCATCGGTCTGCAGGATCACCTTGTCGCGCAGGCCGTTGGCACGCAGGGTCTGGTGGGCCTCGCTCAAGCCGAGCTCCCAGGGGGTGCCGGCGTACTTCACCGACGTAAGCGGGCTTGCCCCGGTCCCGCCATCGTAACCGGAGATCGTGATATGGTCGGCATAGGCCTTGGCGACGCCCGCCGCGATCGTGCCCACACCGGGCCCGGACACGAGCTTCACCGAGACCCGCGCCGTCGGGTTCACCTGCTTCAAATCGAAGATGAGCTGTGCCAGGTCCTCGATGGAGTAGATGTCGTGATGCGGCGGCGGCGAGATCAGGGCCACACCCGGCTTCGAGCAGCGCAGACGCGCGATCATCTCATTGACCTTGTGGCCCGGCAGCTGTCCCCCCTCGCCGGGCTTGGCCCCTTGCGCGATCTTGATCTGCAGCATGTCGGCGTGAACCAGATAGTGCGGCGTCACGCCAAACCGCCCGGAGGCGATCTGCTTGATCTTCGAGGTCTTGACCGTGCCGTAGCGTGCCGGATCCTCGCCGCCCTCACCGGAGTTCGAGCGTCCCCCAAGGGTATTCATGGCGATCGCCAGGGCCTCGTGCGCCTCCGGCGAAAGCGCGCCGAGGCTCATGCCCGCCGAATCGAAGCGCTTGTAGAGGGCGGTCGCGGGCTCGACATCCCCCACGGGGATGGCGGCGCGATCGGCGCGCAAGGCGAGCAGGTCCCGGATCATGGCCGGCTTACGCCCGTTCACAAGTCCGGCATAGACCTTGTAGGCCCCGTAATCGCCGGAACGTACCGCGTCCTGCAGGGCCTGCACCACATCCGGGTTGTAGGCGTGGTACTCGCCACCGTGGATGTATTTCAGCAACCCCCCTTGGCGGATGGGCTTGCGGCTACTGAATGCCTCATCGGCCAATATCTCGGCATCGCGCGCGAAATCCGTGAAGGTGCTACCGCCTATGCGGCTCGCGGTCCCGCGAAAACACAAATCCACGACCTCGTCGGCGAGCCCTATCGCCTCGAAGAGCTGGGCGCCGCGATAGCTTGCGATCGTCGAAATACCCATCTTCGACATGATCTTCAGAAGACCCTTGTTGATCCCCTTGCGATAATTCTTGACGGCATGGGCCTCGTCTTGCGAGCGGATCTCGCCGCTGCGTACCAGATCGGCGATCACCTCATAGGCGAGATAAGGAAACACCGCGGTGGCCCCATACCCGATGAGGCATGCGAAGTGGTGCGGGTCGCGCGCGCTGCCGGTTTCCACAACGATGTTGGCCTGACAGCGTAAGCCGGATGTGACCAGCGCGTGGTGCACCGCACCCACGGCGAACAGTGCATGGATCGGCAGGCGGCCACGGGTGACATCGCGATCCGACAACACAATGACGACCACACCGCGTCGCACCGCGGCCACGGCGTCGTCGATGAGTGCCCGCAGCGCCGCCTCAAGGGTCGTAGTCCCCGCCTCATAGTGCAGATCGAGACGCGCGACGCGGTAGGCCGGGTCGTCCTGCGTGACAAGTCGCGCGAACTTGCAGCGGCTCAAGACCGGCGAGGCCACCTCGAGACGCGCGGCATGATCGGCGGTCTCCTCGAAGAGGTTACGTTCCGGCCCGAAGCTTGTGTTCAAGGACATCACGACCGCCTCGCGCAACGGGTCGATCGGTGGATTCGTGACCTGCGCGAACTGCTGGCGGAAATAATCGTACAGGGAACGCACCGCGGTCGACAGGACCGCCATGGGCGCATCGTCCCCCATCGAACCCGTAGCCTCCTGGCCATCCTCGGCGAGCACCCGGATGATCTGGTCGCGCTCCTCGAAGGTCACCTGAAAGAGCTTCTGATGCACGGCGATGTCGATCGCCGAACCCTGGGCGTCGTGGGGATTAAGCGTCCCTTCCAGGTGCCGGGTGCGCGCATCCAGCCATTTCCGATAGGGTTGGCGGGAGGCCAGACGCGCATCGATCTCCGCCGGCAAGAGCAGCGCGCCAGTTTCGGTATCGACCGACAAAAGTTCGCCCGGCCGCAATCGGCCCTTGGCGACCACGTCGCGGCTCGCATAGGGATGCACGCCGGTCTCGGAGGCTATGGTGATGTGCCGGTCGCTGGTGATCACCCAGCGCGCCGGACGCAGGCCGTTACGATCCATCACGCACGAGGCGTAGCGCCCATCCGTAAACACGATTCCCGCAGGGCCGTCCCACGGCTCCATATGCATCGCGTGATACTCATAGAACGCGCGCAGATCGGGGTCCATGTGCGGGATGTTCTGCCACGCGGGCGGGATCAGTAGCCGCATGGCCCGGAAATAGTCGGCGCCGCCCGCGAGCAGGGCCTCGAGCATGTTATCGAGGCTCATGGAGTCGGATCCCGATTGCGAAACCAGGGGGCGCGCCTCGCTCATATCGATGCGACGGGATGACAAGGTGTATCCGCGCGCCAACGCCCACGAGCGATTGCCCTGCACGGTGTTGATCTCGCCATTGTGGGCGAGATGGCGAAACGGCTGCGCGAGCCGCCATTGCGGCCAGGTATTGGTCGAGAATCGCTGATGGAACAGACAGATCGCCGAGGCGAAGTCGGGGGCCTTGAGGTCGGGATAGAAGACCGACAGATAGGCCGGCATGACCAGCCCTTTATACGACAGCAGGCGTGTCGACAGACTGGCGACGTAGAAATCTGCATCGCTCGGTTCCAGGCGCTGCTCGCAGCGACGGTGCACGAGATAGAGCTTGGCATCCGCCAGTCCGGCATCGGACTCGGGATTGGCGACGAATATCTGCTCGATGCGGGGCATGGTCTGGCGCGCTTCGGCACCCAGCGCCGAGGGGTCGGTAGGGACCGTACGAAACCCCAGGACCGGAAAACCGGCGCGCTCGCATTCCTCGCGCAATACTGTGCGCGCGGTATGCGCCTTGCCCTCATCTGCGGCCAAAAACACCATGCCGACGGCAAAGCGCGCGGGAAGCTCCATGCCCTGCTCGGCGGCCACACGTCGCAGGAAGTCTTCCGGGGTCTTTAGCAGCAGACCACAGCCGTCCCCGCTCTTGCCGTCGGCGGCCACCGCCCCGCGGTGGGTAAGGCACGAGAGGGACCCCATTGCGGTCTGCACGATCCACGGGCTCGGGACCCCGTCGAGATGCGCTATGAGGCCAAATCCGCAGGAATCTTTCTCAAATTCGGGCCGATACAGGCCCTTCGGCTGTCGCGATTGCGTCACTGGTCAGGGTCGGTCGAAACCGTCGCAAAAAGGCTAATGAGTATACTGCGAGAAGACTAATCAGTATACTGCCCGGCCCCGCAGATGTCGCAAGGTCCGGCCTGTCACAACAGGGGCGGATCGCCGCGCATCGGCGCTAGGCGCCGGCGTTCAGGAGCGCCATGAGCGCCTCCTCGGGGACGTCATCGGTCAAAAACGCGTCCCCCAGGGCCCGCAACAACACGAATCGTGTCCGCCCGCGAGTGGCCTTTTTGTCTACGGCCATGAGTTCCAAAAAGCGCTGCGGGGCGATGGCGGGCGGCGCAAGCGGCAGGCGCGCCCGCTGAATGAGCGCGCGCAGGCGCTCGCCCTCACCGGCGGCGAGCCACCCCAACCGCTCCGAGAGACGCGCCGCCATCAGCATGCCGGCCGCGACCGCCTCACCGTGCAGCCAGCGCCCGTAGCCCATGGCCCCCTCGATGGCGTGACCGAAGGTGTGACCGAAATTCAACAGGGCCCGGACCCCGGCCTCGCGCTCGTCGGCCATGACCACGCGCGCCTTGTCCCGGCACGAGGTCTCGATGGCATAGGCCAAGGCGCCCGGATCGCGGCGCAGGAGCGCCTCCATGTTCTGCTCGAGCCACTCAAGGAAGGTGCGGTTTCCTATGGCCCCGTATTTGATGACCTCGGCCAGTCCCGCCGACAACTCGCGATCGGGGAGCGTCGCCAAGGTGGCGGTGTCGATGATCACGGCCTTGGGTTGATAAAAGCAGCCGATCATGTTTTTGCCGAGCGCATGGTTCACGCCGGTCTTGCCCCCTACCGAGGAATCCACCTGCGACAACAGGGTGGTCGGGACCTGCACGAACGGTACGCCGCGCTGATAGACGGCGGCGGCAAAGCCTGCGATATCGCCGACCACCCCGCCCCCTAAGGCAAAGATCGTGGTGGCCCGATCACAGCGCGCCTCAAGGAACGCACCCACGACGCGATCGATCGTGCCCAGGGCCTTTTGCGTCTCCCCGTCAGGCAGGATCACAACCGCCGGATCGAAGGGTGCGAGCGCCTCGGTCAATCGCGCGAGATACAGGGGGGCTACGACCTCGTTGGTGACGATCGCCACGCGATCCCCCGAGACCGGTGCCCGCAGCAGATCCGCGGACCCGAGCACACCGGAACCGATATGAATGGGATAGCCCCCGCCTGGAAGATCAAGCCTCAGCGTCGACACCGCTTACCCTCTTTAGGCCGCACACGATGAGCCGCGCGGCGACATGCGGCGCCCGCCGGTCGGTATCCACGATGAGATCAGCGACCTCGCGATACAACGGATCGCGCTCGCGCATGAGCGCTGCCATCCGCGCCTGCGGGTCCTCGGTATGCAAAAGCGGTCGATGCCGGTCGCGACGCACGCGCTCCCACAGGGTCTGCCAATCGGCGTGCAGGTAGACGGTTTTACCATGCGCCTTCAGAAGCGCGCGGTTGCCCGGGGCCAGGATCGCACCACCGCCGGTGGCCAAGACGAGATTCGGCCGGCACACGAGATCCTCCAACACCAACGCCTCCCAGCGGCGGAACCCGGCCTCGCCCTCGACGGCAAAGATCAGCGAGACGCTGGCCCCGGTCCGCCGTTCGATCTCCTGATCGCAGTCGCAAAACTCCCGCCCCAGACGCTCGGCCAGGCAACGCCCGATGGTCGACTTCCCGGCCCCCATGGGGCCCACCAGAAATATCCGCTCGTCCCCTACCCTCATGCGGGCGTTATGCCAGCATGAGGGCCATAAATCAACCGGATTGCAGAGACAAGGACGGCGCGAGGATGCGCGGCGTCAGGAAAATGAGCAGCTCCGAACGCGTGTTGTTGACCAGGGTATTGCGGAACAGGGAGCCCAGCAGCGGCAGGTTCCCCAGGAACGGTACCTTGGTCACCGTGCGCAGACGGCTGTTTTGATAAATGCCGCCGATCACGACCGTCTGGCCATTGTTGACCAGTACCTGGGTCTTCAGGCTCTTCTCGTCTAGGGTCCCCGCAACCGCATTCGCAAAGCTGTTGTCGGTGATCTTCACGGTCATGATGATACGGTTGTCGGGCGTGATCCGGGGGGTCACTGACAGACCCAGGACCGCCTGCTGGAGCATGCTCTGGCCGAAACCGAGATTAAAGAACTGCTCCTCGCCCTGTTTGATGTCGGCCTTGCGGTCATTGGCGGTGATCAGGCGCGGGCTCGATATGATCTTGCCCTTGTTTTCCGCCTGCAAGGCCGAGAGCTCGAGATTTAAAAGATTGTTGCTGGCGATCTTGGCGACGGTCAATGCAAAGGTCGCCGGTAGGGAGCTGCCGACGCCCACCGAGGGCAGATTGACGTTAAACGCCCCTATGCTCGTATTCGACAACGTGCCCGCGGTGCTGGAGGGCAGGCCCGGGGCGGTCGACTGGCCGGACCCGGCGCACTGTGCCGCCGGACAGCTCGAGATCGAGGTCGACGGTGTGCTGTAGGAATAATTGAGACCGAGCTGCGCCCCGAGGCTCTTGTTGAAGCCGTCGTTGGCCTCCACCAGTCGCGCCTCGATCAACACCTGACGCACCGGGCGGTCGAGCTTCGCGATCAACCGGCGTATGGCGCGGACACGCTGCGGGGTATCCTGGATGATCAGGGAATTCGTGCGCTTGTCCACGGTCACCTGACCGCGCTTGGACAGCAGCGAGGTCGATTCCGTGGTCTGCTTGCTGTAGGTCACCGAGCTAAACGGCATATTGCTCGTCTGCGCACCAACCGTGCGCGTGGACTTGAGGAGCGCGGCGATATCCGAGGCCTTGGCGTAATTCATGCGGATCAAGACCGTCTCCAAGGGCTCGAGCTTGCGGGCCTCAGCGCGCGCCTTGAGGCGCGCCTCACGCTCCGCAGCCATCTGCGCGGCCGGCGCCACCAGGATGATATTGCCGCGCCGCTCCATGCCGAGGTTCTTGGTCCGCAGGATGAGATGCAGGGCCTGCTTCCAGGGGACGTCGTGCAGCTCCAGCGTAAGGGTCCCGTGGACGGCGCTGCTCGTCACGAAATTCAGGCCGCTGAAGTTGGCGAGTACCTGCAAGGCGGCGCGTACGCCGATGTGCTGAAAATCGAGCGAGATCTTGCGGCTCGCGTATTTGTTCTTCTTACGCTCGAGGACCCGGTAGGCATGCCGGGAGACCGGTGTCACGCGCATCAAGAAGCCGCGCTGGGCCTGATAGCCCATTTGCGTGTAATGGCCGTAGGTGTGCAGGATCATGCGCGCCGAACGCCCATCCTGGAACGTGCGGATGGTATTGATGGGGGTGGCGAAGTCGGTCACGATGAGCTTGCGCTGTTCGGCCTTGGGGACCGCCGTGTCGTGGAAGGTGAGGATGATGCGATGGCCGCGGTTATGGACGCTCACCGCCACGTTCGAACTCGACAGCTTGATCTGCACCTTACCGGCCCCGTCACGGCCACGATGGAATGTGATCGCGCGCAGCCGATAGCGCGGGCGATGATTCGGTCCGGGCGGCAGGACCGGGGTCTTGGGTTTGGGGATGGCGGCCTGCGCGATATGGGTGTTGGGGCTCGCGACGATGACGTCTATGGCGTGCGGTCTCACGTAGGCCCGGTAGGCGGCGGGACTCACCAGACGGATCACGATGCGGGTCATGCCGTTGGCCTCGACCGCGGCCACATTGCGGACATCGCCGGCGCCCACCTGCAATTCGCCAAGCGAAGGCTTGATGACGGTATGGGGGACGTCGAGCACCACCATGGCGGGCTTGGTCAGCACGAAGGCCGAGGGTGCCTCGGGACGCTTCGTGGTCACCAGATGGAGCTCGATCCTGTCCCCCGGAAACGCAAAATAGCTCAATTTTTGCAGGACGTTCGGGCCATTGGCGGCCGCGTTGACCACCGCCGGCTGGGCCTTCACCGCCGGCTGGGCCGCGGGGCGTGCCGCAACCGACTGGGTCACCGGGGTGTTTGCGGGCACCACGCCTGTGACCCCGGTCAGCACCGCCTCGTAGCCGTAGGAGGTGCGCGTCAGATGCATCCGTCCGCGCTTCGTCAGCAACACATCGACATCCACCCCGTGACCGTGGTCGGCGAGGTATGGATAGACCCCCTTGACCGTGCCCGATCCGGAGAGATCCCGGACATGGGGCCCAAGCGTGGTACGGCGCAGGTGGACGCGCAAAAGCCGTCCGTGGCGCCTGACCTCGAGTCGCCCGCGGCGATGGCCGCTGATCGTAAGCCGCAGGGCCGGCTTGCCGGCCGCAGTGGTCCAGGAAAGCCCGGTGAGGGTGGCGGCCCCAGCCATGGCGAACGCGGAGAGCGCGAAGGCGATGGCGGCGAGCTTAAGTCTGATCATGGTGGGTTCCCTTTACTTGATAACCAAGGTGACGGGCTGCTTTACCCAGCCCGTCGGGCCGGCGACGGTTTCCACGAGGTGAATCTTATGGGCGGTGATGCGCACAACCTTGCCGTAGTGTTCGCCCATGTAACTGCCGACCTGCACGCGGTGGGTCGAATGGTCAGGGGTCCTGACCAGGGCCCACAGCTTGGGGCCGGCGGACAAGGTCCCGACCATCGTGAGGGCGTCCAAGGGGAAACGCTGCAGCGGGCCCTTGGGGAGGTGGCGATCGGGATTGGGGCCGCGACCCGGCAGGCGCATGGCAAACGGCTCGAACGGATCGATGTGGTGATGCATCTTAAACGCCACGATGTGCGGGGCCGGGATCTTCGGGACCGGCTTGACCGGGGGACGGTATCCGGCATCGGCGGTGGCGACGAACTGCTGGAGGCGTGCCATGCCTCCCCCCCCGGAGCATCCGGCAAGCAGCGCGCAGGCCACGGCCATGAACGATAGACGCATCCTCATTTCTTCGTATACCGGTGCTTGAGATAACGATAGGTCCTGGCGGTCACGGACATCGACAGAAAGTCCCCCTGCTTGGCCGTGACCTTGACGTCACCGAGCGTCACGATGCGCGGCAACGCGGCAATGTCGCCCACAAAATGGCCGAGCTGCTCATAGGTCCCGGCGACCGTAAGCGCTATCGGGAGCTCGGCATAGAAATCCTTGGGTACCTCTTTTTCGGGCTTGAACAACGCGAATTGCAGACCGCTGCTCTTGCCCGCCTGCGTGACCTCGGTCACGAACTCCGGCATATGGGTCGTGTTCGGGAGCTCCTGCAACAGCCCCCCGAACATGACCTTCATCTTCTTCATCTGCTGCTCGTAGGCGGGCAGTTGCGCGGCCTCCATCTTCTGTTGCAGGAACTGCTGCTTGAGCGCAACCTCCTGGGTCCTTAGGCCATCATAGGTGTGGATCTGCCCGCTTATGAAAAACCAGTAGCCGGCGAGCAGCAGCAATACGCACGACACACCAACGCCCACGACCTTGACGGAATACGGGGATGCCGCCAGATTGTTGAGGTCGACGCCCTTCAGATCCTCGATCGTCTGCCGCCAATCCACGGCTATGCCCTCCCCGCCACGGGCTTCTTGACGGGCGCCATGCCCTTGCCCTGCGCAGTCAACGTAAAGAAACTCAAATGCCCAGTGCCACTCCTTTTCACGGTGATGACATCCAGGACCGGGTTCGTAAACCACGGCGAGGTGGCCAGATTGCGCATGAACTGCGACACACGCTCGTTGGACTGGGCGACGCCGGAGATCGTGAACGACTCGGCCTTCTGCGCAAGAGACGTGAGATACACGCCGGGAGGGACATCGCGCGCCAAGCTGTTGAAGCTATGCACGATCATCATGCGGTCCATCTGCAGCTTCTGAATGACATGCATGCGCGCCAGTAACGCCGCGCGCTTCTTCTTGATCAAGGCAATCTTATGGATCTTGGCCGCCATGAGCGTCATCTGCTGCTGCAGATAGGCATTGCGCGCCTGCTGATGGGCCACCACATCGCCAAGCTGCATATGGATATAGAACAGCACGACCAGAACGCCGGTCCAGGCCAGCGCCGCGTCGCGAATGAGCCGCTTGTCGAGCTCCTTGCGGCGCTGTTCACGCCACGGCAGAAGATTGAGCCGCATCATGGATCAAAGCTCCGCAGCGCGAGCCCACAACTGACCATCAGGGACGGGGTCTCGTTGGCGAAGACCTGCGGCTTGATGCGTGGCGCGAGCGTCATGCCGGCGAATGGATTGGCGATCGCCACCGGCACACCCACACGTGCCGCCAGCAGCTTTTCGACAGCCGGGATCTGCGCGCAGCCACCCGCGAGCAACATGAGATCGACCTTGTTGAAAGGGCTCGAGGAGTAGAAGAACTGCAGGGAGCGCATGACCTCCTGGCACAAGGCCTCGAGGAATGGCCGCAGCACCTCGGACTGGTAGTTCTCGGGGAGCCCGCCCTGCTTCTTGGCGAGCCCCGCCTCCTCATAGGAGAGCCCGTAGCGCCTCTGGATCTCCTCGGTCAGCTGACGCCCCCCGAAACTATGCGAGCGGATATAGACCGAGCGATTATTGTGCATGACATTCAGCGTCATGCTCGTCGCGCCGATGTCGTAGACCGCGACGGTCTTTTCCATGCCGCCGCCCGCCATGTGCTCCGCAAGGAGGCCATAGGCGTTTTCCATCGCATAGGTCTCGAGGTCGACGATGACTGGTTGGTAACCGTGCGTCTGGATGACCGCGAGGTAGTCGTCCACCACCTCCTTGCGGCACGCGGCGATCAGGACCTCCACCTCCTCGGCGTTGTCCTCGGTCGGCCCCGTCACCTGGAAATCGACATTCACCTCATTGAGCGGGTAGGGGATGTGGTGTTCGGCCTCCATCTCGATCTGCGTCTGGAGCTCCGACTCGCTGAGCGCCGCGGACATACGCGTGGTCTTGCAGATCGCCTGGCTCGCCGGGACCGACACCGCAACGCGTTTTAATTTTGTCCCGCAACGCTTCATAGCGCGATCCACGGTCGCGCCCACCTGCTCGATATCCGCAATCGCGCGCTCTATGACCGCATTTTGCGGCATGGGCTCCACGGCGTAGCGTTCCACGCGATACTGGCTCTGATTACGGCTCAACTCCAGGACCTTAACCGACGAGGTACTGATGTCCAGGCCGACGAGCGGCGGTTTTTTGCGGTTGAAAAGACGCAATTTCCTCCCTTTTTCCGGAACTTATGCCCGGTACGTCGCTCTTTAGATGAGCTGCCATGAACTATAGATCAGGGATTGGCGGTATGCCAATGCTTTGGCCTTCTCACGTTTACCCTTATACTGGAACGCATCCTGCTGGTTTGAGAGATTATGGCCCCTTCATCTACGTCTGGCGCGCCCCTGAAACGCCGGCTCGGGTTCCGGTTGCTGCTCGTTTTCTTCGGACTCTTTGCAGCCGGGGTCCTCGCAGCAACCGTGACGGCGATCGTGCTCGCACCCACACTGCCTCCCGTCCACAACATCCTGCGCAAACACCTGAAGGCCCCCCTGCAGGTCTTGGCCCGTCACGGACAATTGATTGCCGAATTTGGCAACGAGGAGCGCATGCCGGTGACCCTCAAGCAGGTCCCGCCCGCCCTTATCCAGGCGGTGCTCGCGGCCGAGGACCGCTCCTTTTATACAAACCCCGGGATCGATCTCCTCGGAATCGCCCGCGCCGCGTGGGTCGATATCGTCACCGGACGCAAGGCGCAAGGCGCGAGCACGATCACGATGCAGGTCGCACGCAATTATTTCCTGAGCCCGCACAAGACCTTCACGCGCAAGATCAAGGAGGTCCTGTTGTCGTTCAAGATCGCGCGGGAATTGACCAAGAACCAGATCCTCACGTTGTATTTGAACAAGATCTTTCTCGGCAATCACGCCTACGGGTTCGAGGCGGCGGCGCACGTATATTATGGTAAGCCCCTGAAGGCCCTTGATCTCGCACAGCTCGCGATGCTCGCGGGCCTCCCGCAGGCCCCATCGCTCGACAACCCGATCGATCATCCGCATAACGCCCGCGCCCGCCGTCACTATGTGCTGACGCGCATGCTGGCGCTGGGAGACATCACCAAGGCCCAGTACGCGCAAGCCGACGCCGCACCGATCGCGACACGCGCACACACCATCCACTATCATGTGGACGCCCCCTATGTCGCGGAGATGGTCCGCGAATACATGATCAAGCATTTCGGGAAAAAGAAGACCTACGACGGTGGTTACCGGGTCTATACGACGATTGGGGCCCGGGAGCAGGAGGCCGCCGATCAGGCCGTCGAAGACGGCCTACTCGCCTACAACATTCGTCACGGCTACTATGGCCCGACCGCGGTGGTACCGGTGACTGCCACAACCTCCCGGCACCGCCTGCGCCGCGACCTGCGCCACTACACCACGGTCGGCGGGCTTGTTCCGGCGATCGTGACCGCCGTCGGCTATCACTCGGTAACAGCCTACGACCTCGACCGCCGTACCGTGCACATCGGGTGGCAGGGGCTGTCGTGGGCGGCGCGGTTCATCACGGTGAATGCCGAAGGGTATGCACCCCAGCAGGCGAGTGACATCCTGAAGGTGGGCGATGTCATCTACGTGCACCATGTCGGTCCGGGCGTATGGGCGCTGTCTCAGATCCCCCGTCCGTACGCCGCGCTCGTGTCGCTGCGGCCGCACGACGGTTCGATTGCGGCCCTGGTCGGCGGCTTCGACTTCTATTACGACAACTTCAACAATGCCACCCAGGCCTACCGCCAGCCGGGGTCGAGCTTCAAGCCCTTCGTGTATTCGGCGGCCATCGCCAAGGGCTACACGGCGGCGAGCCTGTTCAGCGGCGCGCCGATCGTCGCTTTGAGCGGCGCGCACGGCGAACTGTGGCGGCCCCACAACTATTCGGACCACTTCCGCGGCCTGACACGCATGCGCGTAGGCCTCGCGCAATCGATCAACCTGGTTTCGATCCGGGTCCTGCGCGCCGTGGGCATACGCTATGCCGTGCATTATGCGGAGCGCTTCGGCTTCAAGGCCTCCGCGCTCCCACACAGCCTCTCGCTCGTGCTGGGAAGCGCGACCCTCACACCGCTCGAGATGGCGCGCGGTTATACCGTGTTCGCGAACGGCGGCTTCAGGGTACGCCCGTACTTCATCCGCAAGATCGTAGACGAGCGCGGCAAGACCATCTGGCGCGCCAAGCCCCTGGTCGTGCCGCCGCCACCGGGCGCCAGTGTCGCGATTCACGGCACGCCGCACTTCGCGGTCCAGGCGATCAGCCCGCAGAATGCCTTTATCATGACCAGCATGATGCAAAGCGTGATCCGCTCGGGGACCGGACAGCTGGCGCTTTCCCTAAAGCGCATCGACATCGCCGGCAAGACCGGGACATCGAACCACGAACGCAATGCCTGGTTTTCGGGATTCAGCCCCTATCTCGAAACCACCGTGTGGGTGGGCTTCCCGGTCCCGAAATCCCTCGGCCATTATGAAGTGGGGGCCCACGCGGCGCTCCCGATTTGGGTCCAATACATGGGTGCGGCATTGGCGGGGAGGCCGGATACCCCGTTTGCCAGGCCGCGCGGTATCGTAACGGCCATCATCAACCGTCATACTGGACTGCCCTGTAGCAAGACGAACCCGGCCGCGATGCGCGAGTATTTCATAAAGGGAACGGTGCCCAAGAAGGGGGGGCAACGGGGTGTGCCCGGGCCCGCGCAGAGCGTTCGCAGCAGCGGACTCTTTTGACATGGGACGCCATACACGCGCCACCAGGCCGCGCGGTCGCGCGGCCGAGGCGGCGGTGCGACAAAAGATCGTGATCGAGGCCGCGCGCATCATGGCCGAGGATGGCGTTCGCGACTACCAGACCGCGAAACGCAAGGCTGCCCATCGCCTGAACCTTCCCGAAGACAAGAACTGGCCGGGCAATGCCGAGATCGAGGCCGCCCTGAAACAACATCTTGAACTTTTTCAGAAGGACTCGCGGGCGGTGGTGCGCGAGTTGCGCGCCAATGCCCTGGAGGCGATGACGCTGTTGCGCGACTTTTCCCCGAAACTGGTGGGCGAGGTCCTAAGCGGCGCGATCACGCGCTTTCCCGAGGTCCAGCTGCATCTGGCCGCCCCCGCGCCGGAGGATCTGGGCCTGTTTCTGGACGGCCATGGGATCCCGTACGTCATGGAAGAACGACGGTTGCGCTATAACGATGCGCGCACGGCATTGGTGCCGGTATTCCGGTTCGTGGCCGGAGAGACCGGGTTTGCCCTTTATGTCCTAAGCCTGGAGGCGATACGCGAGCTCCCGGTCTCGCCGATCGACGGCCGACCCATGCATCGAGCCGGCATTCGCGAACTGGAAGAACTGCTCGGATCGTAACCGGGAGACGGCGTGGCCGTGCGCTGGGCGCCCGCCCTTGCGCGGCGGCGCCCCGCCTCTATAAGATGCGGCTTCTCTGCACAGGATCTTGACGTGAAACGCGCCCTCGCCGCCCTTTTCCAGGACACCGTAACGACGCTCGTCGCCCAGGGGCGTCTGCCGGCAGGCCTGCCGGCCCCCGAGATCGCGCGCCCCCGCCAGGACGGCCACGGCGACTTCGCGACCAACTTCGCGCTCGCCGCCGCCAAGGCCGCGGGTCGCGCCCCGAGGGCGCTCGCCGAGGAACTGAAGAGCGCCCTCGGGGGTCGCCTCTTATCGAGCGCATCGAGATCGCAGGCCCCGGCTTTCTCAACGTGTTCGTGGCGCGCTCCGCATTCCACGAGGTCGTACGTGCCGTGCTGCGCGAGCAGGAGGCTTATGGGCGGCTTGCGGCACGACCCGGCAAGATCCTCATCGAATTCGTGTCGGCCAACCCCAATGGGCCGCTGCACGTCGGTCACGGCCGGGGCGCGGCCTATGGAGACTCGCTCGCCCGCCTGCTCGCATGTGCCGGCCATGAGGTGGAGCGCGAATACTACGTGAACGACGCCGGCCGCCAGATGGACATCCTCTCGCTGAGCGTGTGGTTGCGCTACATGGAGGCCGGCGGCGAGGAGATCGTTTTTCCACAGAGCGGCTACCGCGGGGCCTATGTGGCCGATATTGGGCGGGCCCTGGCGCGCGCCTTGGGCGATGGCCTGCAGCGCCCGATCGCAGACATCCTGATCGCCCGCCCCGACCTCGACGCCGACGCGCTCATGGACGCCTGGATCGCGCGCCTGAAAGAGGCCCTCGGTGCGCAATACCGGATCGTGCATGCCTTTGGCCTGGATGCGATGCTCGCCGACATCAAGGAGGATCTGGCGGCATTCGGCGTACGTTATGATCGCTGGTATTCGGAGCGGGGCCTGGTGGAAAGCGGGGCCGTGGAGCGCGCATTGGCGCGCCTGCGGGCAAGCGGCGAGGTCTATGAGAAAGACGGGGCGCTGTGGTTTCGCGCCACCCGCTACGGCGACGAGAAGGACCGGGTCGTGGTACGAGAAAACGGCGTGGCCACCTACTTCGCATCCGATATCGCCTATCACCTCGAAAAGTGCGAGCGCGGCTTTACCGCTCTCATCGACATCTGGGGGGCCGACCACCACGGCTATGTGCCGCGCGTGAAGGGGGCGCTTGCGGCCCTCGGGGAAGACCCCGACCGCCTGCAGGTCCTGCTCGTCCAATTCGCCATCCTCTACCGGGGCGGCGAGCGCGCACAGATGTCCACGCGGAGCGGGGATTTCGTGACGCTAAGGGAGCTACGCGCCGAGGTCGGCAACGACGCCGCGCGGTTCTTCTATGTGCTGCGCAAGAGCGAGCAGCACATGGACTTCGATCTGGACCTCGCCAAGTCACAGTCCAATGACAATCCCGTTTATTATGTGCAGTACGCCCATGCGCGGATATGCAGCGTATTCCGCCAGCTCGGTGAGCGCGGTCTGCCATCACCAGACCTCGCCCACGCCGACCTGACCCTGCTCGATGCCCCGCAAGAGCATGTGCTCCAACGGACCCTCGGGCGCTTTGTCGATGTCATAGATGAGGCCGCCGCGGCCCGCGAGCCCCATCAGATCGCCTACTATCTCCGCGACCTGGCGGGTGACCTGCACGCCTACTATAACGCCCAGGCATTCCTGAGCGTCGATCCGCCACTGCGCGACGCGCGCCTGGCGCTGATCGCGGCGGCCCGTCAGATCCTTGCCAACGGCCTTAGCCTGCTCGGGGTCAGCGCCCCCGAGGTCATGTAGGTGGCCGACCGGCGCCGGCGCCCGGGGGCACGGTCCGGGGGTGGCAGGCCGTGGGTGGCGGCGGGGGTTGCGCTCATCACGGGCCTTCTCGTGGGGCTCCTGATTGCGCATCACGTCCGCAAGGCCCCGCCGGCGCGGCCGGCAGTCGCGACCAAGCCGGTCCATGCGCCCATTACCGTGCTGACGCCACCGCCGGCCCCCAAACCCAAGGGGCCGGCCCCGGGCCTGCCGGCCGCCACCCAGTTCGACTTCTACACCATCCTCCCCGAGATGCATGCCACCGCGCGGCCATTAACTCGGCACACCCAAGGGGTGGCGGCCGGCGCGCAGGCGCCCCCGACGAACAACGCGGCGCCGCACGCTGCGTCCATCGTCAAGGGACGCTTCATCCTGCAGGCCGCCTCGTTTCCCGATATCGCCGATGCCAGCCGGTTACGCGCCGAGCTCGCGCTGCGCGGCCTCGGATCCTATATCGAAAAGGTCAGCATCAGTGGGCGCGGGGCCTTTTACCGCGTCCGTATCGGGCCCCTGCGACGCACCGCGATCGCGCACGCCCGCCATATCCTGGCACGTCTCAACCTGAAGCCGATCCTGCTACGCGAGGCGCGCGGCAACTAGGACCGATGGGCCTTAAGCGGTCACCGCCAGGCCGGCCGACGGCGGCGATGCGGCGATGCCGGGGACGATCGGCAAGGTCGCGTCACGTGACCACTCGTTCCAGGAGCCGAAATAGACCCTGACACGCGCGATACCCGCCTCATGCAAGGCCACGAGCGCGTTCGAGGCGCGCGCACCCTTGAAGCAATAGACAATCACCTCGGAATCGGGCGTGATCCCGACCTCGGCGCACGCCGCGCGGATCTCCGCCGCCGGACGAAACCAGGCGATCGCCCCTTCGCGCTCCTCCATGAGCCGATACCATTCGATCCACACCGCACCCGGGAGACGCCCCTTGCGTGGACAAAAGTCGACGCCGTAGGGTGATGAGCTTGCGCCCTCCCACTCATCCCGGTCGCGGACATCCAGGATCGCGACCTCGGGGCGCGAGAGCGCGGCAAGCACCTCTTCCTTGGTCGCCATGAACGTCTCGAAGGCAGGCCGCAGGGGAAAGACCTGCGGCTTTACGGGTGGCGCATCGACGCTCACTGGCAGACTGGCCTGCAGCCATGCACGATAGCCGCCATGCAGGACATGGACGCGACCATAACCGAGGGAGCGCAGCAGAAAATAACCACGGCAGGACTGCCCATAGCCGGTATTCATGGCATCCTCGTAAATCACGGCGGTCTCGGCCCCGGAAAGGCCGGCCGCGCCGAACAGGGCGGCAAACCGGGTCGCGAGATCGGTGAGTCCGGCGGGATCGGAGGTGGCGAGATAGGTGAAGATGTCGCGAATGTTCACCGCCCCGGGGATATGGCCGGCGGCATAGGCGGCCGGGTCGCGGGTGTCGATGATCACCCGGGGCCCGGGCAGCGATGCGAGATCGCGGGGACTTACGAGTATCGGCATCATGGAACCTCCTTGTGTCTACCAGACGCGGTAGGGTAAAAACTTCCCGTTCATCGTGACCTTGATGCGATCACCCTTGGGGTCGGCAACGCGCTCGATGGCCATCTCGAAATCGATGGCGCTCATGATGCCGTCGCCGCACTTTTCGTGGATCAAGGCCTTGATAGTGGTGCCATAGACCTGCAGGATCTCGTAAAACCGATACAAGAGCGGATCCACCGGCACGAGCGGATCGAGCGAGCCCTTGGTCGGGCTCTCGCGCAGCAGGGTCTGGGCCTCGGCGTCCAGGCCCAAGGCCTGCGCGGCGGCCCGAGCCTCGGCCTCACCCATGCCCATCTGGCCCAGCAAGGCGGCCGTGGTCCACACCTCACTGCGTCCCACCTTCTCCGCCAAGGCCTTGAAGCTGAGGCCCTTTTGGCGCTTGGCCTCGATGATACGTTCCGTTACGTCCGATCTTGTCATGACTCGTCTCCTGGTTGGGGGCATCAACGCCGGACGCGGCCACGCCGCGAGCCGACCCAGACTCGGGGGCGGACCCGTAAACGGCCGGGTGTTCGAGAAGGATGTCGAGCAGGCGATGGCGCAGCGCCGCGTAGCCGACCTCGCGATGTAAGGTCGCGGCGCGCCGCGCCCGAGCAAGCCCCACTGGGATGATCTCGGCACGCGCGCCCACGGGCGCCCCGCGCATGAACAGGATCATGTCGCCGAGCAGGATCGCCTCGTCGACATCGTGGGTTACGACCAGCACCGTCTGCGTCAAGGTCGCGCACAGATCGAGCAGCTCATCTTGCAGACCCGCGCGCGTACGGGGATCCAGGGCACCGAAGGGTTCATCGAGCAACAGGACCTTGGGCTCTATGGAAAGCGCGCGCGCCACGCCTACCCGCTGACGCATCCCTCCCGATAATTCCGCCGGACGCCTGTCCAGGACTGGCAGTAGATCGACGAGCCCCAGGTAGCGCAGGCAGTGTGCGCGCACACGTTCGCGACTCCACCGAGGCCAGCGCGCCTTGACCGCGAAGCGCACGTTGTCGAGCACGCTCAACCACGGAAACAGCGCATGGTCCTGAAAGACGAGTCCGCGGTCGAGCCCGGGACCGCGCACCTCGCGGCCATCGACGAACACAGCCCCGGCGTCGGCCGACTCGAGGCCAGCCACGAGGCGCAAAAGCGTCGATTTTCCACAGCCCGACGGTCCAAGCACACAGGCGATCTGACCGCGCGCCACCGCCAGATCGATGCCCGCCAGCACCGGCGTGGGCCGGGCATTCGGTGCGCCATGGGTCTTTTGCAACCCCTCGATCCTCAAAAAGGCCTCGGACATACTCATGTCTCGTAGGAGACGCGCTGCGCGAGATGCGCAAACAGCGCGTCCAGCGCCATGCCCACTACGCCTATGAGAAAGATCGCGACGAGCACGCGGCTTAGGGAAAGATCGTTCCAGGAATTCCACACGAAAGCGCCGATCCCGCGTCCGCCGACGAGCATCTCGGCGGCGACGATGACAAGCCAGGCGATACCCATGGAGACGCGCATGCCGTTGACGATGGCCGGCGCGCACGCCGGAAGCAGTACCGACAAGGCCAGACGCAGGCGGCCCGTCTCCAGACTGCGCGCGACCTCGATCCAGGTGGACGGCACCGCCGATACGGCGTGGCTCGTCGCCAGCAACATCGGCCACAGGGCACAGATGAATATCACGAACACCGCGGAGGCATCGGCACCCTTGACCGTATAGAGCGCAAGCGGCATCCACGCCAGCGGAGAGATGGGGCGCAGCACCTGAATAAAGGGCGCCAGGGCGCCTCGCCACAAGGGCGACATGCCAATGACAAAGCCCAAGGGCAAGGCCACCGCGGCGGCGCACACAAAACCCAAGAGCACACGGACAAGCGACAGCCCGAGTTGGAGCAGGATGCCGGAGCGGTTCGGGCCACGATCCCGAAATGGGTGCGTAAAGACATGGCGCGCCGCGCGCCAGACGCGCCCGGGCCCCGGAAAGGCCGAGGCCTCGGCGCGCGGGGCCATAAGCGAGGCATACGCGCCGGGCCGCGCATGGATGGGGGCCGGCAGAGTCGCGACATACCAGAAAAACAGCAGGATCGTCGCGAGGGCGAGACTCACGGCCGCAGGACGCCACGTCGTGCGCGGCCCCATCAGCGCCTCCCATCGGCCAGTGAGGCGAGATAGGCGCGCGGCCTCGCGGGATCGAAGGTGCGACCCATGATCCGGAAATCGGGGGCCTGGGAGGCGGGCTGCGCATAACCTTGCGCGCGCAGCATACGCGCGGCATCTGCGGCCAGGTACACCTGTCGCGCGATGTCCTGGTAGCGCAAGTGACGATGGACATAACCCCAGCGCTTCAACTGGCTCAAGATCCACACCGCCATGGCCGGATAGGGATAGGGGGCGAAGTCGATGCGGTCGGGGACATCGCGCACATGGCCCAGGCCGTCGGCGAAACGCCCGGTCAAAACCTGGTTTACGACCGTGGCGGGTTGATTCAAGTATCGCGACGAGGCGAGTGTCGCGACCATCCCCGGGCGGTTGGCGGCCGGATGGGCAAACTCGGCGGCCGCTATCAAGGCGCGTGTCACGGCCGCGAAGGTCCCCGGCGCCTCGCGCACCAGATCGCTTCGCACCGACAGGGAACAACAGGGGTGACCATCCCAGATGTCCAGGGAAAGCGTGTGAATATAACCGAAGCCATCATACACGGCGCGCTGATTGAAGGGCTCGGGACCGAGAAAACCATCGATATTGCCGGCGCGCAGATTGGCGACCATATCGGGCGGCGGCATGACGCGTAAGGTCACATCGCGGGATGGATCGAGGCCATAGTGTGCTATGTAATACCGCAATAAGAGATTGTGTATGGAATAATCGAATGGGATCGCGAAGCGCATGCCCTTCCACGTCCGCGGATCGCGGCGGTTCCTATGGCGCAGATGCAGAGTTATGGCCTGGCCGTTTATGTTTTGCAGGGCCGCGCAATCCACGCCCACCCGCGGCGATCCCACCCCCATGGACATGGTGAGCGGCATCGGCGCGAGCAGATGCGCGACCTGCAGGCGACCGGCAGCCAGGCGGTCGCGGACGATGGCCCAGCTGGTAGTCTTTTCGAGGGTGACGGCAAGACCCTCGCGCGCAAAGCCGCCATGCGCATGGGCCATGATAAGCGGCGTGGCGCACATGATGGGGAGATAGGCGATGCGGACATGCTTGTGCTCGGGCGCGGTCCGATCCCAAAGCATGGCCTCGGCGGCACGGTAGGGAAAGAGGCTTGCGACCACCGCGAGTAGGCCCTGCGCCCCCAGACTCTTCAAGAGCGCGCGACGCATACCGCTGTGCGGATAAAGCGCCCGCAGCACGGACTCAGCCACGGGATCGGCGCCCGCATGCGGCGCATGCGCACCAATATGAGACTTATGACACGCGTCGTGACCCTGCGGTCTTTGCGGATCAGGATCGGGATACGGTCGGCCTGTGTCACATGTCATGGGGCGCTCGCCTCGAGTCGGACAGGACGGAAAAGAGCAAGTCTCATGCCAGGGCGGCGTCGGGCCACGCGTGAGCGAGACCGCCGGACGCATGGGATGTGGCGGGCCAATGTTCGACACTTTGTCGACTCTTTGCCAAATCGCGCACGCTTTATGCATGGCCGCCAGGGATACCAGAAGATGGAGAACGGGTCATGGATAGACGGGCGAGCGACAAGGGATGTGAGGACCTGCGCGAACAGGAGGCGCTGTTTGTGCGCCAAGCGGCGGGCCTGCTCGGGCGGGGCCTGGAGGCGCGGATCGCCCTCTACGAGATTCTCCATCTGCTGTCGGAACTCGTGGGCCTGAACCGCGGACGCATCGTCCTGCGCGACGACGATGGGCGCGGCGTGATACGACATGCCTACGGACTGCGCCGCGACGAAATCGCACGCGGCATCTACGCCTCCGGCGAGGGCGTCACCGGCAAGGTGCTGGGGAGTGGGCGCACGATCATAGTGCAGGACATCAATGACGACCCCGACTACCTGCAGCGTGCGGTACCGCGCGCCCGTCTGCCGACCGGCACCGTATCCTTTATCGCGCTGCCCATCTCCATGGGCGGCCGGATCGTGGGCGTGCTGGGGGTGCATAGGCTGCGCGAGCGGTGCCGACCACTGGCCGCCGACCTGCAGATCCTGAACACCGCCGCGGCCTTCATCGGCCAGATCATCCACACAAGCGAGATGGTCCCAGGGCGCGCGATGCGTGGCGATGCCGGGATCAGCGAGGCACCGGCGATCCCGGGCGCGCCCGCGACGGCGCCTTCGATTCACGGCATCATCGGGGCCTCACAGCCGCTGCGCGCGGCGCTCGCCCGCACCGACCGCGTGGCGCGCTCGGACGCCTCGGTGCTCATGCTGGGCGAATCCGGGACCGGAAAAGAACTCTTCGCCCGTGCCCTGCATCACATGAGCGGCCGTCGCGAAGGACCGTTCGTGCGCGTAAACTGCGGGGCGATACCGGAAAACCTATTCGAGTCGGAGCTGTTCGGTCATGAACGCGGGGCGTTCACGGGCGCCCACGCCACCTCCATCGGGCGTTTCGAGCAGGCCCACGGCGGCACGCTGTTCTTAGACGAGGTCGCCGACATCCCGCTGCCCTTGCAGGTGAAGCTGCTGCGCGTCCTGCAGGAGCGCGTCGTCGAGAGGCTTGGCGGCCGGCGCGCCATTGCCGTAAACACGCGCATAGTGGCGGCTACCAACGAGGATCTGCAAGAGTCGGTGCGCGCCGGACGGTTCCGCCTGGATCTCTTCTATCGCCTGAACGTGGTCCCCATCCGACTGCCGGCGCTGCGCGAGCGCCCGGACGATATCCCGCTGCTCGTCGACTTCCATATGCGCGAATTGTCGCGCGCGCACGGGCGCGCCATGCGCATCACGCAGGCGGCGTTGCGGAGACTGGCGGGCTACGACTGGCCAGGCAACATCCGCCAGCTGCGCAATGTCGTCGAACGTCTGGTGTTGTTGGCCGACACCGATCTCATAGAGATCGGCGAGGTCGAGCAGGCCCTGGCCGGGGAGATGACGCCGGCCGTGCCGGACGCCGCACCGGCGGGCCTCGTACGCGCCTATGGACACGTCGCCGAATACGACGCCGCACACATCCGTGATGCGCTGCAGGCCGCTCGCGGCAACAAATCTCAGGCCGCGCGTCTGCTGGGCTTGACTCTTCGACAGTTCACGTACCGGTTGAAACGTCTACGCCTCGAATACGTGCCGCCAGATTGTTGACAATTTGCGCGACACATCGCGCCCGCCATCCTTCGCAGACGACACGGCGCGCGGGTTTGCGTGCTGGCACGGGAATTGCCCCATCGCACAGTGCGAATGTTCGCATCCCCATAGAAAGGAGCCGTTTATGCCCGAAACCCTAAAAGCCGCATGTGCTGCCGCGCTGCCCCCGGTGGATAGCGAGGCCCTGGCCGCCCTGGCGGCGCGCGGCAAGGCCAACCCCGAGGCGGTCGTGACTCTCAAGGCGCGCACCGTGTGCGAGGGAAAGTTTCGCAACCTCACCTACATCCGCACGCTCCCGCCACACGTGATCGACGAGCCCCCTCACCTGCTCGGCGACGACACCGCCCCCAACCCGTCGGAGGCGGTGCTCGCGGCCCTGGGATCATGTCTGTCTGTGGGGATACAGGCCAATGCCGTCGCCCGTGGCATAACCCTGCGCCGGCTCGAGGTGCGGCTCGAGGGGGACATCAACGTGACCTCCGTCTGGGGGGTCGGTGATCTTTCGCCCAAGCCGCTCGGCTTCACCGCGATACGCGCCACCTTCGTGCTAGAGGCCGACACCTCGCGCGCGGCGCTAGAGGACCTGGTGGCCCACGCCGACGCGTGGTCACCGGTCGCCAATACCCTGCGTAACCCGGTGCCCGTAGCCGTCACGCTCGCTGACTAAGGGGGTCCGATGACCGATGTGCACGAGGATGCCAGACGGACCGACGCCCCAATGGCCATGGGGGACGAAGGAGATCTTGCGCGCCTGCGGCGCTTGGTGGCAGACCAGCTTCCCGGTCTGGCACCGAGGATCGATAAGGAGGGCTACCACCCGCAGACCTTCCTGCGCGATTACGGACGGGTCTACGGCTTCGGACACGCCGTCGATCACGGCTACGGAGGGCGCCCCGGGGGCCTGAAGGGGGTGATCACGGGCATGGAGGCGTGCTCCGAGCACTGCGTCTCGACGGGCTTTCTTGTGTGGTGCCAGACATCGTGCGCCTGGTATCTGCAAAAAAGCGGCAACACGCCGCTCAAACGCCGCCTGCTGCCCGCGCTCTGCTCGGGGCAGCAGGCGGCCGGCACCGGTTTGTCCAATCTCCTGAAGGCCCGATCGCAACTCGAGCCCCTGCGGTTACGCGCCGTCGCCGTGCCCGGCGGTTACCGCATCCACGGCACCCTCCCGTGGGTGTCGAACCTGGCCACCGGAGCGGTGTTCGCGGTGGCCGCGGCAACCTCTGGCGGGACCTTGATGGCGCTTGCGCGCGTCGGCGCGCCGGGCCTCACGCTGCGCCGCGCCGGGCCGTTCTGCGCGCTCGAAGGGACATCGACCATGAGTTGCCGGTTCGACGACGTGTTCCTCGCAGACAGCGAGGTGATCGCCCCAGACGAGGGGTTCGACGATTACTTCGCGCGCATGCGCGCGGGGCTCATATTGGCGCAGATGGGCATGGCGCTCGGTCTGGTCCAGGGGGCACTCACCCTCATCGACGAGACGCACTCGGCGGCGCAACCCGCCAATGCCTTTATCGAGCACCAGCCGGAGGACCTGCGCGAACGGCTGCGCGCCTTGCGCGCCGAGACCCTGGCGGCCGCCGACGGGCTCGACGGGGGTGCGCCCGGGCGCTTCGACGAAATCCTCGCGATCCGCGCGCGTGGGGCACGCCTGGCCCTGGACGCCGCGCACAGCGCCCTGCTGCATTGCGGTGCAAACGGTTACCTTGCGCACCATCCCGCCCAGCGGCGCGTGCGCGAGGCGTACTTCGTCGCGCTGGTCACGCCCGCCCTGAAACATCTCACCCGCGAGATCGCACTCGCCAAAAGCGGCGATCCTTTGCCCGCCGCCTGACCACACCCTGCCCTCCACGACCGCGGCGCGGGCTGCGGCCTTGCCCGCGCACACCCCGCACCCGGCGACCCGAATCCGGCCGAATGACGGAGGCGGACTGGCAATTTTGCCCTCGGATGCAAAATCAAATTGCATTAGCGGAAAAAGATGCCTATGATTCGCCCGATTCCACGGCACCGAAGGCGGCCGCCATTCTCTGTTAGCGATCCCATCGCTCTCAGGCCTAACGCTGACCGGGTGTGCACGGGAGCTACTTCAACGGGACTGCCTTAGACGAAGGTCTGGGGGTTCCTCGGTAACAGAATTGGAGGGCTTGCCCATGCGCTCACTTGGACATCAGATTGTGGCCGAGTTTTATGGATGCGACAAAGCGCTTCTGAACGACGTCGCATACATTCGGAACCACATGCTGGAGGCCGCCGTGAAATCCGGCGCCACTATCGTCACGGAGACGTTCCATCACTTTTCCCCGCACGGGGTCTCAGGCGCGGTCATCATCGCCGAAAGCCATCTGGCCATCCACACATGGCCCGAATACGGTTATGCGGCAGTCGATCTGTTCACCTGCGGCGACTCCGTTTCCGCGGAGACCGGCTTCAATCACCTGCGCGAGGCCCTGGTCGCCGGCCATGTGTCGACCATGGAGGTCCACCGCGGGCAGATCGACATGATGTCGGTGGCCGAGGACAAACAACCGGCCATGAAGCTCGCGATCGGCTGATCCGCCCCGAAGATAGGGTTTGCCATGATTATCAAGACACCTACGTCCCACACGTTCGTGACGGGCTCGAGTGAGGGCTATACGCCCTTGAATGCCTTCGACGGCGCCTTGCTGGCCGCCGGCATCGGCAACACGAATCTCGTCAAGATGTCGTCCATCGTCCCTCCCGGGACCCGCGAGGTGCCGATCACGGAGCTCGTGCTCCCGCCCGGCGCGCTCGTGCCCGTGGCCTACGCCGCCATGGAATCCGATATCCCAGGTTCCATGATCTGCGCAGCGGTGGCGGCGGCCTGGCCGACCGATCCCGCAAAGCCTGGGCTTATCATGGAATACCATGCCCATGGTCACCGCGAGGATGCGGAGTCGGTAGTGCGGCGCATGGCCGAAGAGGGTATGCGCAAGCGCGGCTGGGAGGTAAAGACCCTGAAATCGATGGCCATCGATCATCGCGTCGAGAAGATCGGCGCGGCGTTTGCCGCCGTGGTGTTGTGGGACCTCTGATGGACAAGGCCGGTTGGTACACGGAGGAATGGGCAGACCAGGGATCGGCGATCTCGCTGCGCGTGAAGGACAAGGTGCACGATGAGCGATCGCCCTATCAGCATATAGAGATCTACGAGACCGAGACCTTCGGGACACTCATGACCCTGGATGGTCTGGTCATGGTGACCGATCGCGACAACTTCGTGTATCACGAGATGATGTCGCACCCCGCGCTTTTCACCCATCAGGCACCGCGCCGGGTGCTCATCATAGGCGGCGGCGACTGCGGAACCTTGCGCGAGGTTCTAAAGCACGACGAGGTGGAACACGTCGATCAGGTGGAGCTAGACGAGCGCGTGACACGCGTTGCGGAACGGTTCTTCCCGGAACTATGCGCGGCCAACGACGACCCGAGGGCGCATCTTCATTTTCAAGACGGTATTCGCTGGGTCGCGGACGCCGAGCCGGGATCCTACGACATCATTATCGTCGATTCGACGGATCCGATCGGCCCGGCCGCCGGGCTTTTCGGGCAGGCCTTCTACGCCGACTGCCATCGGGCGCTCAGGGCCGACGGCATCATCGTGGGCCAAAGCGAATCGCCACTCTTTCATGCGTCTCTGATCAAGGCCATGCACGAGGCCTTGCGCGGCGCGAATTTTCTGGACGTCGCCACCGTCCACTTCCCGCAATGCACCTACCCGTCGGGCTGGTGGAGCGCGACCATGGCGCGCAAGGATGCGACGCTCGCGGGCTTTCGCGAACAGGCCTGCCACGAACGCGCCTTCGCCACCCGCTACTACAACGCCGGCATCCATCAGGCGGCGTTCGCCTGCCCGGAATTTTTGTTCAAGACCCTGCTCTAGGCTTAAAGCACGCTGCTCATCGCCCGACGTCGCGGCAATAGCGGACCGGCGGGCAAGACCGGGGTGCGACCAGGGCGCGCAAGGATGCGACGCTCGCGGGCTTTCGCGAACAGGCCTGCCACGAACGCGCTGTCGCCACCCGCTACTACAACGCCGGCATCCATCAGGCGGCGTTCGCCTGCCCGGAATTTTTGTTCAAGACCCCGCTCTAAGCCGAGGACGCCGCTCATCGCCCGGCGGCTGCCGCCCAGCCCCGGGCGATAGTGGACCGGCGTGCTAGGTCTTGTGCATTAGGCTAAATTTATTCCCAACATCTTGTTGTTGATGTTGATCAAGGCCGCTCGCTTGCAGTAGACTCCTGACCTCGTATTCGCTTTCCCCAAGGAGACCTGGCCCCATGGATTACGCGCAATCGTCACAGGCTTCCCCAGGCACGGCGGTCGTCGAAAACGGCCTACGCGTCATTCGCCGCAACGGGCATGCCACGCGGTTTGACCCCTCCAAAATCGCGATCGCCATCACCAAGGCCTTTCTGGCGACCGAGGGCAACTCAGGGGCGGCCTCGACGCGCGTGCGCGAGATCGTAGCGGGACTCACAGACCAGGTCATCGCCGCGCTGACGCGCCGGCTCCCCGGCGGCGGCACCGTGCACATCGAGGACATCCAGGATCAGGTCGAGCTTGCGCTCATGCGCAACGGTCACCACGAGACCGCCCGGCGCTACGTCCTCTACCGCGAACAGCGCGCCCAGGCGCGCGCCAGCGCCCAGGCCACGGCGCAGGAACCCGAGATTCACGTCCGTACCGCCGATGGACGCAGCGTGCCGCTCGACCGGGCCCGGCTCAAGGCGGTAATCGATGAGGCCTGCAGCGGCCTGCGCGAGGTCTCGGCCGACGCTGTACTCCAGGCCCTGCTCCGCAACCTGTTCGACGGAGTCGACGAACGCGATGTCATGCAGTCGGCGATCCTGAGCGCCCGGGCGCTGGTGGAGACGGAACCGAACTACACCTATGTGACCGCGCGCCTGCTGCTCGATGTATTGCGGCGCGAGGTGCTCGGCCGGTCAGTGACCCATGGCGAAATGCGCGGCGAATACGCGGAATACTTTCAGGCCTTCATCCGCGAAGGGGTGGAGGCGGAACTCATCGACCCGCGGCTGACCGAATTTGACGGCACGCGCCTCGGGCAGGCACTGAAGGCCGATCGTGACCTGAATTTCACGTATCTCGGTCTCCAGACCCTGTATGACCGCTACTTCCTGCACCGTGAAGAGCGACGTATTGAACTACCGCAGGCGTTTTGGATGCGCGTGGCCATGGGGCTTGCCTTGAACGAGGTGGACCGGGAGACGCGCGCCATCGAATTCTATGAGATCCTGTCGACCTTTGATTTCGTGTCGTCGACCCCAACCCTGTTCAATGCCGGCACGCTGCGTTCGCAGTTGTCGTCGTGCTACCTCACGACGGTCTCGGACGACCTGGATGGCATCTATAGCGCCATCAAGGATAACGCGTTGCTATCGAAATACGCAGGCGGACTGGGTAATGACTGGTCGCGCGTGCGGGCCTTGGGGGCGCGCATCAAGGGCACCAACGGCAAATCACAGGGCGTGATCCCGTTCCTCAAGGTCGCCAACGATACCGCCGTGGCGGTCAATCAGGGTGGCCGACGCAAGGGCGCGGTCTGCGCCTATCTCGAGACCTGGCATCTGGACATCGAGGAATTCCTCGAGCTGCGCAAGAACACCGGCGATGACAGGCGGCGCACCCACGACATGAACACCGCGAACTGGATACCGGACCTGTTCATGGAGCGGGTACGCGCGGGCGCCGAATGGACGCTGTTTTCGCCGTCGGACACCGCCGACCTGCACGATGTCTACGGTGCGGCGTTCCGGGCGGCTTATGAACGCCACGAGGAGCGCGCGGCGCGCGGCGAACTGAAGCTCTTCAAGAAGGTCCGGGCGCTCGATCTGTGGCGCAAGATGCTGTCGATGCTGTTTGAGACGGGCCACCCGTGGCTTACCTTCAAGGACCCCTGCAATCTGCGCAGCCCTCAGCGCCACAGGGGGGTGGTCCACAGCTCCAATCTATGCTGCATGACCGCCGACCAGCGGGTGGTGACCGATCGCGGTTTACTGACCGTGGGCGAGCTTTATACCCTGGGCGGTAAGAACCGGGTCGTCGGGCTTGACGGGGTCTACGATGCCTCGGAGATGTTGCGGCCGCGACCCAATGCGCCGATCGTCCGTATAGAAACCGCGGAGGGCTACCGCCACAAGGTCACACCGGACCACAAGGTATGGGTGAAGGACCGCGGCTGGGTCGAGGCGCAGCACTTGAAGCCCGGAGACCGCCTGCTCGTTCAGCAACGCGAAGGACTGTTCGGGCCCATGCACAACCCCGAGATCGCCTTCGTGATAGGGCTCATGACCGCGAGCAGCGCCTACGGCCGGCATCGCATGGTGACCGAACTCGAGGCGACGCGCTTTGCCTATATCGGCAAGGCGCGCATGGTGGCGGTCTCGCACGAGACCGGAGAGACCCATGAGTCCTGGCACGAGACCCACGACGAGCGCGATCATGCGCACGTCGGCATCCCGGAGCTCATCTGGAAGGGCGACAAGGAGACGGTAACAGCCTACCTGCGCGGCCTCTATCAGGCCGGGAACGGGATGATCAAGAATCTCACCCTGGCCTCCTACGACCAGCCGTTCATCGAAAGCCTGCAGATCGTGTGGGCCAACCTCGGCGTCGAGACGCATATCCAGCAGATCGATAAGGCCTACTGGCGGCATTCGCTCTTCCGTCTGATCATAAGCAGCAGCGAAGGCCATGCGATAGCCGCGTCCGTACTTCAGGTGGGCGAGGAAGACTTCCCGTTGAACCATGGCGACAGCCCGCACGTGAGCGACAAGCAGCGCGGCTATGCGACGTTCACCAAGCTCACGCCGCTCCCCAATGAGGACGCATACTGCCTCATGGTGGACTCGCCGACCCATGCGTGGACCGTCAACGGCCTGATCACGAAGAACACCGAGATCACGCTCAATACCTCCGACCAGGAGATTGCGGTCTGCAACCTGGGCTCTGTGAACCTCGCAGCCCACGTCGGCAATGAGGGCGGCATGGATATGGCGAAACTCGGGCGCACGGTGCGTACCGCCATGCGCATGCTCGACAACGTCATCGACATCAACTATTACTCGGTGCCCCAGGCGCGTGCCTCCAATCTGCGCCATCGGCCGGTCGGTCTCGGGCTCATGGGCTTTCAGGACGCGCTCTACAAACTGCGCCTGCCATATGGCTCGGACGCAGCAATGACCTTCGCCGACCGCTCCATGGAGGCGGTCAGCTTCTATGCGATCCTCGCCTCCACCGAGCTTGCCAAGGAGCGCGGCGCCTATCCGAGCTATGAGGGATCGCTGTGGAGTCAGGGGATCCTGCCCATAGACAGCATCGCCTTCGTGGAGGAGGCGCGTGGCGGATCGCTGTCCATGGACCGGGGCGTCGAGCTCGACTGGACGCCAGTCCGCGAGGCGATAGCGCAGCATGGGATGCGCAACTCGAACTGTCTGGCGATAGCGCCGACCGCCACGATCTCGAATATCGCCGGGGTCGCGCAAAGCATAGAACCGACCTACCAGAACCTGTTTGTGAAGTCGAACTTGTCCGGCGAGTTCACGGTCCTAAACGAACATCTGGTTCGCGACCTGAAAGAGCGCGGCCTGTGGGACCCGGTGATGGTCAATGACCTCAAGTATTACAACGGGCGCGTGCGCGGCATAGACCGCCTGCCAGACGACCTCAAGGCCCTGTACGCCACCGCCTTCGAGATCGAGCCGCGCTGGCTCATCGAGGCCGCGTCGCGCCGCCAGAAGTGGATCGATCAGGCACAGAGCCTGAATCTCTACATGGCGGAACCGTCGGGGCGGAAGTTGTCCGACATGTATATGTTGGCGTGGGAAAAGGGCCTGAAGACCACATATTACCTGCGCACTCTGGGCGCCACCTCGGTGGAGAAGTCGACGCTAAACGATGGGGCCTTGAACGCAGTACGCGGTTCGGCGCCCGAAGCCCCCAAGGCCTGCGCTATCAATGACCCACAGTGCGAGGCATGCCAATAAATCAGGAGGAAAACATGCTGGATTTTGACGGCACACCGGCCACGGCCAATGCCCCTCAAGGGGGCGTCACCGGACTCGAGGACCTGAAGATCGGGTCGGGACGGGTCCAGGTCGACGACAAGCGCATCATCAACTGCCAGGCCGATGTCAATCAGCTCGTGCCCTTCAAGTATCAGTGGGCGTGGCAGAAGTACCTGGATGCCTGCGCGAACCACTGGATGCCGCAAGAGGTGAATATGTCGCGCGACATCGCGACCTGGAAGGACCCCAACGGGCTCACCCCGGACGAGCGCACCATCATAAAGCGCAATCTCGGCTTCTTCGTGACCGCCGACTCGCTCGTGGCCAACAACCTCGTGCTGGCGATCTATCGGCACATTACCAATCCGGAATGCCGGCAGTACCTGCTTCGACAGGCCTTCGAGGAGGCGCTGCACACACACGCCTATCAGCACATCGTGGAAAGCCTCGGCCTCGATCAAGGCGAGATCTTCAATATGTACCGCGAAGTGGCGTGTATATCGGACAAGGACGTGTTCGAGCTCCAGTTCACCCGCGAACTCATGAATCCCAACTTCTCGACGGGTACCGAAGAGAATGACCGGCGCTTCCTGCGCAACCTGATCGGCTACTACGTGATCATGGAGGGCATCTTCTTCTATGTCGGCTTCGTGCAGATGCTGTCGTTCGGCCGGCGCAACAAGATGATGGGTGCGAGCGAGCAGTTCCAGTACATATTACGCGACGAATCCATGCACTTGAACTTCGGCATCGATCTCATCAACCAGATCAAGATCGAAAACCCAGCGCTCTGGACCGAGGCCTTTCAGAACGAAGTGGTCGACCTCATAAAGCAGGCGGTGGCACTCGAGTACCGCTATGCGGTCGACACCATGCCGCGGGGGGTTCTCGGTCTGAATGCCGCCATGTTCGACGATTACCTCAAATTCATCGCCAATCGGCGTTGCCAGCAGATCGGCCTGCCCGTCCAGTATGAGGGTGCAACCAATCCCTTCCCGTGGATGAGCGAGGTCCTCGACCTGAAGAAGGAGAAGAATTTCTTCGAGACGCGCGTGACAGAGTATCAGACCGGCGGGGCGCTGTCCTGGGAGTGACACTCTCACCCCGCTAACGCCGGTAAGCTTCTTGCCGACTGACACGGTTCATGGGCATGCTCCAGGGAGCCCGCACAAACATCCTGCGGCGCTGGATTCCGCGATTCAGCCAGACAGCGTCCGCCATTGACCTGCGGAAGGCCTATGTCCAGGCGACTACACCGCCAAGACCGCAAAGGTCCTGGACGGTGATACGTGATGCGCTTCGGAAACGGCACCACTTGACCAAACGCCCGCGGGTGCCTATTCACCGCGCCGACGACATCCCGGTGGCCTTCAAGGCCACAGGCCTGGCACCGCGAGTTTCGCCCTTTGGGCTTGTGACGGTGGCCGCATGCAGGACCCTAGCCCTGCGGGTGGCTATGCCGGCGGGATGTACCACACTCATCCCCGGTGACGCATGGGCCATGCGACCCACAAGGCATGATACGGTCTTGTTCGGACTTCTGTTGCAGGTCATCGATGTCCTTGGCCGTACTCCCGCTGGCTCAGGCGCTGGTTGTGGGGACGGCCGCAGCGGTGGCGGCGCACGCCGTCCGGGTTGCCGACAAAAAAGGGCCTCGATGCCGCGCTCCTTGCAGAAATCCCCCACCTGGCGGGTGCCCTTGTGGCGTAGGTCGCGCACCTGGCGCTTACATCGCAAGGTGCGCTTTGCCCGGGTCCGCCCGAGCTTGCGCCAGCGCCGGGAGCCCTTTTGGCAGCGGGAGCGCTTCTTCTGGATTGCACCGAGCTGCTTGCTGTGCAGGCGCTTCAGGGAGCGGATCCCGCGTCCGGAGACGGCCAGGGCCTCGCCGGTATTGGTCACCACGGCGGCCTGATGGATCTGACCGAGATCCACGGTGGCGTGCTTGTAGGTAGACTCCAGCAATGGCCTTTCTTTGGTATCGTGAGCGATGCAGATATGCAATTCCTGGTGCACCCCGTTCCAGACGATTGTGCAGGCCCGTTTTTCGGTAAGCCATGCCGGTTTCGGCACAATCAGGGAGGGACGTCCCCGCCCCATGGACAACACCATGCGTCTCTCTTCCCGGTGCATGGCCTGGGCTGACCACATCAACGGATAGAGGTGCTTGTCCTTGTAAGGATAGCGGATCTCCGTCCGCCCCTGGTTTCGGAGCTTCTGGGCCGTATCCCCGTTCGCCAGAAAGGCGTGCGTACCCATTTGCACGGACTGGGAGTGCAGAGCAAACCGGCCTTTGGTCGCTTTTTGCGGGACGTCGCGATTCGGCCATGGGCCGTGTTGTTGGCGGGCCTCCCGATGGATATCACGACATACCATCCACACCCGCGCGGCCTCCCGTTGGCCTTCGCGTATCGTGGCGGATGGCCGCTTGCGAAGGCCCTTGAGTGAGACTATACGAACACGGTCCATGGGGGGGTAGTCTAGCTAGCGGCCTAAATGGCGCTCTACAAACCGGTAAACCCCGGTGGACACCCCACCAAATCGCCTATAATTTCGTAGGGATACCGAAGGATCGGCGCAAGATTCCCACAGGCGAAGTGGAAGCAGCCTGCAAGAAGCTCATCGAGGAATGCTGCACCCAACATGGCTTTACTTTACTCGCTCTGGAAACTGAAGTGGTCCCTACGCAGCGGACCTCATAGACGGGTCTTGATCTGGGTGTTGCATTCTGCGCGCATACTCGTTGGGCGACAAGTATCCGAGTGATGAGTGCAGGCGGACAGGATTGTAGAATCCGTGGATGTATTGCGCGATCGCTCTGTGGGCGTCCTGTTTTGTCGCATACGGCTCGGTCGCTTCTTCGGTCTTCAGTGTTGCGAAGAAGCTCTCCGAGACCGCATTGTCCCAGCAATTTCCCTTGCGACTCATGCTGGCCACCATGCCAAGTGCGCCGAGAGCGTTGCGGAAATCATCGCTGGCGTACTGGCTGCCGCGGTCGGAATGAAACACCGTACCGGATGGCGGTGTCTGGAGATGGCAGGCATTGCGCAGCGCATTGAGCACCAGCTCATCGGGCATGCGATCCGAGAGGCTGTAGCCGAGCACCTGGCGTGTCTGTAAGGCGATAATCACCGCCAGGTACAGCCAGCCCTCACGAGTGGCAACGTACGTGATGTCGCTTGTCCAGGCCGGCACGGCTGTGTCGACGCTAAATCGCCTCTGTAGGACGTTCGGGGCGATGGCGCGCTGATGGGCACTGTCGGTCGTGCGCGGCACAAAGCGCCCTTTACGCACGCCTCGCAAGCCTTCCTCGCGCATCACTCGATGCACACGTTTGGGGTTGATGCGCATGCCCTGTGCGCGCAGGGCATGCGTGAGGCGCCGGCGACCATAGCGGCGCCGGCTTTCCTCGTGGACCTGTATGATCGCTGCACGCAACGGAGCGTCCGCGTCGCTCTGTGGCGCACGTTCTCGGGCCTGCCAGGCGAAGAATCCCGACGTCGATACCTCAAGTACCCGGCACATGAACCCGATCGGGTAGTGAGTCCGCTGCGAGGCGATATAGGCGTACTTCACTTGGACTCCTTCGCAAAGTACGCTGCGGCTTTTTTTATGAAATCGCGCTCCATGCGCAGCTGAGCATTCTCGGCTCGAAGCCGTGCATTCTCAGCTTCCACATCGCTCACAGGACGGCGCTTCCCGTCCTTGGCGAACCCTGCTCCATCACGCGAAATGCGGATCCAATTAGCCAGCGTCTTGACCGAAATACCGAGCTTGCGGGCAGCCTTTGCCGCTCCGAGGCTCTCTGCCAATGACACTGCCTGCGCCTTGTAATCGGCGGTATATTGAGCACGAACCTGACGTTCCATAGTGACCTCCAAGTGGTTGGTTTAATCCATCCATTAGAGGTCCGTCAACGGGGGACCACTTCAAACGGACGTTGACCATGGGCATTGCCTCGTTTCCGCGCCGCCCCGATGGTCTCCGGCCGTTATTGTCGGTTTACTCAAGGGATATACTTCTCGCCATCTGCGAGCACGCTTTCCCAAACTCAAGCGACAATGGGGAAAAGAGCCGCTATGGACACAAGCCTATGACGTAGGTACTGCTGGGAGCGTGTCCGCCGCGGTGATCCGCCGATACATACAGGGGTGCCAGGGCCAATAGGCGCTCTCACCCCCATCCCCTAAAGGGGATGGGGATTCCCGCGCTATTCTTTAAACGTAGGGAGCATAAGAAGAGGCTCCTCCCCCATTGCGCGTGGTGTCCATGTGCGATACAATGTATCTCGAACGTGAAAGGGGGCTGGTATGGCTACTACCGCAATGGTCCATGTCCGCGTGGATGAGAAAATCAAAGCACAGGCCACGGAGACATTGGCGGCGATGGGTCTGTCCGTTTCTGACGCCGTGCGCGTGTTTTTGATGCGCGTAGTCGCCGACAAGCAAATGCCATTCGCGCTTAAGGTGCCGAACGCAGAAACCCGTGCCGCGATGGACGAGGCCGACGAGATTGCGCGCACGCGCCGCGCTCGCTTTGGCGCGGCTTCCGAGCTTTTTAATGACCTTGAAAAAAACAGCGGCCAGTAAGCGCGCCCCGCTGCCACGTGCGGCGGACTATACAAAATCTTTCCTGAAGGATTGGGAGCGATTGTCTCGGTCGGGCCGGTACGACATGAACCGGCTCAAGGAAGCGATGTTGCTGCTGATTGCCAACGATGGCCCACTTGGTCCCGAGTGGCTCGATCACCCGTTGTGTGGTGACTGGGAGGGACATAGAGAATGCCATATCGGTGGTGATTTTTTACTGGCCTACAAGTGCGATGACGGCGGAAAGCATGGCTTGATTGTGTTTGTGCGCACCGGCACCCACGCCGAATTGTTCGTGTAACCAAGCATACGTATGACCTCTCTTAAGACGATGGCCACGCCAATCCGCTCCTTGACGCGGTAAGCCGCTGCGATGAGGCCGAGGGGCGCCGATCCTCTCGTGGCATACACATGTGAAGCCCTTCCCTCACACCTTGCGCCTGCACGCAGAGACCATCACGTCCCACGGCTCCGGACCTTCGCCCCGCTCCTGAAGCATGTCACACGGGACTACTATCGGCGGCCTGCCATCGGCAACAACGATGCCTATGCCATGCAAAATCTGGCCGAGCGTTTGTGTCAAGTCTTCGCCCGGCGTCGCCATGCCGTACGCCAACCCATAATCCGCGTCTTTGTGCCAGAAAGCCGCGGATTTCCATGGTTGTCAACAATTACGGGCAGACGAGGTAGTACACCTCACGCAGCTCGCTTATTTGTTATGCGCAGCGTAATGTTTTGCCGCTTCCTCACGATAATGGGCGGCGTGAACGCTGTGCGCGTACGCCAGATGCGCATGGTGAGCCGCCTTCTCGTGCTGCCCGGCGTCATGATGCTTGGCCGCTTCCGTGTGATGCTTTGCGGCCTCGGTATGGTGTTTCGCGGCATTTTTATGGTGCTCAGCGCCTTCATGCATGATCTGTACTCCTTAATTGGCTACTTCGATGGAAAGGCATATTGGGCGTAACCGTAGCGCTCCCGTAGGTGGGTCTGGTGTCAGTGGAGACAGCGTGCGCCCAACCTGAAACCACTAGGCACAACATCCGCTCGTATCGCCAGGGACACGTGAATGCTCCCGCTACGCAGTAGTCTGTCAGCAGAATACGATAAAAGTTCGCCGGCGTACGCATTTTAAACTTGGTGTTGTGTGCCAGGCGGTTTTCGACAAAGTCTCAGGAGAGGTCGGCCGAAATGTAATAGAACGGCAAATGACCCCCGGATGGGGACTGAAATCCCTGAGATATCAAAAGAGCGCGGGACCATGCCTTCCGATCTTTCCCTGCCAGGGCCTACGCGGTAGCGGGGGGAGGAGTTATGACCGCGGCATGGCGGCTATCCGGTGTCGAGGCGGCGTGCTCTATGATCTCCAGGAATGGTTTGACAAGGTCGATGGGCATGGGAAATATGACGGTGGAATTGTTTTCCCGGGCAATTTCGCTCAGGGTTTGTAGATAGCGAAGCTGCATGCCGCCTGCGGCAGAGGCCAGGATGTTGGCGGCGTTTGTGAGGGTCTGCGCTGCCTGGAACTCGGCGTCAGCATGGATAACCTTGGCGCGACGGTCGCGTTCGGCCTCGGCCTGTTTGGCGATGGCCCTGATCATATTGTCGGTCAATAGGATATCGCGTACCTCCACGTTTATGACCTCTATGCCCCAGGAGGCGACCTGGGTTTCGAGTATTGCTTGGATATCGGCATTAAGCTTGTTGCGTTCGGCGAGCATTTGATCGAGTTCGTGTTTACCGATGACAGAACGGAGAGTGGTTTGCGCAAGCTTGCTGGTGGCCGAGAAGTAATCTTGGACGTTAATGAACGCCTTAGCAGCGTCAACGACACGAAAGTACAGGACCGCATCAACCTTGATGGAGACGTTGTCTCGGGAAATGGCCTCTTGGACTGGTACATCGTGCACTTGAGTGCGGAGGTCGACGCGCACTTTACGCTGGATGAGCGGTAAGACGATAACAAGGCCCGGGCCCTTGATCTGCGAGAAGTGCCCGAGTGTAAAAACGACGACGCGCTGATATTCATAGATGATGTTAAGAGACCAAAAGACCAGGATGGCAACGAGAAAGACCAGCGCAAGGATTGGTTCAAAGATCATGGGGTGCTCCTTAGGCAGTAGCTGCGGCCCACAGCGACCGGGTGTATGGCAAGCCGCGATGGGCTTGTTGGCCATTTGTGGCGGCATAACCCATATAGGATAGACCTCAAAGGGATTATGCGGTGATCGTGTGGCCTTTCAGGAGGCTTGTGAAGACTTGCGGGCAGATGGCGCCCCCTGATCCGTGCCGACCATCGCCGCGCCGCAGGGTCTCGACACAGGCGCCGGCCTCCAACCGCCAAGGACTCGGCTCATTTCTGCTATCAATTCAGGAGCCGGATGTATTGGAGCCGCCCAATCCGGATTCCAAAGTCGGAGACGATCTTGCCATGCAGGGGGTGTCCGTATATCAGGCAAAAGGCCGCTACAGGTGCGAAGCGTACGCTCACCACTCCCTTGGGTTTTGCCTCGCGCGTTTCACGGCATACGCCGACTCGGGCGCGGCGGGTCGAGGCGGCATTGCGGAGGCGGCATGGCCCGACGGCAGTGGATGGCCGGCGTTCAGACCCTGAGGCATCACGCCGCGCGTGTCCGCTCCCGCAGGTGATCGGCTGTGGGTGGGGCGGCATCGATGGGCCGCGCGAGATACTGCGACAGTTTAGTCAGGCCCAAGAGATCACCCAGCACCTGCGGCCAGGGTTGCGCCCACACATCCGGATAATCCCGCTCACCCTCATGGACCGGCGTGAAGGCGAGGCTTTCCGTGCCCGGCGTGAAGAGGCATTCGACGCCGGGTTTGGTATTGCCGCGGGCGTCACAACGGTACCAGCCGAATCGGGGAAGCCAGACTGCGGCCAAGCCGTGCGTTGCGTGACGATCGAAGTCGGCGCCATCCAACCGCAGGCGCTGGTAGCAAAAGCCCGAGGGAAGACCGCAAGCCCGCCACAGCGCGACCAACAGATGGCTTTTCCCAAAACACAGGGCGCTGCCGGTATCGAGAACCGCAGAGGCCGAGATCGGTATCCCCTCGCGCGCGAAATCCACGCTATGCTGAATCTCGTCGCGCACGAAGGTAAAGCAGCGCTCGGCGGTCGCCACGGGATCATCGCGGGTGAGTTGCTCGGCGACCCAGCGGACCCGCGGGTTATCCCCATCGACCACGGCATCCATTCGCAGAAAGGCGTTATGCGGCTCATGAGTGTCCATGGTGTATCCTATCGCCGGTAACGGGTTTACGAACAAACAGCGCCCTTGCGCCTCGAGTTCGCCAATGATGTCGGCCATTATAGCAATATTCCTTCGGGCCGGGCGATCGGCGTCGCCGGTACGCCATCGCGCGCACGGCATGTTAACTCGCGCCCCCATGGAGCCATTTCATTCGCGGCCTAAATTCCGGAAGGAAATCATCCATGGCGCGGGCACGGATTTGAAGGTTGATATCGAAGAGCGCGGGAGTAAGGGCTTATGTCCGTAAACTGCTGTAAATAGCGGACGATCACGACCGTCGGCACCCCGCTCGTTTAATCTGGCGATGGCCGAGCCGACAATGGGGCGCTTTGATTCTCAGGCTCCCATTTTGCCTGATTCGGCGATGCAAAGGCGTTGCGCGCCTTCAACCAGGCCGTGAGGCTTACGAAGGCTTGCGCGAATGGAATACTCGACGTGATATCCGCGGCCTACCTGAACATCCGGATGACCGGTATGGGATCGCCGTTCGAGAACGCGCGCAGGGCCAGGATATAGTCTTCACGAAAAACCGTGGGGATCATCAGACGGATTTTGCCCGATCGGCCGAGCATATTGCTGGCGGCAAGCCTCGTGATCCGGCCATTGCCATCCAGAAAAGGACGGATGCTGACCGTTGATACCGCACGAAACACGGCGCGGTCAAAAGGCTCCTCCAGAGCGTCCCCGATCTCCCACGCCGCGTGCAGCGTCCCTTCAACATGAACAGGATCGGCGAACCAAGTAGAGCCCGCACGATTTGCCTTGTCTTTGAACTGCCCAGGCCGAATAGACCCCTTATCTTTATGTTCACCAAACCGCGCATGCCAGTATTTCAGGTTCTCCAGAAACTCATCAGGGGAGCGGTCCTCTCGCAAAAACACCTCGGGCGTGGCATAGAGCGTATAGAGCGCCCGAATGTCGTGCCCCTCCTTGGTTGCCCGGCCACCACCCTTTCATCCAAGGCGATATCGTGGGCATCTTCGGGAGTGAATTCGGTTCCCTCGATATAATTGCTGAAATACGACTCATAGAAAGCAAGGTTGAGAAAACGATTGTCCCCTATCACAGGGCGCGCCGGAAAGTTGGGCAATCCGTCTCCCCAGAGGGTTTCGTTGCCATGAATGCCGCGGCGCAATTGCTGTGCCAAACCCTCGAACAGCACCACCCGTTGGTGATCGATCAAAGGCGACAGGAAGAGCGGCTGACGCGCTGCCTCGGCACGCTTTTTTGCATGAGACGTTTAACAGACCGCTGTTCATGCGTCCATTTCCCGGCGGCGGCAACGACAAGCGCCACACCTTGCAGAAAACCGTCTGCCATAGCTTGGGTGGCGGAATTGCGCGCCAGAAAATCCGCGATGGCAGCGGGATCCGCCGGCTTTGACCGGCCAATGGCCCGGATGACTCGACGCGGTTCCAGGTTTTTCAGAACGGCCTGTCACGGGGACGAAGCATAAACGCCACCCAGATGCACATCGCTGGCCAAAGGAGCGGGTCCGGGCGTCGCAACGACCACCAAGCCGGGCAGGTTATGGATGTAATTCTCGGAAAGGGCGGGGTCCGTGACGACGACTAGGCCCTCGGAGGCCCCAAAATCAGGGAGGATCGCGCTGCGATGGGAAATCACAGCACCAGGACGCAGATAGGCTAACACCCGGACCACATTCTGACGGATCTGGACCGCCGGATCCGTCTCCAGGTCCGACGAGTAAATGCCGCTCGAGAGTCGCCGCAGCCGTCCCGCTTTTTCGTGATTCTCGAGCATCTTGCGGTTGGTTTCATCCCGGAATACCAACATGACAATACCCCCCCGTTTGGGACTTTTTCCCGGGTCCGCGGCCTTATTATGGGACGTATTTCCTGTTTTGCTACGTGATTATGGGATTTTTTTCCGGTTTGGTGTAAGGCACGACGTATCATACCCGACTCAACGCCCTGTCACGGATACTTCGTGACTGCTCCCCGCCCTAAATGGGCCATAAGCCATCCGGTCTATCGTTCTGTCTTGGAAGACGTGGCGGGCCCTTGAGGACGCGCCTTGCCGGGGGCGCCCTCTCCGGCAGAAGAGGACCTGGAGAGGACCGCGGCGCCATGCGACGCGCTTACCGACGCGCGCGTGCCCGGAGCCTCGGGCGGGCCGGCGTCGATCGGCTGAGCGAGATAGTCGGACAGGCTCGCAAGACCGCTGAGACCCGCCACAACCTCCGGCCAAGGCTTGGACCAAATGTCCAAATATAAGGGGGTCATATTCGCCGTCATGGGTCGGGGTATAGGCAAGGCTCTCCGTGCCGGGCGTAAAGGCACAGTCGATACCTTCCTTAGTGTTGCCGCGGGCATCGCAGCGATACCAGCCGAACGCGGGTAACCACACTGCGGCCAGCCCATGCGTCACATAGAGGCCACCGTCTGTGTCGAACAAAAGGCGCTGGTAACAAAAGCCGGCAGGAAGACCGCAGGCCCGCCACAAGGCGACGAGAAGGTGACTCTTCGCCAGACAGAGACCGCTGCCGGCATCGAGGACCGCGGAGGCCGAAACGGGCATCTCCTCCCGCTAGAAATCGACGCTGTGCAGAATCTCGTCACGCACGAAGGTAAAGCCGCGCTCGGCGGTGGCAACGGGATCCTCCCGGGTAATCTGCTCCGCGACCCAACGGATCCGCGGATTATCCCCGTCGACTGCCGTGCCCATGCGGAGAAAGGCCTTATCCGGCACATCCTGCCCCACGAGCGTATCCCCCTGTCGATACCGGCCATGCAACGAGACGCACAACGGGCCGCGTCCGTCCGCGCCCTGAAGTAGTGCGTATAATTTTATGTGAGCCCAGGCCTTGGCGCCATAAAAGCGGCTTGGGGCTGCGCCCAGCCCCTAATGGACCGCTCGCACACCGAAAAACTTGTCCTCGAGCGGGGTTTAGCGGATGCTCGCCGGCAAGGGCTCGAGGCGAAAGGAAGGGCGCGCATTGCACCGGCCGGCGATACCCTCCCAGAGACGGGGGAGCGGGGGGTACGCGCTCACACGGCGGGCAAGCGGCGGGGCCCAAGGGCCTCTTGATCTATCGCAACACGCAACGCCGCGCGAGCGGTTTTACTTTCTAGTCGAAGGCCGCGCCGAGTCGGTTCGTGCCTTGTGTGCGGACCACAGACGCACCCCCCGAAAGCGGGCGCCTTCCTGTCAGATAACGAACCGGGAGTCGAAGAACGCGATGAGCATGCCTTCCGTTACCACGCTTCTGGGCCCGCAAGGCGCGCCACCCTACACCATCCTCACCGCACCGGCCCGGCCCGAACCGGGGAGCCCCCATCGCTACCCCTGGGCCTGGCAGAAGTATCTCGACGCCTGCGCCAATCATTGGATGCCGCAGGAGATCAGCATGGAGCGCGACATCGCGCTCTGGAAGAGACCCCATGGCCTGTCCGAGGACGAGCGGCGCATCGTCAAGCGCAACCTCGGGTTCTTCACAACCGCGGACTCGCTCGCGGCCAACAATATCGTTCTCGGAACCTATCGTCAGATCCGTGCCCCGGAATGCCGCCAATACCTGATTCGACAGGCCTTCGAGGAGGCGATCCACACGCATTCCTATCAATATATCGTCGAGTCCCTGGGCCTTGACGAGGGTGAGGTCTTCAACGCCTATCGTGAGATCCCGTCGATCCGCGACAAGGACGCCTTCCTGCTCCCCCACATTGAGGTCCTGGCGGCACCCGGCTTCCAGACTGGGACGCGCGAGACCGACGCGGCGCTTTTGCGCTCGCTCATCGTCTTCGCGGCCATGATGGAGGGGTTGTTCTTTTATGTCGGATTCGCGCAGATCCTGGCGCTCGGACGCCAGAACAAGATGGTCGGTGCCGCCGAGCAATACCAGTACATCCTGCGCGACGAATCCATGCACTGCAACTTCGGCATCGATCTCGCCAACCAGATCAAGATCGAGAATCCCGAACTATGGAGTCGCGACTTTCAGGCCGAAATCCGGGACCTGATGCGTACCGCGGTGGATCTCGAGTGCGCCTATGCCACCGATACCATGCCGCGCGGGGTACTGGGGCTCAATGCCAACCAGATGCATCAATACGTCATCTATATCGCCAATCGCCGCTGCGCCCAGCTGGACCTGGCGGAGATCCATCCCGGGACCCCCAACCCCTTTCCGTGGATGAGCGAGATGCTGGACCTGAAGAAGGAGAAGAACTTCTTCGAGACGCGCGTGACGGAATACCGAACCGGCGGGGGACTGGCCTGGGACTGACACTGGTAGCCGGCGTGATGCGCCATGGCACGATGCGCGCGGTGAGGCCCAAGCCCGCACCGCGCGTCGCCCCACTCAGTACCCGCCGCCCCCCATGTGCGAGGCCCTGAAGGCGATACCGACCGCGACCACCACGGGAATCGACGCGGCAATGGCCGGTGCAAGCACCGGCCAAGGCTGTTTGAATGGGTAGCGGCGGATAGCGACGCTCGTGGCGAACCCGACGATGAGAGACGCCACGAACGCCACGATGATCCCGGCCCCTGCCCCCGCATAAAAACGCAGATCCAGTGCCAGGGCGCCCAGCACGAAGGCGGTGGTGGCACGCCCCGCGTCGGATAGGCCCGGGGTTCCGCTGAAGCCGGCCAGGATCACGGTGGCCACAAGGGCCACAGCCAGCGCAGCCGCGAGCTCGCCCAGCAGAATACTCCCGGAGAGCGGCGCCACCACCGCAAGACCGGCCGATGCGATGAGAGACACGGCGGCGAATGGCCAGCGACCGACATCGCGCACGCCCGAGATGACCCAGAGCGTGGACCACACCGCGGCTGCGGCCGCCCAAAGCGGCACGGCCACGAAGGGAGGGTCGCGCCCGAGAATAGGCCAGAGCAGGACCGCCGTGGCGATGGCGGCCACCAGGATCGGCAGGGCAATCACCATGAACGCGGCGCCGATCCGGCGTGCCAGGGGTGTGGCAACCGCCAGCGCCACCACAAACCACGGCACCCAGGACAATACCGTCGCGGGCGGAAACGTGAGGTCGCGGTAGACCGCGAAATAGCTGGCGAGGAAGGCCGCCGGGACCGAGAGCCCGGCGAGACCGCGCCAAAGCCAAGGAGCGCCCGCGGCCAAAAACCGGGAGGACATGACGGTGAGCCCCGCCACCACCCCTGGCACGAGAATGACGCGCAGCAGCTGGGATTTCACGAACGATGAATGGATCAGTGCCCACATATAATGTCCCCCAATGCGCCGGGCAGGCCGGCCGCCCTACGCCCCTTAACGCGCCGTGCGCACGCCCTCGATATTCACGTGCAGATGCACGCGGTTGGCGATCATGCCGGCGTAAGCCGCCATGCCAAACGCGCTACGGCGAATGGTGGTCGTGGCCTCGTAACCGGAGAGGTAACCACCCCAAGGCTTGGGTAGGGCCGCGACCTCTCCGGCACCGATCTCGCGGACATGAAATACCACCGCACGAGTTACGCCGTGCAGGGTGAGCCGCCCGTAGAGAAGGCCCGCCCTCGCCCCCTGCGGCATGAAACGCGTACTGTCAAAGGTGATGGTCGGGAACTCCCGGACATTGAAGAAATCCGGGCCGCGCAGATCATGATCGCGCATCGGGAAATCGGTATCGATGCTGGACGCCGCGATGCGAATCGCCACCGTATCGCGCGATGGCGCGGCACTATCGAAGGTGTAGGTGCCGGACATCTTGTCGAAGCGTCCCACGACCACCGCAACACCGGCGTGGCCTATGGTAAACCACGCCAGGGAATGGTTCGGGTCGACCCGGTAGGTCCCGTTGGGGCTGTCCGTCAGACGATGGTAGCGCGCCGCATGCGCGAGCGGCACGAGCCCAGCGGAGACGAGACCCGAGACGAGGGCCGCGCGGCACAGGGCGGATATTCGGGATGAGGGCATGACTGTTCTCCTTTAAGTTGAGATGTGAATCCACCGGGCCCGGATTACGGCCCTTGCCGACCGTCCGGCGGGTCTCGCTACAAGCCCTATCTATTCTTATACAGATAGTCTGTATCCAAACTACTACTACGGAGACGTATTGTCAATGTCCAAACTATCGCCGCTCAAGGTTCGCGAAATCGCTCTCGCAGGCGGCGTAATTCCCGGCGCGTCCGGTCGAGATCGTCGGGGCTCATATCGAGAAAGACACGCTTTAGGTGCTGTATGTGCATCGGGAAGACACGCGCAAACAGGGCCTCGCCCGCGCTCGTCAAGACCGCATGAAAGCTGCGGCGATCCCCGCTCGGGACCTTCCGAAACACCAGTCCTTTGGCCTCGAGACGATCGATGATCCCGGTTAAGGTTCCCTTGGTGATCAAGGTCTTGCGGGCCACATCGCTCAACGGAAGACCTTCGGTGCGACCGAGCGTGGCGATGACATCGAACTGCGCCGGGGTGAGGCCCAATTCGCGGACGTGGGCCGCCGAGTAATTGGAAAAGGCATGGTAGGCCTCCGCGAGCTCACGCAGCACGCCGAGAAAAGGTTCGCGCGCCGCAAGCTCGGTCATGCCCACGAACGATGCCGATGCAGGCGCCTCCTGCGAATCCCTTTTTGGCATGGTCCACCCCCGATAGTTTTTGTGACGACAGTCTAGTCACGAATTATCGCATGAAAGGGCGATCGCGTCAGGCGACGCGCGATAAGGGGCATGGAGGACCTATGGGGGATACCAGGGGGCCGCCGTTCCCGTAGCCTTGGAGCCCGTGGCCCCCAAGCCGCCAGCGACGTCGCCCGTTGCGCATCACACGGGTCGCGTTGGTCAACGGTGTTCCGTGGGGACTCAACTCAGGAGAAGGACCATGTCTCGATTGCGTATCCGATTACTCACCAAGCGCGCGCTCCTTGGCGTCGTGCTCGCCAGCGCCTTGCCAGCCGTCGCCTTCGCACAGGCTGGAGGGGCACAGTCGTCGTCACAGGCGGGGGCGGCAAGCGGTCATCCCATGATGGGACACGCGGGGATGGGCGCGCCCAAGACCACCGGCGCAAACCCCATGACCGGCAGCACCGGTAAACCAGGCGGGAGCCCATGGGTAAAGTCCATACAAGCGGCGCTTAATCGCAAGGAACACGCCCATCTCGCAGTCGACGGCAAGATGGGCCCAGAGACACGAACCGCTCTGGAGAAATTCCAGAAGGCCCATGGCATCAAGCCGACCGGCCGCCCCAACAAGGTGACCGAGAAGGACCTGGGACTCTAAATCGCCCCCAGGGGTACAGCGGCTACCCGATGCGCGGATAGATGCGCTCGGGGGCCTTGGTGCGTCCCGCGTTTCTCAGAGCATGCGGCCTCAAAGAGAACCGTCCATGCCTCCCCACTTCATCGCATCATTCGCGACACGCGCGCGGCTCGGTATCGCCATTGCCGGGGCCCTGCCGACCGTTGCCTTTGCCCACGACGGCGCGCATGCGGCGCCCCCGACGGGGGCCATGAACGGCCCCATGCACGAACATCCCATTGCCGGGAAAGGGCCCATGACCGGCGCCGCCGCGCCCGGCGGGAGTCCTTGGGTCAAAGCAACCCAGGCGTCTTTAAATCGCGCGGAGCACGCCCACCCGCAGTCGACGGCAAGATAGATACGGCGACCCACGCCGCCCTGAAGAGGTTCCAGAAGACACAGGGCCTACAGATGACCGGCCGCGTCAACAAGGCCACGTGGCGCGCGCTGGGTCTGTAGGCCTGCTGGAAAGACCGGCCGGCTTACGCGCGGCCTTCGCGGTTTTTCATCAACCCGGCCCCAGGCGGGCGTAAGCCTTCCGCCGACCCTGGCGCGGGGTGCGCGCCCCGCTCGCTACTCGGGGCGCGGCAGCGCGCCTTGCCCGCCCCCACCCGTAGCACCATGGTCCGTATCGTCGCGACGATGGTCCTTGCCGAGCAGCATGTACATCGCCGGGACCACGAACAGCGAGAACAATGAACCAAGGCTAAGTCCCGTAAAGATCACGAGACCGAGGGCAAAGCGCGCAGCTGCGCCCGGACCGGTTGCGAGCAGCAAGGGGATCACGCCCACGACCATGGCCGCGGTGGTCATGAGGATCGGCCGGAGACGGATGGACGAGGCCTTCTCCACGGCCTCGCGCTTGCTGAGGCCCTCGTGACGTTGCGCCTCATTGGCGAACTGCACGATCAGGATACCTTGCTTTGTGATCAAGCCGATCAGGGTGATGAGACCCACCTCGGTATAGATATTGATCGTGCCGAGTCCGAGGCTCAAAAAGATCAGTGCGCCGCTGATCGACATGGGGACTGTGACCATGACGATGAGTGGATCGCGGAAGCTCTCGAACTGGGCCGCGAGCAACAGGTAGATGAGCAGGATCGCCAGGAAAAAGGTGAGCAGCAGACCATTGCGCGTGTGCATGAACTGCCGCGACTCACTCGCGTAATTGATGGTGAATCCCTGCGGGAAGATCCTGTGCGCCTGGACGCGCAGATAGGACAAGGCCTGCCCCATGGTCACGCCGGGCATCGGCACCGCCTGAATCGTTGCGGAATTCAGCTGGTCGAATTGCGGGAGATACTGGGGCTCGACCTTGGTCGTAAGCGATACCACAGTCGACAACGGGATCATGTGGCCGCCCGCCTGAAGATAGAAGCTCTTCAAAAGCCCGGCATTAGCGCGGAAGCGGTCGGAGACCTGTGGAATCACCTCGTAACTGCGGCCCTTCAAGTCGAAGCGGTTGATGTAGTTGCCGCTCAAGAGCGGCTGCAGGTTGGCGGCGATGGTCTGCATGTTGAGGCCCAGGGCCGCCGCCATGCTGCGCCGGATATGTATGACGATCTGCGGGTCATCATAGCGCAGATCCTTGGCAACATAGGCAAATAGCCCGCTGCGCTGGGCAATGCCGACCAGGCGGTCGGCGACCGTGTCGATCTTCCGATAACCCGCATTCCCCTGGATAACAAACTGCACGGGCGGGCCGCCCGCCGATCCGGGAAGTGGCGGCCTCTGGAACACCGCAAGCTGCAGGCCCGCTATGTGCGAGACCTTCTTCTGGATGATGGGCTGGAGCTGCATCGTAGTGATGGAGCGCTTGCTCCAGGGCACGAGATGCATACCGGCCATCATCTGGTTGCTCCCGGCCCCGGTGGGGGAGAAACCGGTGATCATGAAACTCTTGTCGTAGACCTTGAACTGCTCGAAGTCATGGATGATCTGCAGCCCGTAGGTACGCAGATAGCGAGTCGTGGCGGTCGGTGGCGCGATACCGGCGACGAAGATGACGCCCTGATCCTCTTGGGGGGCGAGTTCCTGTTTGGTCGATGTGAACAGGAAATAGACGCTTGCCAGCATGACCGCCGCAAAAAGGTAAATGGCCGGCAGGTAATCGAGGCTTGCGTGCAAGAGGCGAATATAGCGTGCTCGCAGGGCCTCGAAACGCTCATCCACCAGGCGCGCCCAGCCATGCGAGGGGTTCTGTTTCAGGACCCGCGCACTCAACATCGGCGAGAGCGTCAGGGCCACGAGCATGGACACCAGCACCGCCGCCACCAGCGTAAAGGCAAATTCCGAGAAAAGGCTTCCAGTGAGACCGCCCATGAAGCCTATGGGGGCGAATACCGCCACGAGCGTAGTCGACATGACGACGATCGGTGCGAGCAGCTCGCGCCCCGAGAGCAACGCGGCGTCTATCGGGCTTTTGCCCTCCTCGATGTGACGGTGGATATTCTCGACCACGACGATGGCATCGTCCACGACCAGACCTATGGCCAGCACGATGGCCAGCAAGGTCAACAGATTGATGGTGAAATGCATCATCCACATCAAGAGGCCGCCGCCTATGATGGACAAGGGGATCGCGATCGCCGGAATCAAGGCCGCGCGCAGCGAACCCAGGAACAGGAGGATGACGAAGATCACCACCACCAGCGTGATGCCGATCGTGGTGAGGATCTCATGCAGGGACGCGGTTATATAAGTGCTCGCATCGTAGGGGATATTGGCCCGCAGGGTCGGCGGAAACTGCGCCTTCAGGTGCGCGAGTTCGCGGCGCACGCCGTGGGCTACGGTCAACGAGTTCGCCGACGGCGTGGGCTGGATGCCGATATAGGCCGCCGTCGTGCCGTTGAAGAACGCCTGCGAGGTGTAGGTCTCGGCCCCGAGCGTGACACGCGCGACATCCTTCAATCGCACCAGGGTGGGGCCATTGCGGGCCACGATGAGATTCTTGAAGCCACGAACGGTCGATAGATTCGTGGTGGCGGTTATAACCTCCCCTATCGTGGCACTGCGCGTGCGTCCGACCGCCGATATGTAGTCGTTGGCAGCGAGCGCCGCCGCCACCTGTGCGGGCTGAATGTGGAGCGCCGCCATCTTCACCGGGTTTAGCCACACGCGCATGGCAAAGGTATTCCCCGATCCGGTCCCGGCCGGCACGATCTGCGCCTCACTGACACCGGGCACCGAGACCAGACTCGGCTGTACCACGCGCAGCAGATAATCGGTGATCTGCTGCTGGGTCATGTGAGGGCTGTAAAAGGCGATATACATGAGGTCTGTGGTATCGCCGACAGTCACGTTGATGACCGGAAGCTGACTGCCGGTCGGCAGCTTGTTCACCACCTGCTGGATCTTCGACTGAATATTGGCAACCGCCGCATTGGGGCTGTAGTTCAACTTCATGTAGGCGGTGATGGTCGAGGCCCCCTCGGCGCTGACGGAGGTCATGTAATCGATGCCCGGGGCGGTGGCGATCACGCGCTCCAGAGGCGTAGTCAGGAACCCCTGAACGGTCTGCGGGCTTGCGCCGGGGTAGACGGTGCGGATGACCACGGTAGTGTTGGTCATCTTCGGATACTCACGGACCGTCATCCCCACATAGGCACGCACGCCGAGCAGGAAGATGACGAGGCTCAAGGCCGTGGCCAGGACCGGCCGCCGGATAAAGAAATCGGTAAAGGTCATACCACCGCCCTTAAGGCTGCACCGTGTTGTTGATCGCAATCGGCATGCCGTTGCGAAGCTTGACCTGACCGGCCGTAACCACGACCTGCCCCACCTTGAGCCCGCTCTTTATGGCCACGAGTCCATGACGTTCGCGGCCTACCGCCACGACCTGTTGGCGGGCGATGAGATGGGGGTGGCCCTTGATGGTCCCATGCCGCACCACATAGACCGTATCGCCGTAAGTGTTGTAGGTGAGCGCCTCGGCCGGGACAACCATGACCTTGCGGACATGCCGACCCAGGAGACGCACGCGCCCGAACATGCCAGGACGCAATACCGCCGCCGGATTGGGCACGGTCGCCTGCACGAGGATGTTGCGCGTGACGGGGTTCACGGTCGCATCAATAGCATGCACGTGTCCGATGAAGTGGCGATGCGGAAACGCGTCCACGCGCAACTGGATCGTCTGCCCGACATGCACCCTCGGGACCTCGACCTGCGGGAGCGTGAAGTTGGCATAGAGCGTGCGATAGGACTGGAGGTCAACGATCGGCGCGCCCGGCGCGAGATACTGGCCCAGATTCACCTGACGGACCCCGAGGACGCCGCTAAAGGGTGCGCGCAGGGCGAGCTCGTGGATCGCCGCCAGATCGCCCGCGACATGGGCGGTGGCGCCATGGAAACTCGCGATCGCGCTATCGAGCTGCGCGCGGCTCGCCGCCTTCTCCTTATAAAGCGTGCGCGTGCGCCGCAGATTGGCGGCCGCTAGGCGCGCCTGCGCCCGATCAAAGGCGAGTTGCGCCAGTTGTGGCTGATCGTTGACCTGCACGAGCAGTGCGCCGGCGCGTACCGGGGCCCCCGAATGGAAGTCTATGGCGGTCACAACCCCGGGCAGCTGGGCGGTCACGGTCACACCCTCGATAGCGGTGAGACTACCCACGCTGCGGATATGATCGCGCCACGCCGCGCGCACCACGCGTGCCGTCGATACCGTCACCACTGGCATACCGCGCGCGGCCATAAACTCATGGATCTTGTAATTGACGAACGCCTTCCAGCCGAAGATTCCCGCAAATACCAATGCGAGGATAAGGGCGACCAGAACCACGCGTTTTTTCATGGAGCATTCCTTTGGGGTGTAGCCGTCGTGACAGATGTAGCGGGGTGCCCGGGCGTGGCTTTGTTCGGCCGCGGCGCCAACGGGCTGCCGCCGAGCGCGGTATACAAAGCCACGGTGTCGAGATAGCGTTGGGCCTCGGCACGTACATAGGCGATGCGCGCTTGGCTATATAGGGCCTCGGTCGTCAGCAACGATAGCGAGTCGATGGCGCCGGCCCGATAGCTGTTCTTCGCGAGCCGCAGGGCCTCGCGCGAGGCGGCGTAGGCATCGCCTTCGGCGCGCAGGGCCTCGGCATCATGCTCCAGGGCGCGCAGGCTGCCGGCCACCTGCTGAAAGGCGCCGAGCACCGTTTGCTCATATGTGGCACGCGCGCCGGCATAGAGCTCCAGGGCCTCGCGCCGCTGGGCGCGCAACGTACCACCGTGAAAGAGCGGGGCCAGGAGGTTGGCGCCAAGGCCCCAGACGGTGCTCGCGGCGTTGAAGAAGTGTCCAACCGTGAGACTCTCCTGGCCGATGCTGCCGGTGATCTGCACGATGGGGTAGAACTGGGCGTCGGCAATGCCGACCTCGGCGTTGGCGTAACGCATCTGTTCGGTTGCGGCGCGTATGTCGGGGCGCTCGCGCGCCAGCACCGATGGCAGGCTTACGGGCAGGTTTCGCGGCAAGTGGAGGCTCGACAGCCGCAGATGGATGGGCCGCCACTGCGCCGGGAAGCGACCGATAAGGGTCGCCAACTCATAGCGCGCCAGGGCCAGTTTTTGCAAGAGTGCGGGCAAGGCGGCCTTGTTGGTTGCCAGCTGGCTTTCCTGATTGACCACCGAGAGATAGGACACAGCGCCGGTGCGATACTGTAGCTGGGTCAGTGACAACAGCTCGGTCTCGCGCGCGATGATCCGGCGCGTGGCACGGATCTGCGCGCGGTAGCTCGCCGCCTGCACGGCGGTCGTCGCGACATTGCCGATCAAGGAAAGCTGGGCGGCGAGCAGCTGGTCGCGCGCGAATAGCGCCTGCGCGTGGGCTGAATTATAAACGAGCCGGTTGGCCCCGAAGACATCCGGGTAATAACTCACCGACAATCCACCGGTATAAAGCGAATAGACGCCGGGAAAGTGGCCGCCGGTTGAGCCGCTGCTCGGCGCCTTCTCGCGCAATGCGCCGAGATTGGCATTGATCTGCGGATAGAAGATGCCGGCGTCCGCGGCCACCACCGCGCGTGCCTCCATAAGCCGCGCGCGATCCGCGGCCAGCGTACGGTTATTCTTTAGCGCCGCGGCTATGAGGGTATCGAGCGGCCGTGAGCGGAATGCCCGCCACCAACGTACGCGCGGTGATACACCGTAATGGAAGTGTTGCGATGCGCCGGCGGGGCCATGGGTTCCGGTAAGTGTGGTGGGCCCCGGCCTATGCGTGTAGCGGCTGACCGGAGGTGCACCCGGGGCCTTGTAGCGCGGCCCGATGGCGCATCCGCTCAAGGCCGCAAGCAAGACGACAACGACGGGTCCGGCCGGGACCCCCTGGCAACGCCGCCGATCAGATATCATAATGAACCATCAGTCCTTCGAGAGCCGCGTGTTCCAAGGTATCCCGTTCCGGCAAGGGCCGGAGTGGCCACAGCTAATGGGCTTATTATTAGCAAGCTAAATAGCTTACCCGGGGGTCTCGGACAAACGCAAGCCCCAGCGCGTACCCTACCGCAAAATACCCGCAGCGGGCACCTCGCGTTCACCTTCTTTCACAAAACCACACACTACCGGCCTGTTTCCATACTTTGGAGCCGGTTCTGGTATGGCAATCACGCGTCGACATCCGGGACAATAGCGGCTCACCATGGACTGGAGGATATCCGCAATGAAACTCTATTTTGCCCCGGGCGCCTGCTCTCTCGCGGCGCATATCGTGATCGAAGAGGCGGGCGTGCCGCATACCCTCGAGCGCGTCGACTTGGCGAGCCACAAGACCGAGCACGGCGAGGATTACACAAAGATCAACCCGAAAGGCTATGTCCCCGCGCTCGCGCTCGACGATGGCACACTGCTCACGGAGGTGGGGGTAGTGCTGCAGTACCTGAGCGATCAGCGCAAGGAACGGCGCCTGATGGCGGAGCCCGGCAGCCTCGAACGCTACCGGCAGATGGAATGGCTGTCTTTCATTTCAACCGAGCTACACAAGCAGTTCTCGCCGTTCTTCCGGCCGGAGACGCCGGAGGTCGTAAAGCAGCAGCAGTTAAAGCTGCTCGGCCGCCGGTTTGATTATATCTCTGAGACCCTTGGGCAGCGCCCCTACCTCGCGGGCGCGGAGTTCACGGCACCCGATGCCTACCTCTTCACGGTGCTCGGCTGGACCGACTACTTGAAGATCGACACGAGCCCCTGGCCGCGCCTCGGTGAATACCGCGCGCGCATCGCGGCACGCGCGGCGGTGCAAAAGACCCTAAAGAGCGAAGGCCTCGTGAAATAATAACCCCTACCGCCCAGGGTCATGACCCTGGGCGGCCCGCCGCGCCCGGTCCCTTTCCCAAAAAGACGCGTGGGCCTATGATCAGCGGGAATCCTTGGGAGGACGGGGTATGGCCGGGCCGGTCTTGAAGAAAACGCTCGTCCGCGACGAGAGTTTCGCGGGTGTTACTTACCATATCGAAGGCGACATCGTCCCGGTGCTGGAGGTAGTCCTCGCGGCCACTCCGGTCTTTTTCGAGCACCACATCCTTCTCTGGAAGAGCCCGTCGACACGCATCGGAGTCAAGGCCGTCAAGGGACTCTTGCGCCGGGCCATCAGCGGCATGCCCATCCTGCTCGCCTCGGCAACGGGTCCCGGAACCATCGCCTTCAGTCGCGACGGCGCGGGCCAGATCGTGCCCATCCATCTGGCGCCGGGCCAGGCCATCGATGTACGCGAGCACCAGTATCTGGCGGCCACCGACCAGGTGTCCTACTCCGTGACGCGCATCAAGGGCATCATGAACTGGGTGTTCGGGGGCAATACCCTGATCGTAGACCAGTTCCGGGCCGAGGCCGCGCCCGGCATCGTCTGGCTGCACGGTTTCGGTAATGTCTTCGAGGTGACCCTGGGGGCCGAGGAATCGATTGACCTCGAGCCCGGAGGCTGGCTCTACAAAGACCCGACGGTCGCCATAAAGACCGTCACCCAAAGCCTGAGCTCCGGGCTTTTCGGGAGCGCCGCCTCCTTCTTCTGGAATCGCTTCACAGGTCCCGGGCGCGTGGGCATCCAATCCATGTACGTGCCGACGCTCGCCGTCGAGACCTAAACCGCGCGTGCCCAAGGATCTGCCGCGCACGCTTGCGCTCGCCGTCACGGCGCTGTTCCTGCTGTACCCGCTGTGGGGCCTCGCGTCGCCTGTCGGCCGCTGGCAGTGGGCGGCCGCCGACGCCTCGTCGGCGCTTACCACATCCTTCGCCCTGACGGGGGTGGCGCTCATCATCGTCGTCGCGATCGGCACCCCGCTTGCCTTTTCGCTGCGCGGGGCGACGCGCGGCGTGCGTATCGCCTTCGAGGCCGTGGTGCTCCTGTCGGTCCTGATGCCGCCGCTCGCCCTGGGGCTTTTGCTGGCACTCGCCTTCGGCCCAGGCACAGCCTTGGGCGGCCTGCTGCTGCGCCTTGGGATCCCGACCAGCAACGATCCGGCGGCCTTTGTCGTCACGCAGATCTATGCCAGCCTCGGCTACTATCTGCTCGGCGCCGCCGCCGCCTTCGAGGCCGTGCCGCGCGAACTCGAACGGAGCGCGGCCCTGCTCGGCTTGAGGCCCCGCGAGGTCCTGTGGCGCGTTACCTTGCCGCTCGCCCGTCTCGGCCTGGCGGCGGCCGTGAGCCTCGCCTGGGTGCGTGCCCTCGGCGAGTTCGGGGCGATCATGGTGACGGCCTACTACCCGCACGGCATACCGGTGCAACTGTGGGTGGACCTCCAAGACAGCGGGCTGCCCGCGGTCCTGCCCTTGCTGCTCATATTCCTGCTATCGGCGTTGCCCCTGCCCTGGGCGCTACGCATCCTGGCGCGGAGCCGCGGTCATGCTTGAGTGTCGCATTCACAAGGCGCGACGCGCCTATGACGTGATCGTGGAATTCGTCGCGGATAGCGAACGGCTGGCGCTGTTTGGGCCCTCGGGCAGCGGCAAGAGCACGGTCCTCTCCTGTCTCGCCGGCCTGGAGACACCGGATGCCGGGCATATCCGCTGTGACGCGCAGACCTGGTTTTCGCCGCCGCTTGCGCTGCACCTGCGCTCGGTCGGCTATCTGAGCCAGCGCGAGGCCTTGTTCCCGCACCTGTCGGTCGCCGAAAATGTGCAGTTTTCCCTGGATGCCGCGGCGCGCGCCCATGAACGGGCGTGGATCGACGAGATCCGCGAACGGCTAAATCTCACGCCGTTATGGCACGCGCGGCCCCATCACCTCTCGGGGGGCAGGCACGACGGGTGGCGCTCGCGCGCACGCTCTGTCGGCGCCCCCGCCTCGTGCTGCTAGACGAGCCCTTCGCAGGCCTCGATCGCCCTCTGGTGCGCGAGCTCGCCGCGATCCTGAAGGAGTGGCAGGAACGGCTGCGCTTTACCTTGCTGGCAGTGGATCATGACCCGCTGATCCTGGAAGGACTCTGCCCGCGGGTCATCGCCTTGGAGGAGGGGCGCGTGGTGCAGCGCGGAGACTGGTCGGAACTGGCCCGCGCCCCGGCCACACCGACGCTGCGCGCCCTGCTCGACGTCAGTCCCTAAAGGGCCATGTACCCGGCTTGGCGTCGGCTTGCGCCGCCCATTGGGCGCGTGTAACTTGACGAGGCGCGGACCTGCCCACCGTAGTGGGAGTGCGCCTCAACTCTGTCTTTTGGACGTCCCTGCCCATGACCGACTTTGTACCGCTTACGATCGCTGTCCTCACCGTTTCCGATAGCCGTACCCTGGAGACCGACACCTCCGGACAGGCGCTGATAGAGCACCTCACAGGCGCCGGCCACCTATTGGGTGAGCGGGCGCTCGTACGCGACGATCGCTACGTCCTGCGCGCGGTGGTCTCGCGCTGGATCGCCGACCCGAAGATCCAAGTCGTCATTTCGACGGGCGGCACGGGGTTGACCGGCCGTGACAGCACGCCGGAGGCCATAAAGCCGCTCTTTGACAAGGACATCGAAGGTTTCGGGGAACTGTTCCGGGCGGTCTCCTACGACGAGATCGGTACATCCACCCTGCAATCGCGCGCGCTTGCCGGTCTCGCCAATGGCACCGTGATCTTCTGCCTGCCAGGCTCCACCGGCGCCTGCCGCACGGCCTGGACCAAGATCCTGGAACCGCAGCTCGATCGGCGCCACAGGCCCTGCAACTTCGTCGAGCTCCTGCCGCGCTTCCAGGAATCGGCATCGTGAAGGGTGAGTCGGCACCGCTTTTGACGGCGGAGGAGGTGTGGGCGCGGATGCACGCGGCCGCGGTCGCCGTTGCCGGGGGCGAGCGGATCGCCCTGGACGAGGCCCTCTCGCGGGTGCTCGCCGAGGATCTGCGCGCGCCGATCACGGTACCGGGCTTCGATAACAGCGCGATGGATGGTTATGCCTTTCGTGCCGAGGATGCGCGCGATCGTCGCGAACTCCCCATAAGCCTGCGGGTCGCGGCCGGTGATCCGCTGGGACAGCTGTCGGCCGGCACGGCATGCCGGATATTTACCGGGGCGCCTGTGCCGGTCGGGGCCGATACGGTCGTCATCCAGGAACGTTGCGAGCGTCGCGGCGACATCCTGGTGCTCCCGGAACAGTGGACGGCGCACGCCAATATTCGTCGGGCCGGCGAGGATATCCGCGCGGGCGATATGATCCTGCGGGGAGGCCAACGACTTACCCCTCAGGCGGTGGGCCTGGCCGCCTCCTGCGGGTTTGCCGAGGTCGTCGTGCGCCGGCGGCTACGGGTGGTGGTGCTGTCCACGGGCGACGAGCTGCGCACGGCCGGCTCAGGCCCACTCAACCACGGCCAGATCTATGACAGCAACCGGCCGATGCTCCGCGCCCTACTGGCGCGCCTCGGGTGCGAGACACGAAGCGCGGGACCGCTCGGCGACGATCTCACCACGACCCGCCAGGCGCTGCGTGCGGCGGCCGAGACTGCCGATGTCATCGTCACGACCGGCGGCGTTTCGGTGGGCGAGGAGGATCACGTCAAGGGCGCCCTTGAGGCCGAGGGCACGCTCGCGCTCTGGCGGGTGGCGATCAAACCGGGCAAGCCGCTTGCCTTCGGGCATATTGGCGAGGCCCATTTCCTCGGACTGCCCGGGAACCCGGTATCGGCCTTCGTGACCTTTCTGCTATTCGTGGGGCCGTTCCTGAAGGCCCTCATGGGCGAGGCGCCGACACCCTTGCGCGCATTCCCGGTACGGGCCGCGTTTGGGCGCGCCAAACCGGATAATCGCCGCGAGTTCGTGCGCGCACGCCTTACGACGCGCGCCGACGGGACCCTATGGGCCGAGGCCTACCCGCACCAGAGCTCGGGGGTCCTATCCTCGACGGTCTGGGCCGACGGGCTCGTCGACATCGCCGCGGGGCGCACGGTGGCCGAGGGTGACGACGTACCCTTCCTCCCCTTCGAGGGCCTCGCATCCTGACGCCGTGGGCCGATGTTCCGGAGACCCACCGTGAAAGCGTGCCCGGATTCGCGTGGGTGTATCGCTCGAGGGCAGGCGCGACCAGGGAGGGCAACACCGGGCTTGGTGGCGGCCTTCTTTCGGACATCGAGGCAGGAAACATTGGACGATATCGCGGCGCAACGCGGGAGTCCTGCCCCACAATCGAGGAGCGATCATGGCCCGCCACGTATCCATCCCCCCTACGCCGAACATGAGGAGCGCATCGCGCCCCGGACACTCCGAGAGCCGGCGCGCGGCGCCGGTCCCTCAGCACAAATCCGCCGGCTCATTACAGTTGATCGCCTCGGCCTCACGGAGATCGAACCATGTCGTTGGCGCCCCCATGAACCACCCCTGCACGCGTCGGCCACCGCCCCCCCAATAAGACTCCAGGCGCGCACCTAGGGAGGCATCCGCAAGGCATACGAGGGGCTCGGGGCCACGGGAACTCCGGGCTACAACAATCCCCCCGGGGACACGCCGGTCCCATAGGCGCGCGACGAGGTCAGCGGGCAGACAGGGGGTATCCACGGGCACCGACAGCACCCAGGGATGGGATGCCTGGCGGAAGGCTGCGCGAAGGCCCGCGAGCGGACCCTGATAATCGTCGCGCTCATCGACCACCACTTCGTAGCCCAAGGCGCGGTACCGTGCGAGCGAGCGGTTGGCGCTGATAAGGACCTGCGGCAGGCCCGCAAGGCGCCGCAGGGCATTGAGAATCAGCGGTTCGCCCCTCCACATCACAAACCCCTTATCCTGACCACCCATGCGCCGGCCGGCCCCGCCCGCAAGCACAACCCCCGTTACCGGCAAAACGCCCCCACTCATCTGACCTCCCGACGCTTCATACCCGCCCCATCCGTATTCAGGCCGGGGCCGGCGTGATCGGTGGGGGTAAGCCCATCGTACAAGGCCTGACGGGGTGAACGCGACCGGCCTTGCGCGGCACGCCTCCAGGGACCCGTATGGCGGCAATGGCGGCCGCGGACTTGCACGCCGCCATGGTCGCCGGCCTTAGCACAGACATCATCCTCCTCGGTATGCGGCCCGCGAACCCACGGGGCGTAAGCCTACTCGATGGTACCCTCCCCCTTCCCGGCCGCGAAGATTCCTCCAGGACACCATGAGCGGGGATCGACGCAAGCCCTGCGGGCTAGAAGCCGGTCCTTCATGTGGCAAGCCGCCCGGACTCTTTCGGGCCTTGGTCGAGACAAGCCACCCGAGAGGACTCAACCCGCATCCGTAGAGATTGTATGCGTCTAAAGCCACCCATGCCGCCGTAGCCGACTACGACCGACTGCGCGTCCCGTTGATGGGCCGGGGCTCGGAAAAACGCTTATGGGGCCAGGTCGGGGGTTTCCCGCAAACATCACAGAGACAGACGAGGGATCGACGTCGTTGAGTTCAGGCCACGTGCGGCATAAGGCGGTCTCAACTCCGGTATAGCTAGCGGCCGCGCGCTCGCCCCTGGCGTCATGGCCGGCGACAACGCAATTTCGCCGTGTGCCGTTTAGGTAGCCGACTCGATAAACGGCGGGGTCAAAAGACCGCTCGACCCCAAAGTCCGCCCCATGACCCCCGCCGAACGACCGCGCCGAAAAAAGAGGGCCCTTCCGGCTTTCGTACGGGTAGGCGGACGAACAGTCATGGCGCACACCCCAAAGGATCAAGATCAAGCCCCCCGCATTGGAAAAGAATGGCGATGCGATATTGGGTGAAGCGGCGATAGTCCAGGGCCTTAGCTTTGATGAGCTGCATTCATCCCATTGGTGCCTTCGGCGACCGCGTGGGTGGGCGGGGCTTCGTATAGGCCAGGCGTCGCGCCATATGGCGCTCAGCATCTTGGCGGCAGTCACGACCGCAGGCAGGCGCCATGGATGGCCCGGAAGTCCCAGCGGTCAAAGAACTTGCGGGCGCAGCCAACATAATGATAGTTCCCGATTTATGGCAACGCCCCTTGATCGCCCAGGCGCCCCGCCCCCAGCGAGTCGCCTTGATTGATGGCAAGTCTCCTGTTGGCGCTCGCCCCCTCCCTGGGGTTCTTAAGGCAAAGATATTTCATTTTCGCGAACGTCTCCCGGCCTTAGGTTTTGAGATCGCGGCTGGCGCCGGCGCCCAAGATCGATTTCTTTGCAGGAAATCGTCCATGTTACACTCGCCCGAAACCCGTGGGTTTATTTGACGCCCAAAATACGTCACCATATAACAGGGGCGCTCGATGACTGAAATGCTCTCTAGGAGGCGGCGACACTCTCAAACACAGGAAACAAAGACCAGATTGCTGTGCGGCAAGACACCCTCGCAACATGCCTAGCGCGAATACATGACATATAACCATTCTCTTAACCATTCTCTGAACAGGACCTGCGTGAAAAGCCTCGCGGCCTGCCAGTCCCATATTACGCCGCCTGAAGCATGTTGCTGACGCATCGCCCTCTTGAGGACAAAGACGTTCCAATCGTTTGCGGTCTTGCGCAAAGTGAAGACGAGCTCTTTTTCATGTTCCCAAAGGCGGAATTCCCATTGTCCTCTTCGCAATTGCGGGATGCCGTAGCGCAGCGTTCGGACTCAACGGTAGTGGAGCTTGGTGGTGAAGTCATAGCCTTTGCCAATTTCTATCACTGGGAATTTGGCGGTCGTTGCTCCATTGGCAATGTTATCGTTTCCCTGGCGGCCCGCAGGCACGGGGTGGGCCGCTACCTCATCGACCAGATGATTGGTCTCGCTATTTCAAGGCATCGGGCCTCCGAGGTAACGGTGTCTTGCTTCAATCACAACGTTGCCGGCCTGCTGCTTTACCATAAATTGCGCTTTCAGCCTTATGCGATGGAAGAACGACAAGACAAGAAAGGAGATCGGACGGTGCTTATTCATCTGCGACTTCCAATAAATGCAACCTAAAATTACTGTCGAACGCGACGTCTCAAAGCACAGCGCGCCATTTAGCGTGACGTTAAGGATACATCAGATATTGTCCGCCGATGCGCTAGGACGCCGAACCTGAAGAGGTTGACGCAACATATGCCATGGTTATATTTGTCGATAGCAATCGTGTCTGAGGTTGTGGCCACTTCGGCGCTCAAGGCGGCAAATGGCTTTACTTGCTGGGCACCATCGCTTCTTGTGGCGGTCGGATATGCGTCAGCGCTCTACTTTCTTTCGCTTGCCCTGCGCACTATTCCGCTTGGCGTGGCCTACGCAATCTGGTCCGGTGTCGGTGTTGCCTTGATTATCCTGGCGGGTTGGGTACTTTACCGTCAGCCTCTTGATGTGGCATCGTTCATCGGTATCGCGCTCATTGTCTCTGGCGTGATCGTGCTCCATATTTACTCCAAGGCTGCGGCACACTGAGCGGCGTACGTGAATGGGATGACACCGGGAAATGCGGCCATGATGGGAAGGCTGTTGCGGCACGTTCGCGCAGGGACAAAGCGTCTTGCGATAAATGATGCTCGCCTGATTAATGGGCCGGACGCTCTGGTTATTTCCAGCGCGGCCTTTCTCGAAAATGACCGCATTCCAGAGAAATATACCCAGTTTGGCGCAAACCTGTCGCCGCCTCTGGAATGGCGTAACCTGCCTATTGGGGCAAAGAGCATGGTAGTCATTATCGAAGACTAAGACGCGCCTCTCCCCATGCCATTCGTGCATGGCATCGCATACTATATCGCAGACGTGACGGTCAGTGCTCGCCTGCGGGAAGGCGACATTCCTACGGTGCCTGCCACCATGGACAATGGGTCGCGGCATGGCCTGAGTATAGGGAGAAATACATTGGGTCGGCCGGCCTACATGGGACCGAGCCCCATAGCGGGGCATGGGCCGCACCACTATGACTTCCAGGTATTTGCTTTGGATAGGCGCCTGTCATTATTTCCACGGACGCCAGGCCGCAGAGACATGATAAAGGCCATGACAGGCCATGTCCTAGCAAAGGGCTACTTGGTGGGAGTATACGAGAAATTGGAACAATTGTTCGTTTATGGAACCCCTGCTATCGTGGTTATGTCCGGCAACGGGGATGACGGTAAGGAGTTATATAGGCCATGATTAAATTGGTGATGTGCGTTAGGCGGCGTCCAGAAATGTCGCGGAAGGAATTTCAGGAATATTGGCGCACGCATCACGGGCCACTTTTCCAAAGGTTTGCGTCGGCTTACAAAGCCAGGCGGTATGTGCAAAGCCATACGATTGATACACCGCTTAACGAAGACGTGCGAAGGTCCCGCGGGATGTCGCAGGAATACGATGGGGTCGCGGAAATCTGGTGGGAGTCGGAAGAGGATTTTGTTGACGCAATTAGCTCTGCGGAGGGACAAAGGCCTCGTTCCGTCTTTCTCGATGATGAAGCGAAATTCATCGACTTTTCTCAATCCGCCGCGTTCTTTACGCAAGAGCATGTGCTCGTGAAGGAGAATGGCTAGGCTTTATTTCAGGGCGCCGTGTCGACCCTGCCGCCGAGGGGGTTCCTACCTTAATTTCGGAGCGGGCATGCACGCTTTGATAATGCGCCTCCTATTTGCCTCCAAGGGGGTGGGTGGTGTTTGCTCCGGTCTAGCATTTGCGAGTCAGGAGGCGTTTCGCATTCGTCGGCCGCGGGGTTTATTGGGTTCGGTAATTCCGGGCGCGCGGCGAGGAGCCCATTGGCGCCTCGCGGCAGACCGAGTGGCCAGTCCACGGCGCTAGTGCGGAATTCAAGGGCCGACCTCCGGGCCCACGAGCCGTGTCTGGCATATGGCGTCCGTGTCGCCACGGTGAGCCACCGGCGTTCAGTATGTGATTCCGTCTGGCAAGAATGAGAAGAACAGGCCCTAACGAGGCTTGTGGTTCAAAGCGCGGTTTCGTTCTCGTCTTGGGGCGCGAACCGGAAGGACCGGACCCTGGTCCTTGCCAGGGATGTACCCCGTCTTGGAACGGAACACGCCAACGCGCTATGCGGATAACACGGGCTTCTCGCTAAGGAGAGCGGCGATCTCGGGGCGACACGAGCCGCACTCAGTGCCGGCCCCGCAGCGCAAGCCCACGGCCGCGACAGTGAGCGCCCCGGCCTTGATCGATTGGCGGATGTCTTCCTCGGAAACCGCGCGGCACTGACAGACCAGGCGTCCGCGCGGTGCCCCCGCGGCGGCCGGGACCACAGGGGCGACGAGGTGGTGGCGCCATGCCCCGACATCGGCCCCTGCGAGCAAGAGATCCAAAAGCCAGGCCCCGGTGGTGTCGTCCCCCAAGAGGCAGACACCGCAGAGGCGATCGTTGCGTAGCAGGGCCTGCTTACTGACGCCGCGACTGTCCTGATAACCTACCACCTCGCCGTCATGGAGCGCGAACAGGGCGGCCAAGCGCCGCGCCCAATCCTCGCCAGGCCGTTCGGCGAAGGCTAGGCGCAGGACCAGGACCTCGCCTAACAGGGAATCATGGCGGGCAAGCGCCCCATACGACAGCTCCGGCAGGAGCGCGCGCGCCGCCTCCCACAACCCCGGCTCCACGCGCCGTATGACCAGCCCCGGCCAGGGAAGCGCGGCCTTGCGCACCGCCACGGCCGCATGTTTCAACTCCGGCTGGTTCGATACCGGGTCGCGCGCCGAGGCGTCGGTCAGCGTATTCGCCGCGCCACAAGCACTGAAGCGTGCGCCGAAATGCATGGGCAAAAAGACGGTCCCGGGGGGACCTCCTCATGCGTACGGGCACGCACCGTGGCCGCGCCGCGGCGACTCTCCACAGTCACGAGATCCCCGTCGCAGATGCCAAGGCCTGCGGCATCGCGCGGATGCACTGACAACAAGGCCTCGGGGGCGTGCGCGAAGAGTCCAGGGCTCAATCCCGTGCGGCTCATGGTGTGCCACTGATCGCGCAGACGCCCGGTAGTGAGATGCCAGGGATAGGTCGCGGACACCGATTCGGCCACCGGCTGGAAGCTCACGGCCGCGAGTCGTGCGCGGCCATTGGGGGTGGCGAAGACATGATCGGTATAGAGACGCGCCTGCCCGCCGCTCGCCCCTTGAGGGTAGGGCCATTGCTGCGGTCCAGCCTCGAGTCGTGACCAATCGAGTCCGGTGATATCGAGATCGCGCCCCGCGGTGCACGTCTTGTACTCGTCGAACACGTCACGATGGGTAGCGAAAGCAAACAGCCGGCGCGCGCGCCGGGCGTGGGTCTCACCCGCCACCTGCGCCACCGGCGTGGCATCGAGTGCCGATCCCAGGGCATGGGCGAAATCCCGAAAGATCTGCCAGTCCGGCAAGGCCTCCCCCGGGGGGTGAACCGCCTGACGCATGAGACTGATGCGGCGCTCGGAATTGGTCACCACGGCATCGCGTTCGGCGAAGCTTGCCGCCGGCAAGAGCAGATCGGCAAACGCGGCGGTCTCGGTCGGGTGGAAGGCCTCCTGCACCACGACGAACGACGCGGCGCGCAGCGCGGCCTCCACCAGCCGCGTCTCCGGGAGACTCACGACCGGGTTGGTGCAGGCGATCCACAAGGCCTTGATGTGCCCTTTCGCAAGCGCCGAGAAGAGCGGAACAGCCGTGAGTCCCGGCGTCGGATTGAGCGTCGGGATACCCCAAAGCGCCGCGATCTCGGCACGATGGGCATCGTTGGCGATCTCCCGATGCCCCGGGAGGAGTTGCGGCATACCGCCCACCTCGCGGCCACCCATGGCATTGGGCTGGCCTGTGAGGCTGAAAGGTCCAGCCCCCGGTCGCCCGATCTGGCCGGTCACTAGATGCAGGTTGATAAGCGCGCGGTTCTTGTCGGTGCCGTGGCTCGATTGATTGAGGCCCTGGCACCAGAGCGAGGTCGCGGCGCGCGCCCTCCCCCAGACGGCGGCGGCCTCCTCCAAGACCTCCACCGGGATACCGCAGAGGTCCGCCACCCGTCTCGGGGGATAGTCGTAGACGAGATCGCGCAAGGCCTCGAAGCCCTCGGTGTGCTCGCGGATGAAATGCCGGTCGACACGGCCGTCACGCAGGAGGATATGCACGATCCCATGGAAGAATGCGACATCGGTCCCGGGGCTTAGCGCCACGTGCAGGTCGCTGCCCGAGGCCGTGGCCGTGCGCCTGGGATCGACGGTGATGAGAAACGGTCCGGGCTTGCGGGCGCGCGCCGCCTCTATCCGACGAAACAGGACAGGGTGGGCAAACGCCGGGTTGGCACCAGCGACGAGGATCACGTCAGCGTGCTCCAAGTCCTCATAACAACCCGGCACCGAGTCCTGCCCGAGGCTCGCCTTATAACCGCTCACCGCCGACGCCATGCACAACCGCGAATTGGTATCGATGTGGTTGGTGCCGATCAGGCCCTTGGCGAGCTTGTTGACGACATAGTAATCCTCGGTACTGAGCTGTCCGGAAACATAGAAGCCGCAAGCCTCCGGGCCATGCTCGGCGATCACCGCCGCAAAGCGCGACGCAGCCTCGCCGAGGGCCGCGTCCCAGGACACGCGCTTAGGCGGGGCCCCGCGATGCGCGCGCCGCAGCGGGCTTGTCAGACGTTCCTTGTCTATGGTCGCGGCCAGTGCCCGCCCCTTCGTGCACAGTGCCCCGAAGTTGGCGGGATGGTGCGGGTCGCCGCGCACCGCGAACACATGCGCGTCGTCGTGCTCCAGGATCACGCCGCAGCCGGTGCCGCAATAGGGGCACACCGAGCGCGTCTCCCGGCGCCCGGCCTCGGGCGCGACCTGAATCATCATGGCAGGTCCCTCAATAGTGATAGGACACGAACACCCATGCCGCGCGCGTATTCACCGCATAGTGGTCAGCACGATAGTCCGCGTACTGCACGCCGGCGACGAGTCCGGGACGGAAGGGGTATATCGCCGACAGGTCCCATTCATGGCCGTAGCGTTCACTCGTGTGATAGGCCTGGAACCGGTAGTAGCGGGCCATGAGCTGGGTACCCAGTAGCTTTCCGCCGACTGTGACATAGGAACTGCGCAAGCCCGTCGGCGGGGTTACGAGAAACACCTCGGCCCAGCCGTTGAACAGGTGCTTGGTGGCAAGCGGCGTCTGAAATCCGTAGGTCCCGGCGCCATTGCTACCCATGGCCTCCTCATCGACACGCACGAACGCCGGCCCGATGCCAAGACCCCCGCCGGCATGATAATAGCTGGCGTGGATGAGTGCGCTGCCGCCCCCTGCCGGGGACTGATGGGCATAATCGGCGTCATAGAGGATGCGCAGGCCCGGGGTGATAGGTGCCTGGCCCGCGACCCGGATACCCGCGGTCTCGCTATTGCACACGGCGGGCCCGCCGGGGACATCACAGCCCGCCGCCCCAGGGATGACGGTGTGGGCGCGGTTTTCGTAGGTGTAGCTGTAGACCGATGCCACACTCTTGGGCGCGAACAGGTAACTTGCGTTCAACAAGGTCACGCGCGCCGGTATGAGTGCGTTCAGGATATCCTTGATGCGCCAGCTATAGGCCGCATACAAGGTGAGATGCCGGAGGCTGTGGTTCGCCAGGCTCACGGCATCGAAGGTCTGCATGTTTTGGCGGAAATCGACGTTGCCCACGAACCGTCCGTTGTTCAACACAATGATCTGGCGGCCGGCGCGCACCGTTGTGGCCGGCAGCCCCGAGTAGCTCAAATAGGCCTGATTCACGTTGGTCGCGGCGGCGTCTGGAATAACCGGGTACTGGGTCTTGTGATTCAAGAGGCTGTTGTAGTCGTTCACGAAGCTCGCGACATTGATAAGCTGCAGCAAGACACGCAGGTGCTCATAGCTTGCGGTCTCATAACCAAGCAGCGTGCGCAGGGTAAAGGCGTGCGCCTCCTTCTTCCCCGGTTGTTTTACGATCTCGTAACGAGGCCGCAAAGACAGATCGATGGTTCCGTGCGTCAAGGCATACCCCAGTCCGTGGGCCGATGCCGCCCCTGCGGTCGCGGCCAGCAGCGCCGCAACCACCATTCTCTGCGAATTCCGCATACTGCAACTTCCTCCCTTATGACATTATGTAAAGCGGTTTGGATGAACCCGAGCCGATCCTTCAGTCGCTCTCGATGGCCGCCCCCTTGGGGACCGGTGGGGTCCCGGTGTCGATTTCCTGGGTCGAAAGCGCCCAGCGCCGGCCACGGGCCTGGACAAGCAGTGTCGCCGCCATGGCCAGACCCGCGAACACCGCAAAGCCGCCGCGATAGCTCGCCGTGGCCTGTTTTACGATGCCGAGGACAACCGGAAGATAGAAGCCGCCGATGCCGCCGGCGGCGCCTATGAGGCCGGTCATGAGGCCACGGCGCTCCGGCCAACGCAGCGGGACCATTTGAAAGGTCGCGCCGTTGCCGACACCAAAACCAAGGTAAAGCGCGAACAGGGCGGCAATCCCGACCGCGGGCGCCGGCACGAAAAACGCGAATACGAGATCGACGAGCGCGATAGCGGAAAGGGCGTAACGCAGAACGCGTGGGCCGCCAGCATGGTCTGCCAGCAGGCCGCCCAGGGGGCGCACCGTGGCCCCGGTAAAGGCAAGCCCGGCCATAAGCAGGCCGGCGGTGACCTTGGGGATATGGTAGAGCGCGATCAGCAAGACGCTGACGTAAGCCGACATGCCCACGAAGCCGCCGAAGGTGATCGCGTAGATGAGAAAGAACGCCCAGGCATCGCCTTCACGGAACACCGCGCGCTGCACGGACGGCAGAAGCGTGACCATGAAGGCCATGCCAAAAACCGGTAACAACAACACCGCGGGATGACCGCTGACACCGAGCCATCCCTGGTGAACGACCATGACGAGTACCGCGAGAAAAACGAGACTTCCCCAAAACCCCATGAGCGCCCGGGGGACGGAGCCGGCCTTGGGCGCACGGTCATGGCCCCACACCCACAAGGCGAGCGCGGCGAGCGCCAAAAGCGGCAGTACCGCGGTCATGGCCGATTGCCAGCCATAATGGCGGGCAAGCGGCGGGAACAGGACACCATCCAGGACTGCGCCAATGTTACCGGCCGCGGCAAGCCCCAACACCAGGCCCTGCACCTTGGGCGGATAGCCGCTGCCGGCCATGGGCAAGGCCACCGCGAAACTCGCCCCACCCACCCCGAGCAACACGCCCAGGACCAGCAGGACGCCCAAGGTGGGGGCCACCGGCGCGAACAGCAAATACAGGGGCGTAAGCGCCGAGAGCATGATGCCCATGAGCGCGATCGTGCGTCCGTTGAGCGTCTGGTAGAGGTGCCCGAGCGGCACCCGCAGCAACGCGCCGCTTAGTACCGGCACCGCCACCAGGAATCCCATGGCGGCCGGGGCTAAGTGCAGGCGTGGCCCCATGTAAGGGGCCAGGGGTCCAAATAACAGCCACACCGTGAACCCGGTATCAAAATATAAAAAGCTCGCCACGAGCGACCGCCAGTCGCCGCTACGCAGGTGATCCCAAATCTTCGCCATTTCGGTCTCCGAAAGGATGTCGTCCCCGGGCTAAAGCAAGTTTCGTGCACAAGGGACAGGGCGCCTCCCTGATGCAAATTGGGGAAAAACTGCGGGTCGTGGCGGACCGGCGTGGTCGAGGACGGGGCAGCGTGCGTCCTTATGGTGCGTCAACGGCCATGCGGGCCGAGAAGGCGCAGGCTTTCACGGGGGGTGCGCGCTATACTAGCGATAACCTAAGCCTCGGGAGGGCCCCGTTTTATGGTTGCCGCGATACCGACACAAGATCCCCCGCTGGAGATTCGGCCGGAGACCGCCAAGGAGATCATTGGCTTGAAGATCGCCACGCTGATCGATGTGCGCCAGCCGACGGAACTCGAACTCGAAGGAGAAATACCCGAGGCCGAGTCGGTACCGCTGTTTGATTTAAAGAAGATCCTCGGCCATAAGCTGACCGACGAGGAACAAGAGATCCTCGACTGCGACCTGCCGACGGAGAAGGACGCGCGCCTGTTCCTGTCGATCATCAACAAGCATCACTACCAGAAGGGTAACGTCCTGCTGTGTCTGTGCAATTCCGGCAAACGCAGCCTGCATGCCGCGCAGCTTCTGCGCTCAATGGGATACGAACGCGCCTACTCGGTCGCGGGGGGCGTGCGTGCCTGGCGGGAACTCGGGTGATGCCGGCGGGAGGGCCGGTGCGGGGCCCGAAGGCGCCCGCGACCGGTGACACGAATCGGCTCAGCCCAGCTATCTAAGGCTTGGGCGGGGCCACTGGCTTTTGCGCCAGCACCCAGGAGGCCATCTGCTCGGCCTGCGCCAATGTCAGTTGCGGATGGGGAATCATCGGGATCCCGCCGGTCCAGGGATTCCAACGCCCCGCACCACCGGTGATGATCTTGTGGGCGAGTGTCACCTTGGCCCCGGGCTTGTGGGCGAACACATAAGCCACCCAGCTATACGCCGGCCCTATGACTTTATGGCTCACGGCATGGCAGGCAAAACAGCCGGCGCTCGTCATCGCCGCCTTGACCTGCGGACTCCCGTTCGCCACCGCCAGACCCGGCAGGCCCAATGCCGCGACCACCGCCAAACTCCTTACCACGTGCTTCATGACAACCCCCTCATAGCGTCTCGATCAGAGAACCACAAAGCGTTTATTATCATATGCTAACACGGTACGCCGGTCAGCGGACTATTCCTTTGGGGACATGGACGGCTAATGGGTCATAAGGGCCCGTTCGGTCGCCTGCACGCGGCGCAGACGCCAACCAAGTGCGATGATGCGTTCATGAACGCGATGGGCATGATAGGGCATACCCTCGGCCAGAAATTGGCGGCGGCGCATCCGTAACCGCCACATACGGCGCTTGAGGACGTGCTCTTGGCGCGCCAGCTGCCGCAGCTGCACGCGGACCGGGATTCGCGGCCGGACCGGTTGCCCCGGGCCATTGAGGATCGGGCCGCTCCCGGGCGGCGGGACCGCTCCCGCGGCGCCAGGCCCGGGGGGCGGTGCAGCGAGCGTATCGGCCACGCACGAGGTCAATGGGCTGCCCGCCAACAGGACGGCGCAGATCGCGGCGCGCAGGTATCGCATGAAAACTCCTTAGTCTTGATCCGGGATTCCGGTATCGGCAGGAGAGTATAAGACATAGCCGTCATCGCGTGTGAGTACGCAGACAGCGGCAGCCAACGGGCGCGAAAAAAACGGGCCCCGAGAGGCCCGTAACACCCTGGGGGTGAGGAGACCCTACTCGTAGACCTGCTCGCCGTGCTGGCTAAGATCGAGACCCTCGACCTCATCCTCTTCACTGACGCGCAGACCCACGATGACATCGACAACCTTCAAGATGATGTAGGTGACGACCGCGTCGTAGACCAGCACCGACCCGACGTCTATCAACTGCTTAACCACCTGATAGTCGTTGCCCTCGAGGGCCCCGGCCGTCCCGCCGATGGCCTTGACCGCGAACACGCCGGTCAGGATCGCGCCGAGCGCGCCGCCGATGGCGTGAACCCCGAAGGCATCCAGGGAGTCGTCGTACCCAAAGAAGTTCTTCATGTAGGTGGCCGTCCAGAAACATACTGCGCCGCCGGCGATGCCTATGATGAACGCCCCGGTCGGATCCACGAAGCCCGAGGCCGGCGTAATCGCCACCAGCCCGGCGACCGCACCCGACACCATGCCGAGCACGCTCGGCTTGCCGCGCGCCATCCACTCCGCGAACATCCACGCGAGCGCGGCCGCGCCAGTCGCGATCTGGGTCGTGGCCATGGCCATCCCCGCGCGCCCGCCGGCCGATACCGCGCTGCCGGCATTGAAGCCAAACCAGCCCACCCACAGGAGCGCCGTGCCGATGACGGTGAGTACGAGATTGTGCGGCGGCATCGCCTCCTTGCCGTAGCCCTTGCGCTTACCCAACACGAGGGCTGTGACAAGACCTGCGACGCCCGCGTTCAGGTGCACGACCGTGCCGCCCGCGAAGTCCAGGGCACCGAGCTGCGCGAGCCAGCCGTCCGATGACCAGACCCAGTGAGCGATCGGCGAATAGACGAATACGAGCCACAGGCCCATGAACCATAGCAGCGCGGAGAACTTCATGCGCTCGGCGAACGACCCGGTAATGAGTGCCGGCGTGATGATGGCGAAGGTCATCTGGAAGGTCATGTACACGGATTCCGGCACCGCGAGCGAGAGTCCGGTGACCGTGTCTTTGTTCATGCCGTGCAGAAAGACCCGCGACAAACCCCCGATCCAGGGATTGCCGTTGGTGAACGCGAGACTATAGCCGATCGCATACCAGAGCACGGTCACAAGGCAGGTGACAATGAAGCTTTGTGCAAGGGTATCGAGGACATTTTTCTTGCGTACCATGCCGCCGTAATACAAGGCCAGGCCTGGTATCGTCATCATCAACACCAGCGCCGTGGACGCCAGCATCCAGGCGGTATCACCCGGATTGATCTTGGCGTTAGCATCGCTGCTCACAGCCTCGGTCGGCGTAGCCGCCGGGGCCGGAGCGGCCGCGGGTGTTGCCACGACCTGCGCCGTGGCCGCGGAGCCCCCCGGGGCCGCCGCGTTGGCCGCCAGCGCCGCGGTCGGAAGAACTCCGAGCGCGAGCGCGAGGACCAGGCCGCGCATCCAGCGAGACCGGGTGCCGGTCATGGTCATAGCGCCTCCGGTCCGGATTCGCCGGTACGGATGCGAATCGCCTGCTCGAGATCGAAGACGAAGATCTTGCCATCGCCGATCTTGCCAGTGTTGGCGGCCTTACCGATGGCCTCGATCACGCGCTCCACAAGGTCGTCATCGATCGCGACCTCGATCTTGACCTTCGGCAGAAAGTCGACGACATACTCGGCGCCCCGATAGAGCTCCGTATGGCCCTTCTGGCGCCCGAACCCCTTGACCTCGGTCACGGTGATGCCCTGCACCCCGATTTCCGACAAGACCTCGCGGACGTCGTCGAGTTTAAAGGGCTTGATGATGGCGGCTATTAGTTTCATGAGTAGATCTCCTTGAGAAAGGCGGTTAGCCCCTGCCGCCCGTATACACGTCGACCGTATCCCCCGAGCGCGACCACGGGCGCTGTGCGAAGCGCGTTCATATTACCCCCTTGGTGTGTGACTGTGCCCGTAGCATAGGCGGGCGATGGGAGCAATGCAGGGAGCGTGCCAAAGAAAAGGGAGGCGGAAACCATGCTTTAGGACGGTTCCTCGCCTCCCCGGGGAGCGGTAACGCACCATTATGGTGGGTTACCCTATTGATAATGCACCACTACGGGGCGTTAGCCCTCGTCTTGCGGAGCGATTCTGCCGCCTCGACCATATGGCGCAGGGCACTCTCGGTCTCGGGCCAGCCGCGGGTCTTCAGGCCGCAGTCTGGATTGACCCAGAGATGCTCGGGGGGCAGGACCTTTTCCGCCTTGCGCATGAGCCGGACCATTTCCTCGGTGGATGGCACGCGCGGCGAATGGATGTCATAGACGCCGGGGCCGATCTCGTTCGGGTAATGAAAGTTCACGAAGGCGTCCAGGAGCTCCATGTCCGAGCGCGAGGTCTCGATCGTGATGACATCGGCGTCCATCTCCGCCACCGCCTCGATGATGTCGTTGAACTCCGCGTAACACATATGGGTATGGATCTGGGTCTCGTCGCCCACGCCAGCGGAAGACACGCGGAACGCGCGTACCGCCCATGCCAGATAGGCCTTATGATCCTCGCGTCGCAACGGCAGGCCCTCGCGAACCGCCGGTTCATCGATCTGGATCACGCGAATGCCGGCCCGCTCCAGGTCGCAGACCTCATCGCGAATGGCAAATGCGATCTGCAAAGCCGTATCGGCGCGCGCCTGGTCGTTGCGCACGAATGACCACTGCAGAATGGTGACCGGACCGGTCAGCATGCCCTTCATGGGCCGCTTGGTCAGTGATTGCGCGTACTTCGCCCATTCCACGGTCATGGGCTTGGGTCGCGATACGTCCCCGAAGATGATCGGGGGCTTCACGGCGCGGGAACCATAGCTCTGGACCCAGCCGTAGTCGGTAAACGCGAACCCCTGGAGCTGCTCCCCGAAATACTCCACCATGTCGTTGCGCTCGGCCTCACCATGCACGAGCACATCGAGGCCGATTTCCTCCTGCTTGCGCACAGCGAGCGCGATCTCGGCGCGCATCCGCTCCTCGTACTCGGCTGCACTGATGCGCCCGGCCTTGAAGTCGCGGCGGGCGGTGCGGATCTCGTTGGTCTGCGGGAACGAACCGATGGTCGTGGTGGGGAACATGGGAAGGTTCAGGTGGGCGCGCTGCAGCGGGCGCCGCTTGGCGAACGCCTGCTTTCTCGCCGCATCCGCCGGCTGCACGGCCGCGACCCGCGCCTTGACCGCGGCGTCATGGATGCGCTTCGACGACTTGCGGTCCTGCGCCACGCGCCGGCTCTCCTCGAGGGCCTGAGCAATAGCGGCGTCGCCTTCGTCCAGAGCGCGCTTCAAGAGCCCCACTTCCGCCATCTTCTGGGTGGCGAAGGCGAGCCAGCTGCGGATCTCGGCGTCCAGCCTCTGCTCCCGCATGAGATCCACGGGGACGTGCAGCAGCGAGCAACTGCTCGCCACGGCAAGCCCCCCCTTATGACCTTGGGCGGCACGCAGCACCTTAAGCGCGGCCTCAAGATCGGCGCGCCAGATGTTACGGCCGTCGACCACGCCCACGGACAGAAGCTTGTCGGACGGCAACGCCTTCAAGACCGCGGGCAACTGATCCGCGCCGCGCACGAGATCGATATGCAGGCCCGCCGTGGGGAGCTTGCAGGCCAACTCGCGGTTGGCCCCCAGGCTCTCGAAATAGGTCGTCAGCAGAAGCCTCGGACCCGCCGCCGAAAGCCCTTCGTAGGCCTTGGGATAGGCGTCCGTCCAGGCCTTGGGCAGATCCAGGACCAGTGCCGGCTCGTCGATCTGCACCCACGCCACTCCGAGGTCTGCGAGACGCTTTAGGATCTGCTGGTAGACGGGCAGAAGATCGGGCAGCAGCGACAGGCGGTCGAAGTCCTCGCCCTTGGTTTTGCCCAGCCACAGGTAGGTGAGCGGCCCCAGGAGCACGGCCTTAACCGGAAAACCCGCGGCGCTGGCCTCGGCAACATCCTCGAAGAGCCGCGGCGAGGAGATCGCGAACCGCTGGCCCTTGTGAAACTCCGGCACGATGTAATGGTAGTTGGTATCGAACCACTTGGTCATTTCGCAGGCATGCGTGGCCTTGCCCGTAGGGGCCACGCCGCGCGCCATGCGGAAAAAGGTGTCGAGATCCACCTCCGGTCCCTGCCACTCGAAGCGCGGGGGCACCACCCCTAACAAGGCGCTGGTCTCTAAGACGTGGTCATACCACGCGAAGTCGCCGACCGTCACGAGGTCAAGACCGGCGGCCTTCTGGGCACTCCAGGCGCGCATCCGCAAATCCTTGCCGACATCGCAGAGGGCCTGTTGGCTCAGACTCCCTTTCCAGTAGGCCTCGAGGGCCTTCTTAAACTCCCGATCGGGGCCGAGACGGGGGAAACCAAGGATGTGTGCAAGACTCAAGATCGACTCTCCGGGGCAACGCGCCCATAGCGAATGACAAGTTGGGGGGCAAAACGGCGCCGACGCGGGGATCGCCAGCGGCTGTGCGAGGCTAACCTCGACCGTGGCCGGAGTCAATGGGCGAACGGGCCGGCGGGGTCGCGGACTGCCAAGCCCCTAGGCATGACATGGTCTTTGGGTGCTAGAATCGGTTCGACAGGATATCGCAGGGATGGCGGCCCAGGACACCGGGCGCTCCGCGCAACGTCGCTACCGGAGGACGCTTATGCTGGAAAAGATCTTGGCCGACGTCATCAAAATCGGCCGCCTGACGGTTCGTTACCCGGACGGACAGGTGGGGCGCTACGGCGAGGGATCGCCGGAGGCCGAATGGGTTATAAGGGACCAGTCGGCGATCCATCGCCTGATCCGCAATCCCTGGCTTCAGATGGGCGAGACCTACATGGACGGGGCCTGGGACGCGCCAAAGGGCTTGGCGATGTTGCTCGAGGTGCTCTTACGCAACGTCCCCGACGAACCCCCCTCCTCGCTTTTCGCGAACCTTAAGCGCTATCTCGAACAAGGCAACGGCCGCCAGGCCAGCCGGCGCCACGTGGCCCACCATTACGATCTGGACGAGTCACTGTTCCGGTTGTTTCTGGACCAGGACATGCATTACTCATGCGCCTACTTCGCGAACCCGAATATGACCCTCGAGGAGGCCCAGGTCGCCAAGTGCGAACTCATACGGCGCAAGCTTGAGCTCAAACCCGGTCAGCGCGTGCTTGATGTGGGGTGTGGCTGGGGCAGCCTCGCCCTCCACCTCGCCCGGGAGGCCGACGTCGATGTAACCGGCATCACGCTCTCGAAAGAACAGCACCGCGTGGCCACCGCCCGCGCCCGCGAGGCCGGACTCTCCGACCGCGTCCAATTCCGGCTCGAGGATTACCGTGAGCATCGGGGTCTGTACGACCGGGTCGTGAGCGTGGGGATGTTCGAGCATGTGGGCGCACCCCACTATGAGACCTTCTTTGCCAAGGTTCGCGAACGCCTGGCCCCTGGCGGGCTCACGCTCCTCCACCATATTGGCCGAAGCGGCCCACCCGGCCAGACCAACCCGTGGATCCGGCGGTATATCTTCCCAGGTGGCTACAATCCCGCGCTCTCCGAGGTCGTCCCCGCGATCGAGAAGGCCGGCCTCAAGGTCGCCGACATCGAGGTACTCAAGTTTCATTACGGATATACCCTGCACGAATGGCAGAAGCGCTTTCAGGCCCGGCGGGACGAGGTCGTGCGACGCTGGGACGAACGATTCGCGCGCATGTGGGAATTCTACCTCGCCGCCTGCGAGGCCTCGTTTGCGATCGGCGACCTCGTGGTCTTCCACATCCAGATGGCCCGCTCGCTCGAGGGCTTACCCATGACCCGAGACGCCTGGTACGCCGAACACGACCTCGATAACGAGATCGCCGAAAGCGCCTGAAGACGGGGGTCTCTGGCGGCGGTCCCGGGGCATTCTGGCAAGGACCACGGTCACCGCTGCACCCTGTCAGGGAACCTCCTTGCACATCTTGCGGTCAGCACCACGGTGGTCCCCGGTCTCTTGCGAGCGCCTGGGGCGTGTGGTTTAGTAGCGTTTTCTTCTAGTGCAGTGGCCGTCGCATCACCGGGCGGCCACTTTGCAGAACAACAAAGACATACCAACGGAGCAGCGAGAACCATGGCCCGACACGCGCTTGAGCAGACCTACGATCAGCCAACCGTATTTCGTATGTCAGGCGCAGCAGTGCTGGCGGTACGCCTCGTCCTCGGCTGGATCTATTGGGGCGGTGGCACGCGACGCTTCATATACGCCCCCCAAAAACTCGACCCCCACGCGCATAGCTGGATGGCCAACAAGCTACAGTCGGGCATGCCCGGGGCGGTACTCGGGCTTGGGCATGTCCTGAGCGCCATTCTTCACCACCCGGCCCTCGTCTACGACCTGCTCGTATTGGTCAGCGCAGTCGAACTCATAAGCGGCCTTGGGCTTATTCTCGGTATCCTGACCCGCGCGAGCGTCATCCTAAGCCTCGCCTTGAGCGTCTCGCTCATGCTGGTGTTTGGATGGCAAGGCGCCACCTGCATCGACGAATGGACCATGGCGGCATCGACCTTCGCCATGGGCTGCACAATATTCGTCGCGGGTAGCGGCCTGTGGTCCGTCGATAGCTGGCTGTTGCGCCGCAATCCCAGCCTTGCGGATGCCGGATGGTTCCGTTGGCTGGGCAGTGCGCCATTCACGGCCCGCGAGACCGAGGGGCTGGGCAAGGGCCTTGCCATCATCGCCGCGCTCTTTATGCTCGTGTTCTACAACTATTACCGCGGTTCAATCTTCACCAAATTCCACGGCGGACCGGTAAGCCCGAGCAAGCATCACATCAGCTTGAGCCACGCCACCCTCCGTAAGGATGGTCGCGTGAAGGTGCTCGCCTACCTGGACGGGGGGACACCGGCTGCCCCCTCGCACGTCGTCAAGGTGGCCGTCGAGGGGCCGAATGGGGTCGTGGAGGTCTGGAAGGGCAAGGCCCTCGAGAGCGCGGTCAAGGGGCACATCAAGAACGTCTACCGCTACAACAAGTTCGTGCCGGGACTCTTTGGCCTCAAGGCCAAGATGGGGGCCAAGGCCTGGATCACCCTGCACCCGACGAAGGTTGTGCATATCAAGGCCGGACACTACACGGTGCTGTTCGAAAACATCAACGGCAAGACGTTCACGGCCAAGGCCGCGCTGTCCTGATGGAGATCGGTCGTCGGAGTGGGCAGCGTCCCTTACCAGGCCTGTGTCAGAACCAGGGCGACCTGAGTGCCATGGAGGCCCGAGATGACATGATGATCGATGGCCGTCACAAAAACGCCCGCGCTGAAGCTGTGCCACGACTTGGTAAGGCCGACGCCATAGTCGTCATAGGACGCCACCGTGTCACCGCTAGTATGCCCGGCATGGAGTACGAGACCAAAGCCACTACCCAGACGCGCGCGGTAACCGGCCTCGAGATAGGTATTGCCGTGCTGCCAGTCATGATAGATACCGGCCGACAGGGGCCCGAACCGCAGCCGCAGGAAGGTCTCTTCGAAATTGAGCGAACTCACGTCGAAGCGATAGGCGGTAGCGCCGGCGTTGAATCCCAGCCCCGAAGGGGTCATGTCGCGGATACCGCCCGTGAAATCGGCGCGCTCGTGGGCACCGCGGTAATCGAGCGTCGTGAGGAAGGCGCGGGCGTACAGGCCGACCGGCCCGGTGGCCGTCACCGATCCCTGCAAGGCGGGGTTGCCGTTCGACTCCGAGATGCCGCGCCAGACGTAATTGCTCATGAGCGACACCTGCCCGCTCACGCCCTCCCCGTAGGCGGGAAGCGCCAACAAGGCAGTCAGGGCCAGGGTCGATTGAAGGCGGGTCAGGGTACGCACGTGCGCATTATATAGCAGCCGGGGCCGCTGACCAGTCCTCTTGTCGCGGCCCCTTCGCGCCACAAGGAGAAAGGCTTATACTACGCCCATGCTGACACGAATCTTGGATCAAATCGCAGCGACCGCCCGTGCGGCGGTCCCCCCGGAGTTCGGACAGGACGTGGAAAAAAACGTCCGCGCGGTCCTGGACAGCACCTTCCAGAGGCTGCGCCTCGTGACGCGCGAGGAGTTCGAGGTACAACAGGCGGTCCTTCAGAAGACCCGCGAGTTGGTCGAGCGCCTCGAACGTCAAGTCGCGGAGATCGAGGCCAAAAACGGCACCAATCCCGGGTCCAGCAAAAACCCGCCGACCGCCGTTTAAGCCCGCGAGACTCGCGGAGGAGAGAGACGCGCCACGGCATGGACCCCATGCGTGCTTCGCGCTATCCTAAGCGCCCTTAGCTCAGTTGGATAGAGCGTTGGATTCCGATGCCAGCGCTCAAGGCCTCGCGGGGCACAGAGGGCAGCGGTCAAAAATTGCTACAACGCGCGTCATGCGCCCTTAGCTCAGTTGGATAGAGCGTTGGATTCCGATTCCAAAGGTCAGAGGTTCGAATCCTCTAGGGCGCACCAACTCCTTGAAATAGCATCAATTTATGACAATGTCGGGCGACTGCTCAGTTCGGGTCATAGCGCGCGCCCAGGCGCCTTCCAAGTACCTAACTGGGCCCAAGGCCATCCCAGGTGACACGTTTCATATGAGCGTTGGCCGAGAGGCCATCCGCTACCCTAGTCATCGGGTGCCTCAGTCGGCCGTGGCGCTTGAGCAAGCTTGTCCGAATGGACCCCCCGCTTGCCCTTCCCGATCTGCGCTAGCAAACTGCTTCGAGCCCTTTGCGTTCAATCAGGCGGAGAGGCTTCGATGACGGGCCGCTCGGCTCTTTGTCGCCGACCTCCCACTTACGCACAGTCGGCACGCTGGTATTCAACACAGCGGCCAACACGGTCTGGTTCAGATGGAGATTCTTCCGCAATGCGCGCTTGTCGATGAACCCGAGACGATGCAGGTCGCTTGCCGTCTCATAAACGGCCTCGAAAATTCGACTTCGCGCCTTAGGTTTGGTTGTCATGACAAATCTCCTGTAGCGAACCGTCTTCGGCCGCTTCGCTGAGCTGCCGAGCCGTCCTAACCAGCAAATCAGCAGCAAGATCTTTAAGGGCACCCAGTTCTTCCGAGTCGATATTGGCGCGCTCGTTGTTCTCGAGACCGAAAACGAAGAACCACCGGTTGCCCTTATTCGTCGCAATGAGGGTTCGTTGCGTATTCCGATGAAGATGACCGCCGATTCCGGCGGATGGTGACCGCGGATTCCGGTCGAAGGTGACCGATCAATCCGGGCGAAGATGACCGGCCAGAGAGCCGGTCGCGCTGAACGACTTTTACACTACATAATCACAGACCGTCAATGGTCTTGGCCTCCTGTGTGTGGGTGTTAGGGAGATCAGGCCGGGCAGACGGAGAGCGCCCCGGCTTCTTGGTTTGATCAGAGGGTGCAAGCGCGGCGTACACCGCGAGCTCTCCCCGCAGTCTCCCGCATTCCTCGGCGCGCTGGTCGTTATGGAGTTGCGCCGCCTCCAGTTCCGCCTTCAGTTCCGCGATACGCGCCTCCAGTTGAGTGATCTTCGCGGCGTGCGCGGCAAGATGCGTCTCGGCGGTGGCCAGGGCCGGCTGCAGGGTCGCAATCCGGCCCTCCTGGTCCTGTACGGTGCGCTCGAGGCGCGCGATCTCCTGCAGGGTCTCCTGCGCCTGCGTCTGGGACTCCGCGATCTGGGTGTGGGCGGCGCTACGGACGGCGTGGACCTCCCGCTGGGCGAGCTCGGACGCGGCGGTCCAGACCCGGGCCAGGGCCTGGTGCGCGGCGGCCTCGATCTCGGGCGGTAGGGGCGGGAGTGGGTGGGTTGGGATATGGCTCTTCCAGGCACGCAGATGCTGGGAGAGGGTCGTGAAGCTGCCGTGGCCCAAGGCCTCGCGGAGGGCCTGGACGGTGACGGGTTGGGCGCGGTCGGCCAGCGCCTGCGCGGCGGCAAAGACCTGGTCTTGGGTAATACCTGTGCGGGACATGAGAACTCCTGTATTGAGGGGGTGGTTCATGGCGTCCGTAATTACGTATGTAATTACGTAATGCCGTTCGGGTACGCTACGCCTGGGCCTGACTCTTGCGCTTGCGCATCGACTCGCCTTCGAGTGTCAGGGTGCGGGCGGAGTGCAGCAAGCGATCGAGGATGGCATCGGCGAGCGTCGGGTCGCCGATGTACTCGTACCAGTGCTCGACCGGCAACTGGCTCGTGATGAGCGTGGCGCGCGCGCCGATGCGATCATCGAGGATCTCCAGCAAGTCGCCGCGCTCGCGCGCGCCCAAAGGAGAGATGGCGAAGTCATCGATTACCAGCAGGCTCGTCTTGGCGAGTGCGGCCAGGCGTTTGCGGAAGCTCCCGTCGGCGTGCGCGAGGGTCAGTTCCTCGAAGAGCCGCGGGGCACGCACGTAGAGGGCCGACAGCCCCTGCCGGCAGGCCTGATGCGCCAGGGCGCAGGCGAGGAAGGTCTTGCCGCAGCCGGTGGCGCCCTGGATGAGGAGGTTCTGCCCCACCCGGATCCAGTCGCAGGCGGTGAGCGTCGCGATGTGCGCGCGGTCGAGACCCCGGCGGGCGCGGAAGTCCAGATCCTCCAGGCAGGCGCGCTCCTTCAGTTGCGCCTGCTGCAGGAGGCGCGTGAGCCTGCGGCTCTCGCGGAACACCGCCTCGCGCTCGACGAGCAGCCCAATGCGCTCCTCGAAGGACAGGCCCTGGGCGGCGCTTTGGGTCATCTGCTCTGAGAGGGCCGCGGCCATGCCGTGGAGCTTCAGGGCGTTTAAGGCATCAAGGGTGGGTTGGATCAACATGGTTCCGATTCTCCTTCAGTACGGGTTGAGGTTTGGGTGGTGGACTGGAAGTACGCCGCGCCGCGCACGTTGTCGTGGTGGACCGGCGGGATGGCAGACGCCCCCTCAGGGGTCGTGCCGGGCGGGGGTTGCTGATCGAGCCGCGCCTCGAGGATGGATTTCACGCTTTTGAGCACCGGCGAGCCGATCGCAAGCGCCCGCTGGCAGGCGGCCTCCAGGCGCACGTTCCCATACCGCTTGCCGAGATTCAGGAGCCCCAGACAGGCGCGGTAGCCCTGCTCGGGGTGCGGGCGGTGGTCGAACTGCCATTGCACGATGGCCTGGGTCTTGGGGCCGATGCTGTGCGCCCAGCGTAAGAGCCGCCCGGGCGTCCACTCCCGGTGCCGGCGATGGGCCTCGGGCATGTGTTCGGCAAGCGTCGTGAACTTCCCGCGCGCGAGCGCGCGGGCATGGACGGCCACACGCTTGCTCTTGAAGAAGAACTCGACGGTTGAGGCGGTCAGGCGCGCCTCGATCTTCTGGCGCACCAGCGGGTGGGGGACGCTGTAGTAGTGGCCGTCGACCTCCACGTGATAGTCGATCGACACGGTGGCGACCTTCCAGGTCGCGAACTCGTAGGGGGTCGCGGGCAACGGGATCATGGCCGGTCGGTCGATGGTCTCGAAGGCGCTGCGGCGCGACCCCGGCAACTTCTTGAACGGACGGTTGTTCAAGTCGGCGAGCAGCGCACGAATGGCGCGATTGAGCTCCTCCAGGGAGAAGAACGGCTGGTTTCTCAGGCGCGCGAGGATCCAGCGCTGCACCAGGAGCACGCCTGCCTCGACGTGCGCCTTATCCCGCGGGGCGGCCGGTCGTGCCGGGAGGATGGCCGTCCCATAGTGGCGGGCCATGTCCGCATAGGTCGAGTTGGCTTCGGGATCGTAGCGGCAGGGGTGCTGGATCCCGCTCTTAAGGTTATCCGGGATGAGGAGAGCGGGCACCGACATCAGGTGTGCGAATAGGCGCACATGGGCGGCGATCCAGTCGGGCAGTTGCTGCGTCCAGGTGGCCTCGGCATAGGCGTACGCCGAGGCCCCGAGCACGGCCACGAAGATCTCGGCGAAGCGCATGGCGCCCGTGGCGCGATCGATGATGGTGACCTTGTCGCCGCTATAGTCGATGAAGATCTTCTCGCCGGCCGGATAGATCTGGCGCATGGAGCGTTGGAGGCTTTGGCGGAAGGTCTTGTAGAGCAGGCAGAACTGGCTATAGCCGTAGGCCTGCCCCGGATGGGCGTGGGCGTACTCCTCCCACAACAGCATGAGGGTCACCCCGGGGCGCTTCATCTCCTGGTGGAGGTAGCCGCAATCGGGCGGTGCGTGGGCGGCCACGAGCCCCGGGGCGCGCGGAAAGAGCCGCGCCTCGAGCGCCGCGTCGTGCTCCACCACGTTTCTAGCAAGCGCAGGGGGACTGCGCGGACAAGTATTCAGCGCTTGGTTCGCCCTAACGAAGACGTGCGTCGCAGCAGGAAGCCGGGCGCGGACGGGAAGCCATTGCCGCCGCTTAAGGTTTTATGATCCCTTTTGCATCTCAGGGACGATGGCGACGCCCGCAGCAATGGCGGCGCCATAGAGCCTTTTGTCTAACGTGGCAAGCGGCAACTCGCGCCTTAGCGCAAGCTCGAGATAGGCCGCGTCGTACAACGTCAGCCCATGGGCCTTTGCAAGATCTAACGTGGTCGACCAGGCAGCCGCGTCAGTCTGATGGTCAACGGTCTCGGGCAACAGACGCAAATCCGGTAGAAGTTCACTCATTTCCTGGATGGTGATGCGACCATGCCGCGTGGCGACAAGCAGGGCATTACAGACCTCCAGCGCCCAATGGGCGGGGACACAAATACCCTCCCCCAACAATCGCTCACGTACCCGATTGGCAGATTCAGCGTCTTCATCGCGCAGATACCAGGCCAACGTCATAGAGGCATCGGCGACAAAGGCCATCAGTATTTACGCCCTGCGTCGATTAATTCGCGCAACGAGATATCCCCTAGGTCATGGGTGGCCTGAAACGCCTTCATGCGGGCCACAACCGCACGCCGCTCTTCCAAGCCCTGGGTCGCCACCGATCGTAACTCCGCCACCGCCTGCCCATGCTTGGTGATAATGAACCGCTCCCCTTTACGCACCCGATCCAAGATCTCGGACAAATGCGTCTTCGCCTCGTAAGCACCGATCTCGGGCATTGCACACCCCTCCTACTGCATAAACTAGTTGCAGACTAGTGTATGCAGTAGTCATGCGGCGGTCAACGTCGGCAACCCCAGCGGACCATATACAGCCATCCCGCTCAATAGACATGGATTTACTGTGCCACGCCCGCTACTGCGAGAGACACATCTCACCCAGAGACCGAAGCGGCGAACGCGTTTTAGAGGCGCGCGTTTTAGAGCTCAACCCCTGGAGCATTTGTGCGACTAAAACGTAAACGCTCCAGCAACCGCACCCTGCCCGTGATCCCCTGAGTCGCTTACGATCCGATCCATCACATTGATGGAGACGGATGGATGGCAAAGATCCGCAGTAATGAGGCTTGGCAAGAGCTCTTTGCCGAGTACGAGGCAAGCGCAGAGAACGCGCACGACTTCTGCGCCCGGCACGGGCTTCGGTTGACGTACTTCTATCGGCGCAGCCTGGAGCTTCGCGGGCGTTCGGCAAGCCGCCGGGGGCAAGAGGTCAAGCGTGGCGCATCCCCCGCGGCCTTCGTGCCGGTGACGGTCACACCCCGGGGCCTGCCAGCACCGGTCGGCCCCAAGCCAGGTGGCCCCCACTGCGTGGGGGATACGGTCACGCTCACTATCGGCAAGGCCTCGCTGGCGTTGTCGTCTGCCGTGCCCCCGGCGTGGGTGGCCGCCCTCCTTATGGCCCTGGAGGCCTGATCCTCATGCGCATGTTCATAGATCTCCCGGCCGTGTATCTGCACCGTGATCCCATCGACTTCCGGGTGGGGATCGATGGGCTCGCCGCCCGTGTGGAGCAAGAGATGGCCTTGTCCCCCTTAACGGGCGCGCTCTTTGTCTTCACGAACTGCAGGCGTGACCGCGTGAAGATCCTCTATTGGGATCAGACCGGCTTTGCGCTGTGGTTAAAGCGCCTGGAGGCGGCGCGCTTTGCCTGGCCGCGCAAGGTCTCGGAGGCGGTCCTGACACTCTCGGAAGACCAGCTCCAGTGGCTGCTCGCAGGCTATGACATCACGCTCATGAAGCCGCATCCGTCCTTGGTGTATCAGCGGGTTTCCTAGCAAAAATTGTGACCATGGGGGTGCAATATAGATTCGACTGTCGTATAATCGTGGCTATGACGGACGGCATACGGGACACGGCGCTACCCAACGACATCGAGGCCCTGAAGGTCTTGATCGCCGTGCGCGATGCCACGATCGAGCGCTTGACCCGCCATGCCGAACTCCTGCAGGAACAACTGAACCTCGCGATCGCCCGGCGCTATAGCGCACGCAGCGAGAAGGGTCCAAGCCCGCAGATGGGGCTCTTTGACGAGGCCGAGGTCGAGGCTGAGGTCGAGGCTGAGCGGGAGGCCCTCGCCGCTGAGGAGGTCCCGGAAGTCGAGAGCGTGGTGGCCGGCCACATCCGCAAGGCCCGCGGGTACCGCAAGCCCTTGCCGGCCGCTCTCCCCCGGGTGGACATCATCCATGAGCTCCCCGAAGAGGCGCGCCTAACCCCCGATGGGCAGCCGCTGGTGGTGATCGGCGAAGAGGTGAGCGAACAGCTCGACATCGTCCCGGCCACCATACGGGTATTGCGCCATGTGCGCCTGAAGTATGGGGTCCGGAAGGACGACGCGTCGGGGGTGAAGATCGCCCCGCTGCCCCCGCAGCCCCTCCCAAAGACCCTGGCAAGCCCCGGCCTGCTCGCCCATATCGTGGTCTCGAAGTACCAGGATGCCTTGCCCCTCTACCGCCAGGAGCAGATCCTGACGCGCATCGGGGTGGATCTCCCGCGGGCCACTATGGCGCGCTGGATGGTGGCCTTGGGCACCGAGACCGCGCAACCGCTTGTGAATCTCCTGCGCGATCAACTGCTGGCCTACGGGTATATCAGCATGGACGAGACCCCCACCCAGGTCCTGAAGGAGCCGGGCAAGGCCGCCACGTCACAGTCCTATCTGTGGGTGCAGCGGGGCGGACCGCCCGAGGCCCCCATCATCCTCTTTGACTACGACCCGAGCCGTTCCCAGGAGGTGCCCTTGCGCCTGCTCGCAGGCTTCACGGGTATCCTGCAGACCGATGGCTATGCGGCTTACGGAGCGGTTGTGCGCGCCCAGGGGCTCATCCACGCAGGATGCGTCGCGCATTGCCGGAGGAAGTTCGACGAGGTGATCAAGTCCCAAGGCAAGCACAGAAAGAAAGGCCTGGCCGAGGAGGCGCTCGCCCAGATCCAGAAGCTCTATGCCGTGGAGAAGGCGGCGCGTGACTTTACGCCCGCAGACCGTCATCGCTATCGGCAAGAGCACGCCCGGCCTCTGTGGGACACCCTCCGTACCTGGCTTGCTATCCACCGCCCCGGCGTCCCGCCGCAGAGCGCCTTGGGCCGGGCTTTGGCGTATCTTGCGAACGAATGGGACAAGCTCGTCGTGTATCTCACTGATGGGCGTATCCCGATCGATAACAACGCGACTAATGCCGTTAACGGCATTAGTCGCGTTATTCCGCGTCACGGATTATTCCGCGTCACGGTGCAGCGCTGCGATTTCGCGGCGGATCGCGGATCAATGGCACGCCCGGTCGCGGCATAATTACAGGCCCTCGAGGAACGTAAGCAGCCGATCGGGGGCGTGGAAGCGGCGGGGCGCAATGCCCGCGGAGGTCGCATGCGCCAGCGCCTGCTCCTTCAGGCGCATGTCGGCATGCAGATAAATCTCCGTGGACTGCGTCGATTCGTGTCCGAGCCACAGGGCGATGACCGTGATATCGACGCCGCTTTGCAGCAGGGCCATGGCCGCGGCGTGTCGCAGCGTGTGCGGGGTGACGCGCTTGGTCTTTAACGAGGGGCAGGCTCGGCCGGCGGTCGCCGTGTGCCGCGCCACGATGCCTGCCAGGGCATCTGCGCTCAAGGCGCCGCCACCCCGGGCGCTCGGAAAGACCGGATCCGCAGGATCCCCTCGGCGTTCGCATAGCCATGCCTTGAGGAGGGCCGCCACTTCGGGGCGCAACGGGGTGCAGCGCGTCTTGCGTCCTTTGCCGAGACAGCGTACATGGGGTCCTGTGCCGATCGCGACGTCCCGGCAGCAAAGCTGCCGGATCTCACTGCTGCGCAGGCCGGTCTGGAGGGCCAGTGCCAAGAGGGTGCGATCCCGCCGGCCGATCCAGGTCCCGGCATCCGGGGCGGCGATGAGCGCCTGCGCCTCCTCCGGGGTGAGAAACGCCACCGGCCCGCGCTCGAAGCGCTTGGGCGGAATCGCGAGGATGCGCTGACACTGCAAACTGCGCGCCGGTTCGGCCAGCGCCACGTAGCGAAAGAAGCCGTGAAGGGCCGCGAGCCGCTGATTGCGGGTGCGCGCCCCATTGCCCCGCTCACGCTCCAGATACTCGAGGAACGCCTCCAGGAGCGGGGCATCGAGCTGCTCGAGGCGCAGCGCCGACGGGGTGCAGTGCAGGTGTGCCGCGGCAAAGCGCAACAGCAGGCGGAAGGTGTCGCGGTAGCCTCCCACGGTGTGCGGACTCGCACCCTGGCTCCCAAGCAACCGCTCGGTGAAGAATTGCTGCAGCAAGGCCGGGAATGTCGTCGGGCTCATCGTGCACCTCCCGTATCCGCACGCCCGCTTTGGCGTTCGGTGGCCAACATCAGCAGTTCCGGCACGGCCTCGATGTACCAGTAGGTGAGGCCAACTTCGGTGTGGCCGACATACGTCGCAAGCTTCGGCAGCTCGCGCGTGACATCCGCCCCGGCGCGGTACCATGCCACCAGCCGGCCGGTGACGAACGAGTGGCGAAAGTCCTGCAGCCGCGGCCCGCGGCCAGCGCGGGGCGAACCGTTTGCAGGGCGCAGGCCGACGGCGCGGGAGAGTCTGACGAACATCCGCCGGACGCTGGAGCCGGCGAGGCGCCGCCCCCGCTCGGAGAGCAGGAACGCCGGGGTCTGCGGATGCGGACACAACGCGTCGCGTCGCGCGGCATAGTGCGCGAGCGCGAGGCGCGTAGTGGCGGCGATGGGCACGAGGCATACTTGCCGAACTTGGTCTCGCGGATGAAGAGGATCCCGTTCTGGAGATCCACGTCACTGCGATCCAGCGCGAGCGCCTCGCCCGGACGCAGACCGGTGGCGGCGAGTAGCCCGATGAGCGTCGTATACGTCAGTGCACGCAGGCCGGTGGGTGATCGGCATTGCGCCGCCGCGGCCATCAGGGCTTGCGTCTGCGCCTCCGTGTAGATATGGGGGCGGGGGCGGCGGTGCCGTGAGGACACCAGATGCCGAGGGGGCACTTCGGTCTGCGGATCGAAGGCACTCCACCAGGCCGCGAACTTCCGCACCATCGAGAGCCTCCGGCCCCAGGTAGCCTTCTGCACGCCGGGACGGGCGGTCGCCCAGCGCAGCGCCAACGCCGTGGTGATGTGCGCGGAGCCCTCCTGTTCGAGAAATGTGACGAACTGCCGGAGTGTGTTAGCCGGCTCCGCCAGCCGCGTCCCGAGGGCGCGGCGCACCGTGATGTATTGGGTCAGGGCCTCCCCAAGCGCGCTCATGGCGCACCTCCGGTCAGCGGCCACGGGAGCGCCACGCCCCGCAACGCCTCCAGCGAGACCTTCGCGTAGATCCGGGTGCTCGCTTGCGTATGGTGCCGCAGCACTTCGGCGATCTCCGCGAGGGAGGCGCCCTGGCGGATCATCCGGGTCGCCAGACTGTGCCGAAACAGGTGCGCGACGTGCTGTGGCTGCGGCGGGATGCCGGCACGGGCGAGGGCCAGCCGCACGATGTGGTCAATGGCACACGGGCCCGTGAGTGCGATGCGCGGCGGGATCGCACGCAGGAACACGCGGCGGGAGGTGGTGGTGCCCCGGTCGCGGCGCAGATACTCAGCCAGCGCCCGACCCACATCGGCGGGAAGCGGCAGGGACTCCATCCGGGACCCCTTCCCGCGCACAACCAGCTCGCCGGTGCGCCAATGAACATCCTCGAGCGTAAGCAAGACCACCTCGGAGGCGCGCGAGCAGCAGAAGGATGGCGTAGTCGCGCCGGCCCTTGGAGGTCGATCGATCCGGACTCGCCAGCGCCTCCTCGACCTCCTCGGGCGTCAACAGCGCCGGCACGCCCGCCTCACGGTACGTACGCATCGTCGGGACCGCCGCCGAGAGGTCCCTCGGGGTTTCGCCGCGCAGGAAGAGGAAGCGCAGCAGCGAGCGCAGCGCCACGGTCACCAACCGCGACGACTCCGAGGCGTGATTCCTGATCCGGCCGAGCAGGAAGGCGTGAATCGTCTTGGCATCCAACTGATCGAGCGCAAGCCGCCCCGCCTGCGCCTGCCGGGTGGCCAGAAACGCCCGGGCGCAGGGCGCATAGACCAGGATCGAACGCTCGGCGAGTCCCCGATCCTTGCGGAGGAAAGTGATGTAGCGCGCCACCAGTGCCTCGGCAGGCGTGTCCGGCTGGGAGGGTGCAGACGGCATGACGCCGCACGCGCGCAGATAGGCCAGAAAACGTCGTACCGTGGCCCGCTCGCTCTCGGTGGCCGAACATTGCGGCGGCCGGCGCCTGATGAAGGACTGGACGTGCTCCTCCCCGAGGGACCCCTCGGCGATGGCGTGCCGCTTGGCCCACCGCGCGAAGGCGATGGTCACCGCCCTGCGCTCGGCCAGGGTGTTCGGGGAGTACCCGGCGATCCGTTGGTCGTCCAGAAACGCGTCGACGTATGCCTCAAGGGGTCCGGGGCGCTCACCTCTTTGCGAACCATCTGTCTCCATGTGGCTTCTCCTGGTTTGGCACCATTGCCGAACTCAGGAGACCACGTGGATTATGCCGCGTCACGAACAGGGGGCTGGTCTGCTAATGCCTGACAACAAGCCCAAAATCTCTCTCCATGCGGGCGAGGCGGAATAATCCGTGACGCGGAATAATGCGACCGAGAATGCGATTCGACCCTTCTGTCTTGGTCGAAGGAATTGGCTCTTCAGTGACACCGAAGCCGGCGCGAAGGCCTCCGCCAACCTCTATGGCCTCATCGAGACCTGCAAGGCGGTAGGGCTTGAGCCCTATCATTACCTGCGCCGGATCTTCACCGATCTCCCCAAGGCTTGCACCGTCGAAGACTTCGAGGCGCTGCTGCCCATGAATCTTACCTCCGACCCGACGTTGCCCCGCTTCACGCCCCGGCGCTGACCCCATCACCCCGCCCCGGCGCCCCCACCCCGGGCGCCGGGGCCAGATCATCCCGCATCCTGGCTGTTAAAGAACTGTTGCCTACTACCCCGGTTGCCCGGTCCACCCGATCGACCTATCCATGGCCCACACGATATCAGCGTGACGCCAGGCGTGGGAGGGTGGGGTTAATGGAGCGCATACCGTGGTTCGAATCCACTAGGGCGCACCAACCCATTGAAGTTCTATTAGTTTTCTGCCGATCGGCCGGAATCTAGCCCGGGGTCACGCACCAATCTGGATAATCTGATTTAAGGTCTCGCAGGCCAGTTCAAATGTCTGCTCCGGCACTTGCCCCCAGGGGTGCCGTTTCGCAGATCGGGCTCGCCAGTCGAAGGACTTTGGCTGGTGCGCAAGCATGTAGCTTATGACACCCTTGGGACCGGCAAACGGGACAGCAAACGGATTCGTGTCGTTATAGGACGCCGTTGTCATAGGAAGGCCTATAACGATCCCCGTACGATCATTGAACTCGCGCGGGGACAGAACGAGCAGCGGATGTACGTCCTTCATCTCGCGCCCGGCTTGCGGATTACAGCCAATCCATATCATGTCACGACGCGCGGGAATCCATTGCGATCGCGCCACCATCACATCGCCTCGATACCGACCGGTTGGGTTACCATGGCCTCACCCCCGTGATGCACGGGATCAAACGCTGCGAGTTTCTGGGCAAGCGTGAGCTTCGGCATACCCGCACGCTTGACAAGCACGCCGTCGTCGGCCGCTGTAATCTCCACAGGCTGCCCGACAGTGAAATGGGCAGCGCGCGCCACAGTCGCAGGTATGCGTACCGCGAGACTGTTTCCCCACTGCTGTACCGTACGCTTTGCTCTTATCGGCACGGCCATACCCTCTACCTAAATGTAGAGACAAGTATATACATAAGGGGGGTGCTGTCAACACAGAATGAGAGTGAAGACCGTGGGACGGACTAACCCTGCCACGATGTAGTGTGCACCAATCTTACGCAGCAACGGCGGCGGCCGGGGCAATGCTGGCAAACGGCCCGTTGTCGGCCATTGTGCGAGCCAGCGTCATCGGTGACCCCCCGACCGACTTGCTGCCCCTGGGCTCAAAAATTCTGCAACCACCTCTCAAAGCGCTTCGCCCTTCACAATCATATAAATCCGCGTCTTTTTTGTTCAAAGCACGGGTTGATGGAGATTCTTCCGCAGCGCACGAATCCTTTCGCGTATCGTAGTTACGTTGTGAGCGGGACACTGATACCCGGAAACGAAGGCGGCACTTTGCCGTCCATGGTTACGAGCCTCGTTCCCAATCTCATTGCCAGCGTCACAAACTCACAATCGTAGGCGGAACATTCACTATCACGCACCATATCCAAAACACTCCGCGAGTCCACTTCGTACTCGCCGTCTCTCAGCAGGTCCTCCGCCTCGCTCTGGAGGACGTGTGCTTGACCGATGGTCAGTTGCCCACGTCTCAAGTAGCCGGCGAGGATGTTTCGAAACTCACTGCGGTAAAGAACGGGTGCGTTCCAATCAGGGCCACACTCCATCAGCGTTTCCGCTGCTGTGGTGAATTCCCCGGGCAGGCATAGATACGCCAGTACGTTCGAGTCCACGACAATCACGGACGATCTTGCTTCTTCAACGCACCAATGTCACGGATATGAAACTGGGTACCCAATCTCGCCCGCAACTGCCGGGTCCGGGCCAGCCGATCGCTAGAGGTCATTTTGGTCGGTATGAGCACGGCCTCGAGGCACACAATGGCCTCGCTGCTCAAGCTGCGACGATGCGCTTCGGCCGCTATTTTCAGTCGCTCGTACACCTCGTCGGGAATATTTTTCAAGGTAAGTGTCGTAGGCATCGCACCTCCAACCATTGTGGCACCATAATGGCTGGAGTCTACAGGGCACCCGGCCCCACATGCCAATCCGCGCTTTAACCCATATCCAAGAGTATTTTCGTCATGTCGAGGACACCGATTGCGTCATCCCCTCCGACACCGGGTAACGCTCTGTGCCGGCATAGACCACGAAACTCTTGTCCGGCTGGATGTCCTCGCAAGCTTGATAAAACCCCTTGCCCGGCTTCGCCGACAGGGCGCGCTTGATCTCGATCGCCCAGCGACCGGCCCGGCCGGGCAAATCCAGCACTAAGTCGATTTCCGCGCCAGCCGAAGTCCGGTAAAAGCTGGCGCTTGGCCGGTCGGGCACGACCGAAAGCAGATTTTCGATCACAAACCCCTCCCAGCTCGCTCCGATCACCGGGTGACCGGCCAGCTCGTTGTAGTCGCCAATCCCGAGCAACGCGTGCACGAGACCGCTGTCCCGCACATAGACCTTGGGCGATTTCACCAAGCGCTTTCCAATATTCGCATGCAAAGGCTGCAGCCGCCGCACGAGCAGCAGGACCGCCAGCAGATCGATGTATTTGGTCACCGTCGGCGCGGTCAGGGACAAGCCCGCGGCGAGCCGCGAGGCGTTCATCAACGTGCCCTGCCCATGCGCCAGCATGGTCCACAGACGTCCCAGCGTTTCCGCGGGAATGCCGGGGCCGAACTGCGGCACATCCCGCTCCAGGTAGGCGCGCATGAAGTTTTTGCGCAGTTTCAGGCTGTCCTGGTCGCTCTTTGCCAGGTAGCTGTCCGGAAACTCGCCACGGATCCATAGTTGGTCGGAGGCGCCTTCCCTTCCTCCGACTTCAGTAACGTCGAGTGGCTCCATTTCTACATATTCAATCCGCCCAGCCAAACTCTCACCAGACGGGCGCAGCCAATCAATGGAAGCCGACCCCAGGATCAGGAACCGCCCCGTCCGCTTGCCCTTCCGGCGACCCTGGTGGATCAAACCTCGTAATGTCTGGAACAGCTCTGGCACCCGATGGATGACGTCGAGCACGACCAACCGGTCCTCATACTGCTTGAGAAACAGCGCCGGACTGGCCAGTTTCTCCCGATCATTCGTATCCTCCAAGTCGAGGTACAGCGCCCCCCGCTCTTCCGCGATATCTTGTGCCAGCGTAGTCTTGCCGACCTGGCGCGGGCCGATCAGTGCCACCGCCGCTTGGCGGTCCAGCGCCTCCGTAACATGCGGTTTTATTCGACGTCCTATCATCCTCGCATTACGTAATGTGGCCTTTCAATTTGCAAGGCCATTCCTTGATGATCGGACGCCGCTCCGCGGGTATGTGCCCCGCTATTCGTCGGCGTACTTTGGGATGCGCCGGGACGTTTTGCTTGTCGTACCGCATGAAAAATACGGCCGGATCGCACCGGTGCCATCAGCGCTACCGGTGATGTCGACCGGGCTCGAGAGGTTTGGGGTGGCGGCGATCCAGAGGCGCTGCCGCAAGACCCTGCTGGTCGGCGGAGCGCGTTTAGATGGGAGTTTGGTCGCTGGGGCTGCGCTCTTTGTCGAACTTTCACTGCCTCCCCGGCAGAGCCGGGGCCTCCCTTTGGGGACTAGCGCATGCGTCTTACAGGACCCACTTCCAGGGGGCTAGAGGACTCTGGCAGGCGGATCTCATGCTCCTTACTGTACTGGTAATCGTGAAAAACATGCTCTGCGGAAAGCAATGCGTAACTCCCGTCGGCCAGAAGATGGGTCGTGTCTTTGAGGCGGTAGGTGTAATGGCCGCAGGTCCATATGGCAAAGTTGCGCATGTGGGTACAGAGACAAGTTTTGTCTTTTACCGAGAAAACCGTATCAATACCCCGGGCCTCGCGTTCACGCTCATAGGCATCTATGTAGGCGCAGTGGCCCGAGCTGTCGAGCAGGTAGCCATAGGCCTCGCAGTTCGGTCGTATCGCCGCCCCTATGCCAGGGCTGCTCTTTAGCATGCGCATGGGGTAGCCGGTGGGCGAGACGAGATTGACCTCGATGTCGTCCTCACGCGCATGAAGATACTCCTGCTTTATTTTTTCCGGCAGACCGCACTCGTTTGTCACCGTAAAGCGCGTTGCTACCTGCACGGCGCTGGCGCCGGACTCCAGGAATTCCGTCGCATCGCTGCCCGTGAATATTCCCCCGGCGGGGATCACGGGAATATCGAGCCCTTGTTGCGCAAGATATTGCAGGATTTCTGCGACGATCGTCTTGAGATCGTACTGCGCCCAATCCATTCCGAAACCAAGGTGGCCTCCGGCGAGCGGCCCCTCGACCACGATATAGTCGGGGAGTCTCCCCAAGCGGGCATTCTTGCGCAAAAATAACAAAAGCGCCCGCAATGACGACACGATTATCCCCAACTGCGCGTCACGGAACCGGGGGTGATCTTCGATGAGCGCAAGCGACCCCAGGTGCAGGCCGGCGCCCAAGGTAATCCCGTCGATACCGGCGTCCAGTGCGGCCATAAGCCGGACGCGCAAGGTCTCGCGCGGCGCATTCATGGTGAGCTTCTCCATACAGTTTATGAAGATGAGCCCCGGGCCCTTTTTGGCCTCCATGGTACGGCCGACATGCAGTGCGGTGGCCTCCGCAAGACGCGCGAGATCGAACTGCACCTCGGCCTTGTCGTTGTTCAACACATTGTGTTTATATTTCCGGAGTTTTTCAGCGACGTACTTGGTCTTGAATCGGCGGTCGGACACGGTAGGAACCATGGCGTCCGAGATATGCCCGATCCCGCCCAGTCGCGCCGCCTCAAGCGCCAAACGCGCGGCCGATATGTCGACGCCCATGCCGCCGACGATGAGAGGTACCAGTTCATGTCCGGCAAGATGGAGGCGGAAGTCGTTTACGCATTTCATGACAAAAGGTGATTCCCTGGCGGTGGCCGTGTGCGATGTGAGGGATCCGGGGAAACACCCAAGATTGGCTGAATCAGGGAATGTCCCTCTTCGTCTCCGGAACGGGTGAGTGGGCGGCCTGAGGCACCGCGGTATGGGAATGCCAGGACGGTCGAGTCGCATGCGCCCAGTTTCTTCGTGCCGGCGACCAAATGGCAGGCGCTCAACCCGTACCGCTCGCCAGTACCCCGGGCGGGAGAGGTGTGGCGGCCCTGCCAATTTGCCATATTTCCCAGTTTTTTGGAAGGGTTCCGTGGCGTTTCCGGTGCCCTGCCGACGGCGGCATGAATGGCAGTCTAGCGCCTCGGCGTGCCGATAACCACAGGCCAAGCGGCGTCTTGTAATATGGGGACCAGGGCGCGCGGACGAAGGGTGGGAAAGGGGCCCGGAATTACGGGTCCCCGTGGTGAAGCCCTTGACGCAGCCGCTTACGAACATCCCCACCGGGATGGGTCATAAAGGCCCTCTGCGCGCATCGCGGCGCAGAGCCGCTGTCGTGGGGCGCTGCCGGCGCGTCCATGCGAGGGCGCCTACCCTGGTGGGACCCGGGGCGCACAGGCCCGATCTCCGAGGCGCCACGTCCAGCCCGCGCGTGGCCCTGCCTGTCACGCAGTCGTTCCCGGAGGCAGCGTGGCCGCCCGTCTGGACCGAAGTCGCACGCGGGAAGCGGCCTGAGGGGCACCCATTCGCACGCCCGCTGCGGCGCAGCGAATCGACGGTTATGACCGCCGGGACCGTGGGGCCCGTTTTGGCGGCACAAGGCACGCGCCGGCCGGGGCACCGGCGTCCGCCCTTACCCACCACAGCGTCGCCCCAAACATCGCCCCTCACGGGTCCCGCAAGACCCGGCAGGGTATGCCGTAACCTGCGGTCCTCGCACGACTCGCCGGGGACAAGTCACATCAGCGTCGCGGCCACGATGCGTCTTGCTCTTCCAGGGGCGTGCTGCCGCGCACAGCCCCCACCGCCGACTTCGTGGGTCTGATAGCTATGGGTTCGTGCCGGGGACGACCAGCTGTGGCGATAGCCCAAGCCCCGGGTTTGGCCCGTGGCCCCGCCGGCCCTTAGTCGCCTTTTGCCGAGCCTTTCAAAGAACCGGCCCCGGTGGCGCATGTCTCGAGCAAGGCGGCCAAGTCCCGGGCCGAAGTCACCTCGGGGCGCTCATTTGGGCGGTGCTCGACCCTGCGTAAACCGCGCATATACGAGCGGAATCCGGAAGTGGGCACTCACCCTACCGTGATCCGGGTCTTGCGTTCGTAGATCGGCTGCCGGTATCCTCGCCGCTTTTGCGGCGTGCGCAGCCAGTATGGCGGAAGGTCCCGTACGCCGACGCGACCGCTTGGCTGGCGTCTGTATCTCACGCGGGAGGCCCTGCGCCATGGACCAACCCTTACAGATCCTCATGTACACGGGTTTTGATCCTGGCGGGCTCGAACGCGCCTACGCCAAGGTCGCCGAGGCCTTGGCGCAAGGGGATTTTCACTCCGCCCAGGTCAAGAAGCTTCGCCATGCCACCTACGGCAAGCTCTACCGGGCGCGACTCAATGATTCCGACCGCCTGCTTTTTTCGCTGGTAAAGCACGGCGAACAGACCGCTCTTCTCATGCTCGAGGTCATACGCCAGCACGACTACGCCTCATCGCGCTTCCTGCGGGGCGCGGAGGTGTCTCCGGAAAAGATCCAGGATGCGGACCCCGCCGAGGCGCGACGCGAGGCCACTCCCCTGCGTTATTGGCCGAAGACCCGCACAAGTATCCATGTCCTGGACAAACCCCTTTCCTTCGATGATACCCAAGCGGCGCTTTTTGCGGCCCCGGCCCCCCTTATACTGGTCGGCGGCGCCGGCAGCGGCAAGACTGCCCTGCTTTTGGAAAAGCTGAAGACCATTCCCGGCGATGTGCTCTACATTACTCACTCCGCCTATCTCGCCGAGCATGCGCGTGAACTTTACTACGCGCACGATTTCGTGCGCGAGGGACAGGAGGCGGCCTTTCTCTCCTACCGAGACTATCTTGAGACTTGGCGCATTCCCGAGGGACGCGAGGCAAGCTGGCGCGACTTTAGCGCGTGGTTTGCGCGTATTCGCCAAAACTCCAAGGGGATAGATGCCCATCAGATCTTTGAAGAGATCCGCGGGGTCATCACAGCGCGCGCCGAAGGGGTGCTTGATTTCGAGGCCTACAAGGCGCTCGGTATCCGCCAGTCCATCTTTGCCGCAGATCAGCGCGAGGCCGCGTACGATGTGTTTGTACGCTATCAGTCGTGGCTCAAGGATCATCGGTTCTTCGATCTCAATTTGCTGGCCCACGCCTGGAAACCTCTGGTACAGCCGCGCTATGACTTTGTCGTCATAGACGAGGTCCAGGATCTGACCGCCATTCAGCTGTCGTTGGTCCTGGCGGCGCTACGCAAGCCCGAGGCTTTCGTGCTCGGGGGCGACGCCAACCAGATCGTGCATCCCAATTTCTTTTCCTGGGCCCAGATAAAAAGCCTGTTCTGGGCGGATTCACGACTGAGCGCGGGCCGCGAATTGCAGGTGCTCACGCATAATTTTCGGAATGGTCGCACGGTCACGCAGGTCGCCAATCGGCTCCTCGAAATCAAGCAGCAACGCTTCGGATCCATTGACCGCGAGAGCAACTTTTTGGTGGAGGCAGTAGGGGATCTGGCGGGAGCGGTGCAGGTCCTGGATGACGCAAGGCCTGGACTTTCGGCGCTTAACCAACAAATATCGAAGTCGACGCAGTACGCGGTACTGGTTTTGCGCGAGGAAGACAAGGCGGCGGCGCGGGCGATCTTTACGACCCCCCTATTGTTCTCGGTCCAGGAGGCCAAGGGCCTGGAGTATCCCCATATCGTACTTTATCGTTTTCTTTCCGATCATCGCGCGACCTTTGCGGCCTTATGCGAAGGGGTCCGCAAGGATGACCTGGGGGGCAAGGCGTTGACGTTTCGGCGCACCAAGGACAAGGGGGACCGATCGCTTGATGCCTACAAGTTTTTCGTAAACGCCCTTTATGTGGCCATCACCCGCGCCGTGGATAGTGTCTATTTGGTGGAATCCGACCACAACCATCCCCTGCTGAATCTGCTGGATGTGCAGGGCCGTGCCGCCGCCCCCATCGTGGTGCCGGCGTCGTCGCGCGATGACTGGCAGAAAGAGGCTCGCAAGCTCGAGTTGCAAGGGAAACTGGAACAGGCCGAGGCTATTCGCGCAAGCATCCTTCAGACAAAGGCGCCACCCTGGCCAGTCGCCAACGCGAGCCATGTCGAGGCGCTGATCCAAAAGGTCTTTGTCGAGCGCGCGGTGGGCAACAAAGGGAGCCAGCAGCTCTTTGAGTACGCCGCGTTCTACGATGCCCCGGAGCTCGCTGAGCGCCTGGCCCAGGAGCGACAGTTCTCTTTAGCCCGTCACTTTGTCGCGCAAAGGCCCCGGATCGTAAAGGCTCGGCTCGCCAGTTATAGCCGGCATCACTTCAATGAAATATGGAATGATTGCGACCGCTACGGTCTGGAACACCGCACTCCCATGAACCAGACACCCCTTATGGCGGCGGCGCGAGCCGGAAATGTGGCGCTTGTGGAGGCGCTGTTGGAAAAAGGGGCGCGCCGGGACAGTTGCGATCATTTGGGCCGCAACGCCGCGCACATCGCGTTACGCGAGGCGTTTACCGATCCGGAATTTGCGCAGGCCGGGTTCCCGGCCCTGTGGAGCCTTCTTGCGCCCCTTGGCATCGATTTGCGCATCAATGACCGCCTGGTTCGTCTCGAGAAGCACCAGGCCGAGTATTTTCTTTTCCAGACACTCTGGGCCCTCATCCCCAACGCACCAGTCGACTATGGTCTGGTTCTCGGATTCCGGCGCGGACTTTTGGAGCGCGTCTGGGCCAGATTGCCCGACATCGTCGTCCCGCCCAATCGCAAGCAAGGCTCCTATATATCCGGGCTTCTTGCCCGAAACGAGGTCAATCGGGATTACGCCTATAACCGCCGGCTTCTTGTGCGCGCACAGCAGGGGGTCTACTTGCTGCAATCCCATCTCTATCTGCGCGACCCTGACCGGGAAGGTGAGTGGCGGCATTGGACGCAGGCCCATAATCTCGAGTTCCTGCAAGCGCATCTGCCGGCGTATCGGTCCACCTTCAAGGCGGTCCTGGACCTCGCCCCGCATACCGAGATGCCATCGCCCCCGGATGCGAATCCCGCGCCAAAGGCGAGCGATGATGGCCCTCGATAGAGGCCGGCCCACCCTCGTAGACAGGACCCGCCGTGGCGTCGCAGGCAGATGGGCGTGCGCGAAGCGGTACGCCCTCCGGCCCAGGCGATCAACAGCACCTCTTTTTTGGGATCGACGATGGCCGCTCAACGGAGGATGGCGCCGACATGTAACGGGTGCCTGGCGCGCGCCCACGCGGGCGCGTGGCGGCGCCAGCCGCACAGGCGGCCAATAGCGATCACAGCCCCGATCCGAGGACATTCACCTGGGGATCGCAGGGTCGCGGCTCGCAGGCCCTGTGCGACCGGTTGTCCTGGGAGGGCGCGGGAATGCAGCCAATCTCGATGCGGCACTGATCATGAATGGCCGATAGCGCGCCCGTCGCAGGGAGCGGTAGCCAACAGCTGGCACTGGGACTCGCATAGGGACTGGCTACAGCGCCACCGGGGTTTATGGCTCCCCATGGGGAACTGTTGGCCCTGTGGGGGATCCGGGCGGGCCGCGCCATTGAGCGCATTGCCTCCCCGCGACAGAAGTGGCGGGCTTGCTGGCGAGGGGCCATGACGGCATCGGGACGCTTTTGAAGGTCTGCAGGCGCGCGCCGCTGGCTGAATGTCACCGGACTTCACGCGGGCGGTCGTATCACGAGCCGGTCGGATGCGTGACGACTATCATTCCGCGTCGCTGTGCGCGCACCCTGATCCTGGATTCGCAAGACGCACAAGGCCGGCGATGGGGCAGGCATCACGAGCCATGCCGGGCGCCGGCCGTGCCGGATCTCAGGCACCCGCGGGGCGGGAGGGAGAGGCGCGGGCGTATCGAGGCCGGAATCCTTGCGCCAAGCGCCCCGATGCGGCGGGACGCGATGGCGCTGTATCATAGAGGGATGAATGCGCCTCCCCGCCGTGTCGCACACCTCGACATGGATGCGTTCTACGCGTCGGTCGAGTTGTTGCGTCAGCCGCAACTGCGCGGCCTGCCGGTGGTCGTCGGCGGCCGGCGAGGCAGCGGGGCGGCGCCGATGGCGCTACGCGCCTATGAGGGTCGCGGGGTGGTGACAACGTCGACCTACGAGGCCCGCGCACTGGGGGTGCATTCGGGGATGAGCCTCATGCGGGCCGCGCGCCAGGCCCCGGACGCACTGCTGCTGGCACCGAACTTCGAGGCCTATCGTCATTACTCAGCGCTTTTCAAGAGCGCCGTCGTTGAGATCGCGCCGCTCATGGAAAACCGCGGGATCGATGAGGTCTATATCGACCTGACGGACCTCGATTCCGACTCGCGTTCCCTGGGGCGACGCTTGAAGGAAGCGGTCCATGAGGCCACCGGGCTTTCGTGCTCGCTCGGGATTGCCGCCAATAAGCTGCTCGCCAAGATCGCCTCCGACTTAGACAAGCCCGACGGCCTGACCCTGCTCGGCCCCGAGGACATCGTGCGTCGGGTGTGGCCCCTGTCTGTCGCAACGATCAACGGGATCGGCCCCAAGGCCGCGGCCAGGCTCCATGGCCTTGGCATCCGTACGATTGGGGAACTGGCGGCGGCCGACGAGGCCCTCCTCGATCGCACCTTCGGTGCGCGCCTCGCGCTGTGGCTACGTGAGTCGGCGAATGGCGTGGATGACCGCCCGGTGGTGACCGAGAGCGCCACCAAATCCGTGAGTCGCGAGACGACCTTCGAGCGCGACCTCGATGCGCGCGCCGACAGGCCCCGGCTGTCGGCAGTCCTCGTCGAATTGTGCGAACGACTGGCGGGTGACCTCTCCAGAAAAAATCTGGCGGCGCGCACCATCGGCATCAAGCTGCGCTACGCCGACTTCCACACCGTAACGCGCGACCTGACGGTGCCACGCCCGGTTAGCGGGGCGCACGATATCCTGGCCGGGGCCCGTGAGTGCCTGCGCCGGGTCGCGCTCGACCGCCGCTTGCGGTTGCTTGGGGTGCGTGCGGGCTCGCTTTCGGGACCGTCCGGGGCGGCCATGCCCGGTCAGCAAGCGGAGCTGCCGTTCGGGGAGCAAGACCCTCGTATCAATAGCGTGTGACGGGATGGGGTGGGCTCGGAGCCCACCCCAAGTCCGGCCGGGCCGCCAAACGGCAAGGCGGGGCGGGTCCTAGGCCCGCCAGGGGGTCGGCGATGGCCGGGTAGCGCACGGCGCTTAAAGGAGACCCCTGGGGATCCGCGTCCAGTACCCACACAGGGCCTTGGGCGTGAGGGGCAATGGCGCCGGCCTTAAGGGCGTCGGTGGGGGGCGGCACGCCTGCGGTGTCGGGTCGCGATCGTAGTGAGAGGGGTAGGGGCTGTGCATCCCAGGCGATGCCTCGCGCGGCGCGCTGCCCACCGTAGGGCAGGCCGCCTGGGTGCACTCGCTGGCGCAAGAGGGGCTATCGGCGCGCCGCTCCCGCCTGCGCCAGGCGGGAGCGGACCCGTTGGACGAAGCCGTCATCCCGAGGCCCACGGCAAATAAGTTGATGGTGATCGCGGGTGAAGGATGTCCAGGTCGCCGCCTATCGACACGCCCCGAGCTGCGGCCGTCGCCGTCGTGACCTTCGCGTATAGCCTACGGCGGGCGGGCCCTGGCCGTTTGGTCAATTCCTGCTAAGGTTGGGTCACGATGGGCCTTCGGGCAATAGACATAAACCATGGCAAGGAGATGAGGAGATGATATGGAACATAGACGGTCGCGAATAATGCTGTGTGCGCTCACATCGGTGGCGGGGGTGCTGGCGCCCTGGTCTGGCACGCAGGCCGCGGTCGCGCCCACGAAGCCCTATGTCCTGGTGGCGGCCCCCCGCGAGACCGCGGCCCGCGGCCAACGCGACTATGGCCCGGTGGCAGCCTTCCTCACCAAGGTGCTTCACCATCCCGTGGTCTATCGACACCCCAACGGCTGGCTTACCTACGAACTCTGGATATGGAAGGATCGCGCGGACATCTACTTCGATGGCCCACAGTTCATCGCCTGGCGGCTCCACTACCTCCATCAGACCCTGGGGCCACGCGTCCCGCAAACCCAGGACTGGCGCCTCTATACCTGGAAGGGGTCGTCCGTGAAGACGGTGGCGGGGGCGGCCACGGGCGCAACACTGTGTGCCCCGCCCGTCCCGAACTTCGGGACGCTATGGGTGACAAGCCTGTTTCCCAACCCTGCGCGCCAGCCCTACATCCGCAACATGCATGGATGGAAGAGGATCTTTAAGGCGGTGACGGATCATCAGTGCACGCTTGGTATCGGCCCGCGGCTCACGCTCCACTACCTGGACCCCAGCCATAATAAAGTGACGATCCTGAGGCGGAGCCGCCACTACCCCAACCAAGGCTTCACCATAAGCCGAAAGATCCCCGGACCCGTGCGCCGCGAGATCGTCCGCGCGCTCTTGAGTCCGTCTGGGGAAAAGGCCATGATGCGGTTGCGCAAACGTTTCTCGCATGGTCGCCGCCTGGTCGCCGGGCAAGCCCGCCAATACAGAAATGTCGATGTGGGTCTTAATGCGCAATGGGGTACGGTTTACGCCACCGGCATCGATCGATATCTCAGACAAGACGCCAAACGCGAAGGGTTCGCGGTCGCTCAACAGGCCGCGCCCTGAGTATGCAAATCTTCACGGAAAGGATGAAAAATGACAAATAAAAAATGGATGTCTCTCCTGGGAGCGGCAATGTTGGCCACCACCACGGCCGGCGCATATGCGAAAGGCATACCGCAAATTCCCGGGGCACCCGCGATCCATGGGCACCCCGTGGTCGACGCCCCGAAGGTGCTCATGTGGCCACGCAACGCCAAGCCGGCGGCGGCCGATCTGACGGATCCGGATGCCGACCTCCTCTTCGATCTGCATGGGAGCATCGAGCGGGGCGCGTGCCGCAAGGTCGATCTCGTCGTGTCCACCGAGGGGAATTACCACATGGCCCTCAACACGCTGTGGCGCACGGTTCTTCTGCCGCGCTACGGAAAGACCATCCGCAGCTGGTACTACACCACCAGCCCGCCGATCGCCTTTCCCCAGCTTATGCATCATGACGACCTGAGCTTTGGCAACTTCTACCTGCATTGCCGCCCGGAGGTCGCGATCGCGGCGCCGCGTCTCATCCGTAAGCTTGAGGCCCATGGCTTCACGGAAGGTAAGCCGATCGCGCTCATGAAGAGTCGCGGCAACGTCCTGCTCGTCAAATACGGCAATCCCCTGCATATTCACAGCGTCTGGGATCTGGCGCGTCCGAACGTGCATCTCATTACACCAAATCCCTATAATGAGCCGGGCGCATTCCTGAACTACGCCGGGACGATCTATCAGATCGCCAAGCACGATCCGCACCCGCCGAAGGGTTGGACGGCCAATCGCCTGTTCAACGCCATCTTCAACAGCCATATCAAGGACAAGTGGCTGATCGGGGCACGCATACACCATCGCGACGAGCCGTGGTCTGTGGCCTATGGCAAGGCCAACGTAGCGGTGATCATGTATCAGCTCGGCAAATACACGAAGGCGGTGTTCCCGCACCTCTTTACCATCGTCCCGCTGGGCGGCACGGTCTCGCATCCGCGCCCGCTGCCAGGCAACCAGATCGACACCACCTACCTCATAAGGGTGAAGGGGCATTTCACGGCCCGCCAACGCAGGGCTCGGCATGACTTCATAAAGACCCTGGAGTCGCCGGCCTTCACACGCATCCTCGAGCACGACGGTCTGCGTCGCCCGTAAGAGGAGCGGATGGGAGGGACGGCGTGGCCGTCCATCAAGCCGGGGCGCGCATGTGGCATAAAGCCGTGTGCGCGCCTTTTTTGCGGGCGCATCCGCCTTGCCTCGCGCCTCGTCTCTCCTTAAAGTAGCAGGTTCCCTTCAAGGCTCGAGACTGCCCATGACCACAAAGAGCGCTTCCTCGCCCAACGCCGGTGCCCCGGATTTCTGCGCCGGCATGCATTCCTTCGGCGAGCCGTGGCCCGACTTCGACACCCATGGCTCACACCCGGCGATTGCCGACAAGGCCCGGGCGATAAGCGATACACGCTCCCCGGATGCCGCCTACCAGACCCTGCTGATGGCCGACGCGCTGCGCTATGTGACCCTTCAGATGTGCGCCTCCAAGGCCTCCGGCCACCCCGGGGGGTTTGCCTCGAGCGCCGAGGCCTACGCCGCCCTGGTCATGCTCGGCCACACGCACATCGTGACCGAGGTCGGCCATCATGCCCCCGGCTTCTACAGCGCCATGTTCCTGGACGGATCTCTGGAGGGGCTCGGCATCCATACCATGACCGACCTCATGGCGCGTTTTAGGGAACAGCACGGTCTGCTCGGACACTTGTCCGGGGCGATACCCGGGATACTGGCGCCGGCCGGGCCTCTGGGTCAGGGCCAGCACTTCGCCATGGCCGGCGCCCTGCTGCACCCAGGCGTCCTGTTCCCGCTGACCATAGGTGATGGGGGGCTCGGCGAGCCCTATGTGCTGAGCGCCATCAAGCACTTCCATACGAGCTACCCGGGCACCACGAATTTCTTGCCGACACTCATCTGGAACGGCTTTAGCCAGGAACACCACTCCATGGTGTCGCGCCTGTCCAACGAGGGTATGCGTCGCTATTTCGAGGCCCACGGCTTCGAGCGCGTGGTGCTCGTGGATGCCAAGGACTTCGACGACGCGGGCCAGGCCGGGGATTATGTGGATTCGACGCGCTTCTCGTTCGCGCGCCGCCTGGCATTCGTCCAGGCCGTACTCGAGGCCGCCGACGTGGCCGCGCGTAGCGCGCTCGACGGCACGCTCACGGCGTTCATCCTAAAGCAATTGAAGGGCGCGGGCGTGCATGCGCACGGGGCGAAGTCCCATAACCTCTATCCGGGCGACACACTCGACAAGCCGCAGATCGAAGCGGCACTTGCCGCGCGCGCCCTGAGCCCTGCGGCCTGGGCGTTGGTGCGCGAGAATTTCGCGCGCGCCGGTGGCGGGCCCGCAGCCAAGACCATGGTGACCGAGACGACCCTGGAGCTCGCCGACCTCGGGGCCTTCCCGCTCCACGAATACGCTGCGACTGAGAAGGCCGTGCCGTCCACCGCGGTCGGTGCCCTGGTGGCCTGGCTTGGCGGCAAGGACCGCCGGTTCGTCGTGACTAACGCCGACGGCAACGAGGCCTCCGGACTCAAGAACATCAATGATGCCCTGAAGATCCGCCACCCGACCGCCGACCCCCTCTATAACCAGGAGCCCAGCGGGCAGGTCTACGAGCCCTTGAGCGAGGACGCATGCGCCGGGCTTGCGGCCGGGCTCGCGCTCTTCGGAGGCCGCAGCCTATGGCTGTCATACGAATCCTTTGCCATAAACGGCTGGCCGATCTTTCAGACCGTGACCCAAGCGATGGCCGAACTGCGCCGGCGCACCCCGTCGGTCGTCGGCCTGTTCACCGCCGGGGCCCTCGAGCAGGGACGCAACGGCTGGACCCATCAACGCCCGGAGATCGAGAACTACATCGCCGCGCAGATGCGCAACGGCAACGTCTATCTGTTGTTTCCGCCGGACGCCAATGCCGCGCAGGCCGCGTATGAATACGCCGCTACGAGCTGGAACAAGGGCATGGTGATCATCGCCTCGAAAAGCCCGTTGCCGATCCATATGACGATGGAGGCTGCACGCCGGGCGGTACGCGAGGGCGCGGCGATCCTTTACGAGGGCGCCGATGGCCGGCGCGGCCGGGTGGTGTTGGCGGTGGCCGGCGACATGGTGCTGTTGTCGGTGTTTGCCGCCAAGGAGCGTCTGGAGGCCGAGGGTTTCGGGGTACGCATCGTGGCGCTCGTGAACCCCCGGCAACTCTACCAGGCCCGTGATGTCGCCGCCGAGACCGTGGCCGAGCCCGATCTGTCGTTCATGGGCGACCAGGAGTTCGGGCGCCTGTTTGACGGCGACCGGATCGTGGCGATAAGCGGCGGACCCTCGGGGCCGCTGGAGCCGGTATTGGTGCGGGCAAAGGCCCCGTTGCGCGCGACCCTGGCCTGGAGACGTGGCGACACGACCGCCAGCCCAAGCGAGCTCCTGAACCTGAATGGCCTCGATGCCGACACCATCGTCGCCCGGGTTCTGGCGATGGATGAGTAGCGTGAGCGCACGCGGCGCAGGGCACAAGGTCATCGTTCTGGACGACGATCCGACCGGATCGCAGACCGTACACTCCTGTCTACTGCTGACGCGCTGGGACACGGCCGCCCTGAAGGCCGCGCTATGCGCCCCGGGGCCGCTTTTCTTCATCCTCACCAACACCCGCGGCATGGGCGCCGGGGAGGCCGCCTGGATCGTGCGCACGGTATGCCGGAATCTGCGCGCCGCGCTCGCCGAGCTGTCTTCGGAGGGGGTGGTGATACGGCCGATCTTTGTCAGCCGCTCGGACTCGACCCTGCGCGGCCATTATCCGGTCGAGACCGATGTCATGGCCGAAGAGCTGGGTCCCTTCGATGCGCACTTTCTGATCCCGGCATTCTTCGAGGGCGGGCGGGTGACGCGGGCCGGCCGGCACTATCTTGTCATCGATGGCACCCCGGTGCCGGTCCATGAGACCGAATTCGCACGCGACACGGTTTTCGGCTACCGCAATAGCGACCTGCGCGAATATGTGGCGGAGAAGACGGCGGGTCGGATCGCCGCGACCGATGTGCAGCTGTTTTCGCTGTCGGACGTACGCGCAGGTTGCGGCGCACGCCTCCAGACACTGGCCAACAACAGCTGTTGCGTGGTGGATGCCGTACAGCAAAGCGACCTCGACCGCTTCGCCCGCGACATCTACGACGCGGTCGATGCCGGACGGCGCTTTCTATTCCGCAGCGCGGCAAGCCTTCTGACGTCACTTGCGAATCTCCCGGCGCAGCCAGTACTGCCGGAGGCGATGTCCGGTTACGCCCAGGGCCCCGTGGGGGTCGTGCTGGTAGGCTCCCATGTGCGCAAGACCACCGAGCAACTCGCCATACTTTTGCGCGAACCGACGGTCGCGGCAATCGAGATCGACGTCGACCGGGCACAGGAGGCGGATGGCACGGCCTTGCGCGATCACGTCCTCGCCGGGATCGCCGCCGCGCACGCCGCGGGTCAGACCGCCGTCCTGTTCACCAGCCGCTCGGAGCGTCAATTCGCCGATAGCGACCAGCGCCTGCGCTTCGGGGCCGCGGTCTCGGCGTTTCTGATGCGTATTGTCCAGGCCTTGCCCAAGACCACGGGATTTCTGATCAGCAAGGGTGGCATCACGTCCAACGACGTCCTGAGCACAGGGCTTATGCTGGGGACCTGTGAGGTCGTGGGCCAGATCCTGCCAGGGTGCTCGGTGGTGTGTTGCCCGAAAACGCATGCGCGCCACCCGGGCATGCCGGTCGTGATCTTTCCCGGCAATGTCGGAGACGCCCAAGCCCTGAGGACCGTCTATCGGCGCATGGTGGGCCAGGCCTGATCAGAGTTCGTCGCTCACCCAGTTTCCGCAGAATGGATTGCCGGCGGCCTTGGCGCGGTGTCGCGCGGGACCGGCCGCAAGCAGGTTGTGGGCGGTATTGATAAGCCCGACATGGGAGAAGGCCTGGGGAAAATTGCCGATCAGCCGGCGATTCTTGGTGTCGTACTCCTCGGCCAGGAGACCGACGTCATTGGCTACGCCCGCGACACGCTCGAAGATCGCCGCGGCCTTGGCCTTGTGGCCCACGAGCGCATAATTGTCCGCGAGCCAGAAGGTGCACGCCAGGAATGCGCCCTCGGGGGCATGCAGGCCGTCCTGGCCGTCCGCCTCGTAGCGCTTGACGAACCCATCGACGGTCAGCTCACGCTCTATGGCGCGCACAGTATTCACGACCCGCTCATCGTGCGGGGACAGAAAGCCCACGAGCGGGAGCAGGAGCAATGAGGCATCGAGCTTCTCGGTATCATAGCTTTGCACGAAGGCCTGCCTTTTCTCGTTATAGCCCTTGCGGCAGACGTGTTCGTGGATGCGGGCGCGTAGCGCGCGCCAACGATCCGCGGGCCCTTCTCGGCCAAAGCGCTCGACGGCCTTGACGGCGCGATCGGCCGCCACCCACGCCATCACCTGGGAGAAGATATGGGGGCGCGGGCCGCTGCGCTCTTCCCAGAGGCCGGAGTCCGGGCCATCCCAACCCCCCTCCAGGAAATCCATGAGCCCTCGCTGTATCCCCCAGCTATTCACGTCGTCCTGGAAACCTTGCGCGCGGCTCAGGTGCAGGGCATCCATCACCTCACCGTAAACATCGATCTGACATTGCTTATACGCGGCGTTGCCAAACCGCACCGGACGGCTGCCGGCATAGCCCGCAAGCCACGGCACCTCGCGCTCCTCCAGCGTGCGCTCTCCGCCGAGACCATACATGATCTGAATGCGTCCCGGTTCGCCGCCCACCGCCCGGCATAACCAGTCCCGCCAGGCGCGCGCCTCCTTACGAAAACCGGCCAGGCCCAGGGCGTAGAGCGTAAAGGTCGCGTCGCGCAGCCAGCAGAAACGGTAGTCCCAGTTGCGTGGACCACCGAGGCTCTCGGGCAGGGACGCCGTGGCCGCCGCCACGATGCCCCCGGTGGGATTGAAGGTCAGGGCCTTGAGCGTAATCGCCGAGCGACGGACCATGGGCGCGTAGGGCCCGTCCTTTGGCATGCGCGCGCCCCAGCGACGCCAGAAGGCCTCGGTGCGCGCCAGGGCCTCGTGAGCATTACGGCCGGCCGGCTCCGGGCGGTAGGAGGCGGCGCGCGTCAACACAAAGGCCGCTTCACCGCCGGCGGCCACCGCGAACTCGGCACGCACCTCGGCGTGCTCGCGAGACAGCGGAATGGGGGCATACAGAAAGAACGCGTCGGGACCGGCAAAGGCATGGAGCTTGTGATCCTCGACCTGCACCCACGGCAGCACCGAGCCATATTCCAGTCGCAACGTGAGCGCAAGACGCATGGGCACGACCCCGCCACGCCCGCGCACGATGCGCACAATGTCGGTGATGCCATCGGGACGCGGTGATGGCATGAAATCGACGAGCTCGACCACCCCATCGTCGGTCTCGAAGCGAGTCTCCAGGATCAGGCTGTCCTCGCGATAGGCGCGCTCCACGCGCCTTAGGCCACCTGCCGGCGCCAGCAGGAAGCGACCGTTGCCCTCATCCCCGAGCAGTCCTGCAAAGCACGCGGGTGAGCTGAAGGTCGGGAGGCATAGCCAATCGATGGATCCGTTGCGCCCGACGAGCGCCGCGGTATGGGTATTTCCGATCAAAGCGTAGTCTTCGATCAAGGCGCTCACGGCAGACTCCCTGGGTCGACAAAAGCCGCAACGGGTCGCGATCACCCCATCATACGAACAGGCGAACCGGCGCCGGTATCCGTCCGGGGGGAAACCACGCGCCGGGCCGCTGGGTTTCCGCGGCCACGCGCCAACGCCAGGAGACACACCATGTCCAAAATCGTATGGCGTCCTCCCCTGCGGGGTCGGGCCCGCCTGCCCGTGGCTCGCATCGGAAAATGGGGCGCATGCGACGAGCGTCTCGCCCAGGCCCCTGGACTTGCGCGCGCGCCCCATTTTCCTTATAGTGCCCGGTCTTTGCATCCGCATAACGCCCTTGCCGAGGCGCATCATGAAAGCCGATATCCATCCGGAATACCATACCATCACGGTAACGTGTGCCTGTGGGAACACGTTCAAGACCGGCTCCACGCTCGGTCACGACCTCGCCGTCGAGGTCTGCTCGGTCTGCCATCCGTTTTACACGGGGAAGCAAAAGATCGTAGACAGCACGGGACGTGTCGAGAAGTTCCGCCAAAAGTACGGTCTGCGCGGCAAATAGACGCGATCCCGGTATGACGGAGAAGACACGGGAAGCAGCGCTCGCGTATCACGCCACGAGTCCCGCGGGGAAGATCGCCATCCAGCCCACCAAGCCGTGCAATACGCAGGGCGACTTGGCGCTGGCCTATACGCCGGGGGTGGCGGAGCCGGTGCGCGCGATCGCGGCAAGCCCGGAGGACGCGTACCGTTACACCGCCAAGGGCAATCTCGTGGCGGTGGTCAGCGACGGGACCGCGGTCCTGGGGCTTGGCAACGTCGGGCCGCTCGCGTCCAAGCCGGTCCTCGAAGGCAAGGCCGTGCTATTTAAACGGTTTGCCGACATCGATGTCTTCGATCTCGAGATCAAGGCGTCATCCGCCGAACAGTTCATCGAGGTCGTCGCGGCCCTCGAACCGACCTTCGGGGGCATCAATCTTGAGGATATCGCCGCGCCCGCGTGCTTTGCCATTGAAAAGGCCTTGAGCGAGCGCCTGTCGATCCCGGTCTTCCACGACGACCAGCACGGCACCGCGGTGATCGTGTGCGCCGGCCTGTTAAACGCCCTCGAACTCCAGGGCAAATCCCTGAAGACCGCCCGTATCGTATGTCTCGGCGCCGGGGCCGCCGGCCTGACCTCCCTGCATCTGCTGATGAGCCTCGGGGCGGCGGTGGAGAACATGATCCTGGTCGACAGTCGCGGCGTGGTCCATAGCGAACGCACCGATCTGAATCGCTACAAACAGCCATTCGCCCACACCACCCCGCTGCGGACGCTGGCCGAGGCCATGAATGGCGCCGATGTGTTCATCGGGGTCGCGGCCGCCGACCTCGTGGACGCCCAGATGATACGCGCCATGGCCCCGCGCCCTGTCGTGTTCGCGCTCGCCAATCCCGTCCCGGAGATCCTGCCCGAGGTGGCTCACGCCGCGCGCGGCGATCTGGTCATGGCCACCGGCCGCTCCGATTATCCCAACCAGGTCAACAATGTCCTGGGCTTCCCGTTCATATTCCGTGGGGCGCTGGACGTACGTGCCCGGCAGATCAATCAGGCCATGCAACTTGGTGCGGTACATGCCCTGAGCGCGCTCGCCAAGCAGCCGATCCCGCGCGAGGTGTTGCGGGCCTACGGCCTCGATCACCTGGAATTCGGGCCGGATTACTTCATCCCCAAACCGCTCGATGGGCGCCTGCGCGAATGGGTGCCAGCCGCCGTGGCCGCCGCCGCCGTCGATACCGGCGTGGCACAGGCCCCCTACCCTGCGCACTATCCGCCGCGACCGGCGCCATCGGCCTGACGCGCCCATCCGGCGTTCGCCCTCCGTAGGCACCCTGGCCACCCCCACCGTATCCGGTTCTGCATCGCATGCGTCCGCACGCCCGTCACGTGTCGAAGGCCGACGACCGGATGAATACGACCTCCGGCGCGGGCATGATCGCCGGGAGACGGCCTGCTCAAGACCGCCCGGGATGGCATCGAAGCGGGAGGGTGGCCAATCGGCCATGCCCGAAACAGGCTTTCCGATCGCGCGGGATGCGCCCATTCCTCCCCCACCGATCTCCGGGAACTCGGGGACTAATAGCGAGACATGGGGCGGAAATCGGCAGCGCTCCTATAGCCATGCAGAGCCGTATGCGCTAACGTATTTCGGATGGAATTGAGCGCATTGGCGAAGTGGCAGGACGTCTCCTATAAGACCGCTTGGCAGACCCCATGGGTGTGCGGGCGCAGCTCGCGTGGCCACAAAACGGCCGGCCGCGCCAACAGGTGATCGGACCCTTTGAGGTGCTGGACGGACCACGCATGACGGCCTCCATCGCCCGCGAATCCAGGCAGTCGGCTCGTGACATGCGCACGCCGGGCGCGAGCATACCGTGATCCCGTTGCCACGCTACCCCGCCATGAGCGCCATTCGGGCGGGCGAGCCCCTGAACGAGGCGGCCATGGCGCGAATCGCAAGGCACGCCTGCAAGAGCGGTGCGCGGATCCTGGCCCTGAAAAACACGGGCAGCCCCCAGGGCGCCCCAGGGATGGTAACGGCCGCCATGATCGATGCCGTCGCGCGCAACCATCATCGTATCCCGTCCGGCGTCTGCTGGCTCGATGGGGAATCCGGCGCCGCGATCGACGGCGCCGCCGTCATCGACACCTGCAACGGCGAACCGGCCGGCGCGTCGCGGTTGCATGTCGCGGGGCCGCCACGATGGCGCCGGCCGGGTAACACCGGGCACGCCGAGTGCGAGGCCGGTTGATGGCCTACGGCGCACCACGGACCGTCCGCGACCATATCCTGTTCGTGGAACGTCGACTGAAGGCGGCGCGCGTAGTCTTCGGACATGGCACCGAAGATGCCCGCGACGAGGCCGCCTGGCTGGTGGCGGGGGCCATGAGGATTGCCCCCGACGCGCTCACCGGACGGCTTGGCACGATCCTCGGGCGCGCGGCCGTGTCGCGCATCCGCGCGCTTTTGGCAGCGCGCATCCGCACCCGCCAACCGCTCGCCTACCTCCTCGGCGAGGCGTGGTTCGCGGGACATCGCTACATCGTTGATCGGCGCGTCATCGTACCGCGCTCCTTGATCGGTGAGTTCCTGCCCGAACAGGGTGGCTCGCCGCTCGCTGATCCCGATATCACCTCCATACTCGACCTCTGCACAGGGAGCGGCGCGATCGCGATGGCCGCGGCGCGGGCGTTTCCGGGGGCACGAGTGGACGCAGTCGACATCTCCGAGGACGCCCTCAGGGTCGCGGCACGCAACCTGCGCCTGCACGGCATGGCCGATCGTGTACGTCTCATCGCCTCCGATCTTTTCAGTAATCTCAAAGGGCGGCGCTATGACCTCATACTGAGCAACCCTCCGTATGTGTCCGAGGCGGAGATGGCGGCCCTGCCCCGCGAATACCGTAACGAGCCCGCGTTGGCGCTCGCGGGCGGGGCCGATGGACTCGACCTGATCCTGCCCCTACTGCGCGAGGCCCCCGAACACCTCACCGACGATGGACGTCTGGTGTTGGAGGTCGGGGCGAGCCGGGCGACGCTCGAGGCACGCTTTCCCGAGCAGCCATTCTTGTGGCTGGCCTCCGCCAATGACGAGTGCGTGGGTTACTGGCATCGGGAAGATCTCGACGGCTGGACAGGCGACTGATGCCCGAGTATTGCAAGCAACCGGGCTCGCTCACGGCCCCGACCTTGCGCCGCGCCCCCAGGCGTGGATGGCCCGCTCGCGGGTCTCGCCCCATCGATGCCCGCCCAACATGGCCGCTTTGGCGATGACAGACGGCAGGGAATGAGAGACGCCACGCAAAGCCGTGCGGCCACCCACTCGCCTCGTGACATCCGGGAATACCAGGGGAAAAATAACCACCCTTTCGGGGCGGCCGCGCCTTCATTCCACCCCTTGAAGGGGACGGGTATTCCCGCGCCATTCTATAAAAGAGGGTCGAATGGTTCGATGCCTGTCCGCGCCTCCAGGCCCGCGGCCATGCCTTGCTGCCACCCCGAAGGGGCGGGGCATAAGACGGGCCGCGAGCGCTTGTGACCCGGATCTGGCGCAGGTTCGTGGAAGGCAGCGGCCGCAGGCCTGCACCAACGGCCCCGGGGCCATCAACCGCCCGTGCAGCTCCCCGTGCGTACGCCCTGGATGCGCTGGTGTTCGGTCACGTTGCCGAATCGCGTCGTGATGATCGCGTTCGTGCGGCCCGAGAAGCTGCGGCCCCCGGGACCGAGGTGCAGGCGTGCCGATACATGGACGCGGATCCCCTCCTGCCCCCCTGCCTGAGCGATGTGACAGACCTCGCTCACCGTCACCACCGTACCCTGAATGGCCACCGGTCCGGCCATGCGACAGCGGTTACCTTCGTTGCGCAGGATCTTTTGCGGGGTTATGCGCCCACCCTTGAGGCAGGTCGAGTAATGCATCGGGCCGGCCGGCGTGTCCGCGGTCATCCGCCATTCACCAGGGGCTATGCGTGGCGGCTGGGCCGCCGATACCGCGGCCCACGCCAAGGCGCCGACACCAAAAACCATGCGTTTCGCTGTCACCATATCTCATCACCAGGGGGAGACATACGGGATTAGGGGCCGGCATCGCGTCCCTGTCAAGTCCGCTGGCGGATGCCGCCTGGGACCATACCCCCGCTAGCGTGCCGGGCGCCCTTCGGCGTCCCCACGCGGCGCCGTGTAAAGGGCATCGATGGCCGCAGCATAGCGCTCCTCGATCCATTGGCGGCGGACCTTCAGGGTCGGCGTGAGGAAGCCGTTTTCGATGGTCCAGGGGCCGCTTACGCGCAACACATGGCGGATGCGGGTATATCCGGGAAAGGCATGCAGCTGGTCATTGGCGCGATCCCGGAGCTGCTGCTCGTCGGCGGTATCGCTTACCGCCAACAGCGCCAGTGCGCCACGGCCCTCGCCCACCACCAAGGCATGCTCGAATGCGGGGTCTTGCAGGATCGCCTGCTCGACGTCGGCCGGCGCCACCTTTTCACCGTTCGATAGGACGATGATGTCCTTGGCGCGCCCGGTGAGATACAGAAGCCCGCCCTCGAGCCGTCCCAGGTCTCCGGTATGGAAATAACCCTCGGCGTCCATCGCCTGGGCAGTCGCCTCCGGGAGGTTCCAATATCCGGACATCACGCTCGGGCCCTTGACGCAGATCTCGTCGTTTACGAAGCGCACGGTGACATTGGCGAGCGGCCGGCCCACGGACGCCAGATCCCGATCGGAGAGCCGGTTGCAGCTGATCACGGGGGCGGTCTCGGTGAGGCCGTAGCCCTGCACGAACCGCAGGCCAAGGCCCGTGAAAAAGCCGAGCAGGCGTGGTGCGGCCGGCGCGCCCCCCAGGAACACGTAACGAAGCTTACCACCCAGACGGCGGCGCACGGCGCGCCCCACCAAGGCGTCGCTCAATCGCGCCAGGAGACGCTCAGGGCCGCGCGCGCGACCCTCGTAGACCGCGAGCCCGAGCGCGGAGGCGTGCGCCACGAGGCGCTGGCGACGCGGCGAGGCCTTGAGCTCCTCCTGCATCTTGCCATACGTGCGCTCGAAGATCTTGGGCACGCTCACAAGGATCGTGGGGCGCGCGATCTTCAGGTCCTCGCCCAGCTCCGTGATGCCACGCGAGAACACCGTCTCGGCACCCATGGCGATCGCCACATATTCCCCGACCGTGCGCTCGAGCATATGCGACAGCGGCAGAAACGACAGGAAGCGGTGTGTCTCCCCGGCCACCTCGGGGAGGGCCGTGAGCAATGCGCCGACATTGGCGAGGATATTGCCGTGGGTCAGCATCACCCCTTTGGGCCGGCCGGTGGTCCCGGAGGTATAGACGATGGTCGCGAGATCGCCCGGACCATGATCGGCCGGGGCCACCTGCCGGCCATCGGCGGCCGCCAGCCAGTCGCGAAACGAGGCCACGCCACGCGTCTCCTTGAAGCTCACGATACCCTGGAGCCCGCAGTCTAGGATCTCGGCGGCCGGTGGGCGGTCCACAAACAGCCAGCGCACCCCGGCATCCTTCAGGCAGTAGGCGATATTTTCCGGGCGATCATTGAAAAACAAAGGGACCACCACGAGACCCGCGGAGAGGGCCGCGAGATCGCAGAACACCCACTCGGGGGTATTGTAGGCACAGATCCCTACCCGATCCCCGCGACGTAGTCCACTGGCCGCAAACGCCGCGCGCGCGCGCGCCACCTCGCGGCCGGCAGCGTACCAATTCCACGCCCGCCAGCGGGCGCCGTCGTAGTGGCGATAGGCGGGTTCTTCGCCGGTGGCGGCGATACGGTTGGTCAACAGGTCGGCGAGCGTTGCCGGACCGCGCCCGGTGGCGACGCTCATGGATCCAGGGGGCGACGCGCGAGCATGCCGTCCTGCGACCATGCCGGGTCGGGTGTGAAGCGCGGTCCGTAGCGCTCGGCGAGCTCCATCAAGCGACTGATCACCTCGCCGGTTCCCAGGGCCTCGGCGTAGCCGAGCGGGCCGCCGCGAAACGGCGCAAACCCGGTCCCGTAGACCAGCCCGATATCGACCATGTCGGGATCGGTGACGATGCCAAGGCGCAGGCAGCGCGCCGCCTCGTTGACGAGACGCATGATGAGCCGTTCGGCGATGACCAGATCGGGGGGTGGCCGCGCCGATGAAAAACGGCGCGGCTGCGGGTAACGATAAAAACCCTGACCGGACTTCTTGCCAAGGGACCCGGCCTCGACCTTGCGCGTCAACAGCTCGGGCACAGACAAATCCAGGGGCGCGCTCAAGGTCTGCGCTACCGCAAGACAGATGTCGAGCCCGACCGTATCGGCCAGCGCGATCGGGCCCATGGGCATGCCAAAGTCGACGGCGGCCGCATCGATGTCGGCGAGCGCCACGCCTTCTTCAGCGAGGGTCACGGCCTCCAGCAGATAGGGCATCAGCGCACGGTTGACGAGAAAGCCCGGCGAGCTCTTGACATCCACCGGCAGACGATCGAGGGCCACCGCGAAACTACGCATGGCGGCGAGCGCCCGAGAATCACTTACCGCCCCGCCTATGACCTCGATCAGCGGCATCTTGGTCACGGGATTGAAGAAGTGCAGCCCCACCAGACGCCCGGGGACCGAAAGGCCCGCGGCGAGATCGTCGAGCGGGATACTGGATGTGTTGGTGGCTATGATGGTGCGCTCCGGTACCTGCGCCTCGACCTGCGCCAACAGGGCCTGCTTGGCATCGCGGTTTTCGATGATCGCCTCGATGACGAGATCGGCCCCGGAGAGCGCCCCGCCGCGCATGTCCGGCATCAGGCGGTCGCGGGCGGCCTCCGCCGCACGACCCTTCAGGCGCTCGGCGAACAGCCCATGGGCCCTCTTGATCGCGCGCGCCAACACCTCCGGCGCACGGTCCTGGAGACTGACATGGAAACCCTTGAGTGCCGCCCACGCCGCGATATCGGCGCCCATCACCCCGGCCCCGACCACGTGGATGCGCCGAATGCCATGGGCCTGGGTGCGCGCGCGCCGCTTCAACTCCTCGGAGAGCTCGAACAAGTGCACGAGGTGCCGGCTCACGGGGCTCACGAGCAGTTCCGCGCACGACAGGGCCTCGGCCTCGAACGACGCCTGGCGGGTCCATAGCGACACGATGCGGCACGGGGCCGGATAGTGGCGGCATTCGACCTTGGCCTTCAGGCGGCGCTGCAAAAACGCGCCGACATAGGGGCGCAGGAATGGGGCTGCCAGGAACCCCCGATACCAGGGCGGTCGCCCCTTGGGCGGCACATCGTGAAGCAGCGCGCGCGCCGCGGCGTCGAGGTGACGCTGGGGCGCGCATGTGTCCACCAACCCCACCTTGTGCGCCTTGCGTGCCGGCAGGCCACGCCCGCCGAGCATCAGGGACAAGGCCGGAAGCGGCCCGATCAGGGCCGGCAGCCGGATCGTGCCGCCAAAGCCGGGATGGATGCCGAGTTTGACCTCAGGCAGGGCGAGACTGGTGCGTTCGTCGTCGCATGCCACTCGATAGCTGCACGCGAGCGCGAGCTCAAGCCCGCCGCCCAGGCACGGACCGTGGATGATCGCGACCGACGGGTACGGGAGACCTGCAAGACGCGCGAGAACCCTCTGTCCGGCGCGCGTGAGTTCGGCGGCGCGCGCGGCGTCGAGGATACACCGGAACTCATGGACATCGGCGCCGGCGGCAAAGCCCTGAGGCTTGCCCGAGCGGATCACGAGTCCGCGCAAGGGGCGGGTCTCCAGGATCGCGAGCAGCTGATCGAGCTCGCCCAGGACCTCCCGCGACAGGACATTATGCCGCTTGCCCGGGACATCCAGGACAAGCTCGGCGATGTCGTCGGCCTCCGACAGCGTCCAGCTGCTGGTCATGACGTGTCCCCTCCCCGTATCAGCATGGCCCCGCCCTGTCCCCCACCTATGCAGAGCGTGGCGAGCCCTAACGTCCCCGGCGCATCCTTCAGGGAGCGCGCCAGATGCAAGACCAGCCGCGCGCCGGTGGCGCCCACCGGGTGCCCGATCGCCACCGCCCCCCCGTGAGGATTCAGGCGCGCGCCATCGATGGCCCCGGGCGCGGCCTCCAGGCCGAGCTCGTCACGCGCATAGGTGGGACTCGCCCACGCCGCCTGGCAGGCCAAGACCTGGGCGCTGAAGGCCTCGTTTAGCTCGACATGATGCAGATCGCCCATGGCAAGCCCGTTGGCGGCGAGCAGCCGGGCAGTCGCATGCACCGGCCCAAGGCCCATCTGCGCCGGATCGACCCCCGCCCAGGCATGATCGACGATCTCGCCCAATACCGGCAGGCGCCAGCGTTTGACGGCAGCAGCGCTCGCCAGCACCACGAGCGCCGCGCCGTCTGTGATCTGGGAACTGTTGCCCGAGGTCACATCGCCGAATGGCCGGTCGAACACCGGACGCAGGCGCGCGAGCTTCTCGAGATCGGTGTCGGTGCGTACCCCATTGTCCTGACCATAGTAGTCGGCCTGTGAGCCGTAGACGGGCTCGATCTCGTCTTTGAAGAGCCCATCAGCCTGGGCGCGCGCCGCCCGCTGGTGGCTTTGCAGGGCATAGCTGTCCTGGGCCAGCCGCCCGATACCGAAACGATGGGCCACGATCTCGGCGGTCTGCCCCATAGACAGGCCGACCACCGGGTCGCGCAGACCGCGCAAAAGCGAGAACACCGGCTTTAGGTAGGCGGGCCGAAGACCGGCCAGAGACCGCAGCCGTTGCCCGGGGCCCTTGGCGCGATACAGACGTGCCAGCCATCGGCTCATGGCCATGTTCCACTGAATGGGCGCGCGGCTCATGGCCTCCGTGCCTCCGGCCAGCACCAGATGGGCGCGCCCGGCGCTGATGCGATCATAGGCGCTGGCTAGCGCCTGCAGACCGGAGGCGCAGTTGCGCTGCACGGTGTGCGCCGGGACCGCAAAACCTGTCCCGAGACGCAGGCCGACGATGCGCGCGATGTTGGCCTCGTCGGGGGCGGCGATGACACAGCCCAATATGACCTCATCCAGATCCTCGGCGGCGAACGGCTGGCGCGCCAAGAGCGCGCGGCCGGCCATGACCGCGAGATCGGCGGCACTGAAAGGCCCGGGCTCGTCACGGGCCTTCAGGAATGGCGTGCGCGCGCCGTCAATGATAAATACCCTGCCACTCATCTCGCCTCCTTGCCCTCGACCTCCGGCCATAGCGCCAACAAGGCCTCGACCCATGCGCGGGCATCGCCGACACAACGCACCACCGGTCGGCCCCCGGCACGCGCGGCAAAGATCGGCGCCTGGGGGTCAAGGTTGATGGCGACGATCTGCGTATCGGCCGCGATACCGACCATATGCTGGGGCGCGCCCGATACCCCAAGCGCGAGCAGCAATCGCGGCGCGACATGGATACCGGTCTGCCCAATCTGGTGTTCAAACGGCAGGAGCCCGCTCTCCTGCACGACCTTGCGCGTCGCGCCGAACGCGACCTCGCACCCCATCATAGCCGATAGCCGGGATTTAAGCCTCATGAGCCCCCTCTGAAAGAACGCCCCGTCGGCCACCCCCCGCCCGACGTCGATCACCACCTCGGCGCCGGCAAGCCCGGTGGCGCAAGTCGCGCGCACGACGGGCGCGAATCGCCCGGGATGCCCCTCCGGGGCCGCCCAATCCTCGACGATACACGTCGTCTCGACCTCGAACTCGGTGCCCCCGACCCCGGACGCGGCCACCAGGACCGCGCGCCCCGGGCACCGCGTCCGCCACCGCCGCGCGGCGTACACGCACACGAGATCATCACCCCGGCGCGCCTCGACATCGATATAAAGGGGGCGCGCCAGGCGCGCCGCCAGCGCCCCGCCGAGGGCCGCGTCCTCGGGACCCAGTACGATATATGACGCGTCCGCCAAGCGCGGCGCCAAGACCTCCGCTAGCGATGCATCGGCACCGGTCGCCGGCACCCGAAAGAGCGGTCCGGAAAGCCCCTCCGGGGGCGACTCCCCCGGGACCCGTGCAAGCCATACGCCGCCGGCGGACTCACCGAAGGCGCGCGCCAGGCCGGCACAGGCGCGGCCGCGCGCGCCGCCGCCGGCGACGGCCATGACCGTCGCCACGTGCGCCACCCCCAGTACAACCGGTCTCACCGCAGGTGGGGCGCCCCCGATACCCGCCCGCAGCCACTGCGCCAGGGCCTCGGGGGACTGCAGGTCGCCGGGCGCCGCCGCCGGGAGCGAGACCGCCGCGCAGACATCGGCCGCCGCCCCGTCGAGACGCTCCACGAATGGCGCCGTCTGAAGCGCCCCCAGCCACTGCCCCACCGTGAACGCATCGCTACGTCCGGTGGCGGGCAGGCGCCCGCAGGCGACCAGGAGTCTTCGGTATGTGACATAAAGGCGCCGGCCCGCGCCGCGCAGGATCTCGTAGCCCCGCGCCCCGGCCGTGGCAAGTCCTGTGACGCCATCCACGAGCACAGTATTCAGGGCACCGGCCAGGGCCGCCAGAAACACCGGCTGTGAGGGCCCCGCCAGGATCAGGTCGGGACGCAACCGGGCTATGAGGGGGGCCAGGGCGGCGGGATCGACCAACCCGCCGGTGATCACCGCCTGGACGCGCGCGCCGGCGGCGCGCAGCCGCTGCGCGTGGTCCAGACACGGGGCGGCGGTCACGAGCACGGCGGTTACGTCGAGCGCAGGCTGGCCATCGCCGGCGGCGAGGGCCTGATCGAGGACTGCCAGATCCTCGTCGTCTAGGCGCACGTCGCGCGCATCCGGGTGCCGCACATCCCGCACCAGGACCAGCACATGGCCGCGCAGTCCGGGCGCCAAGACCTGGGCCGGCCGGACGGCCTCGGCGGTGCGGCGATTGGCGAGCGCCACCACCGCCTGCTCATAGGCAGACGCCTCGGCGAACAGCGCGTGGACGGCGCGCGCACGGGCACCCACCGCCTGCTCGCAGACGGTCTCGAGCGCCTCCAGGGCGGCGAGGCCCTCGCGCGCTGCACCGCGCGCGGCGAGCGCCAGGCGCCGCTCGACCTGCACGGCCCAGGCATAAAGTTCGGCGACCCAATCAACCACCGGGAACCAGAGGATCTGGGCGTCACCGTCCGCGCCTACCCGCGCCTTCAAATCCGTAAGCCGCGGGCGCAGGAACTCGCTGAATGAGCGTAGCGCACGATCGAGCGCCGGACTGCCGGTGGCCGCCATCGCCTCGAAGCGCGCGAACAACGCCGGAAGGTCCTTCAGGACCAGGAAGCGCTGGACCTCATTCGTGCCTTCGTAGATGTTGAGGATGCGTGCGTCGCGTCGCCATTTCTCGATGGGCTCGGACATGGCCGCAGCCGACGGGCCACGCTCGATCTCGAGCGCGCGCAACACGCGATGGAGCCCCTCGGAGGCCAGAAATTTGGACAGCGCCGCCTCGATGCGGAAGTCCCCATGGCACAAGTCGGCGCGATCCATGAGACCGACCAGACGCGCACCCAGGGCGCGCAGGCGTTCATGCTCATAGCGGGCACGCGCCAACGCCGGCGAGGCCGCATCGAGGCCGCGCAGATAGTCTGTGATCAGCCGCTCGAGGAGGCCGCCCGCGCCGACCACGAGCCCGCCGCGCCCCACGCTCAGGGTCTCCAGGGCATTCACCTGACCATGGCCCTCGAACCCTATGATGCGGCTCGCGCACACACGCACCGATGACAACGCGATCTCGTTGGTGGGCGAGGCGCGCTGGCCAAGCTTGCGCTCATCACGACCAACGGCCAGCCCCTCACAGCGTCGTTCGACCAGGAATCCGGTCACGCCGCGGGCGGTCTGCGCATACAGGCAATAACGATCGGCGAGCGAGCCGTTGCTGATCCACATCTTGCTGCCGGATAGCTCGAAGTACTCGTAGACCGGGCCGTCGGGGGTGTCTTGCGGGACGCCCCTATCATCGTATTCGTAGACCTCTCCCGAGTCTTGCACCACCCGCCGGCGCGCGCCCTTCCCGGCCACATCCCAGACGCCATCATCGAGACGCGCCCACGTCCCGTCCGGCATGCGATAACGGACCTCGGGCGCGGTGAAATCGAGACGTCGCTCATCGAGCAGGACGCGCGGTCCGCGGGCCGTGACAAACCGCCAAAGGCCGGCCTCGCCCGGACTCAACAGCGCGCGCCGGGGCTCGGCGCGGGTCGTAAGCGCCCCGGTATCGGAGCCCGCGGAGGGCTCGGTCAGGGCGAAGGCGCTGATCTGCCCGCGTGCCAGAAAACGCAGAAAACGCTCATGGGCCGCGATACGAACCGGCAGGCGCGCGCGCTCCTCGGCCAATCGTGGGACAAGTGCCGCCAGTTGTTCGTCAAAGGCCCGGGCGCGCTCGGCCAGGGCATCCAGATCACGCGCGCGGGCGGCGGCCACCACGGCCTCGAACGCATCAAGCACGTCGCGCGCGAGGTATTTCAAGGCCGACCCGGGTTTCAAGAAGCGGTCCTTGATGCGCGCGGCCATGGCCTCGAGGGTCTTGCGAAGCGCGCCCGCGCGCGGGCGCTCGCACAACGCGCGCACACGGCGCGCGCCCTCGCGCAGCGCGGCGAAGGACGCCGCGGAAAGGCCGGCAAGCTCCGCGTCCAGGCGCGGGAGATCCTTTTGCAGGGCCAGCAGCACGGGCATGGTGCCGATGCTGGTGCTGGCCATGACCAAAAGGCCTACCGACGGATCGACACGCCCCATGAGCAGCCCGGCGAGCACAGCGTACTCGGCCTTGCTCGCACCGAGCCCCCCCAGACCCCGGGGGATCACCGTGGCGAATGCGGAAAAGGCCTTGAGGCGCGCGATATCGGACTCCGGGACCGCGTGACGGTCATCGATATAGCGGCCATAGGCGCCACCCCCGGGGTCGCGAAATCCACCGCGCACGAGGCGCAGGACCTGCGCGCGCATGCGCCGAAGCGCGGGGTCCGCCAGGAAGTCTTCGGGCACGAATGCCTGGTCGGCCGGCAACAGCCGCCCGAACAGAAAGCCCCCGCTCTCATAACGAATGGGCGCGCTCGGTCGAGGGACGACGGGGAGACGGCCCGAGATCACGGGCAGCGGCGCAAGGTCCGCATCCGCGCCCAGGCCGTGGCGCAGGAACAGCGCCTCCGCCTGATCGGCCGGCCCCGTCCACAGCGTCCGCTCCCAGCGCGCCTGGGTCCCTGCGGGCGCGACCGCCGGCCATTGCGTCAACACCATGGCGTCGCGATAGCGGCGACTCAGGATATCATCCTCGGAATAGGCGATGCCCCCGAACACCTGGCCTGCACACCAGGCCACGCCGTCCAAAGACACCCCGAAACGTTCCTGAAGGAGCGCCACGGCCATCCGCGGCTCATGGTCGCAATGCGCACGCAGGCGACGGGCGAGGGCCAATGCGTAGGCAATGACCGCGAGCAGACGCTTGACGGCGCCGAACTTGAACACCCCGTCCGATCCTTCGCGATCGCGAAACGTGCCGGCAAACTGCAGGCGTGCCCGGGCGTGGGCATCGGCGCGCGCGCCCAGGGCCTCGCCATAACCCTCCCAGAAGGCCGCGTAGTAGCGGGCCAGGGTCGAGTCAACGGCCAGCACCTCCGCGCCCGCCGCCGGCACGCGCACGCAGCGTGCCGTGTCGAGGCCAGTGGCACGCACGGCACCGGTGGTGGCGAGCGGGTCCCGGCCGCCGAGGCCATCGGCGCCAACGTCCGGGACCCATGCGCATAGGCCATCGGCCTCCCGGGAAAGGCCGATGGTGAGCCGCGCTAACCGCCGCCCGCAGCGGGCCTCGGCCAGCAGGTGATGCAGGGCCACGAAACCAAGCCCGCTATCGTATTCGGCAAGCGCGGCGATGACATCCTCGGGGGACATGTCGCGGCGACGCATGAGGCGCATCAGGTCCTGGCGGTCGTCGGCGGTCCATCCGGCCACGAGCCCGGCCAGGCGCGCAGACGGAAAGACGGCCGCCGCCCTGTCGCGTAACACCCGCCGCGCGAAGGGTGCGTACCCGTCGACGGCGGGGCGCTCCTGCCTTGGCCCTCGCCCGTCGCCGGCTGCGATATCACGCGCCCACCCCCCGGCACGCCCCGAGGGTGGGGTCCCGGACGGGACACCGGGCGCTTGATCGGGCAGGCCATGGACGCTGCCGTCGGGTCCCGTGCGCTGCGCACCGGGGAGCTCATAGATCAAACGATGGGTACTCGTGCGTCGCCAATCGACCGCCGGGACCACCAATCGGCACGATTCGCACTTGATACAGTTCTCGAACACCACCGACGCACCGCCCAGCGGGTTGCCCGGCCCATAGACCCCGGCCGGACATACGCGCTGCAGGCGCTGGGCATCCGCCGGGGCGAGATCGCGAGGGACATGGATATGGCGCAGGTCGGGCCCGGGGCGGCCGAGCGGGGCCAACCAGTCGCTGGGGGAATCGGGAGGACTCCGATCCCACGAGAGGCGTTCGCGGGCCAGGCGTTCATGACGATAAAACGGCGCGCGCATGACCGCCGAGCGACCGGCGGCGAGCGCCCGAACGCCGTCGCTCGCAAAGCCCAGCGCCCCGGTGGCGGACAGTCCGGCACTGCGCGCGAGCATACGCACGGCAAGCCCCTGGACGCGTTGCGAAAACGCCGCAGCCAGACGGGTCTCGAGCCGCGGCAGGCCACGGCCGTAGAGATAGCCGATGCCGTGGGCAAGCCCCGCGAAGATCGCAGGCGGCACCGGTACCGGCGCGAGCCGGCCCGCGCGCGCCACCAGAAAGGTGACGGCGAGCGGTGGACGATCGGGCACCAGGGCCCGGCGCGGCAGGGCAGCTACGACCTTGAGGGTGGCGCGATCGCGCATGAGGGAGAAGGCCGCGCGTGCGCACGCCCGTGACCGCGACGCAGGATCAGCGGTCAGCGCGCCGATGAGTGCCGGGAGGTGTTCGAAGATCAGGGGGCTTGCGTGCAGGGCCTCGGGCCAGGCGGCGGCCAGGCGCGCGTTGTCATAATCGGGACTCTGGCGCAACCGCCCGCCATAGGCCTCGGCAAGGGCCGCCGCGGAATAATCGCCGCGGCCACGCAATGCCAGGACCGCGTCGGCGAACGCCGCCCCCGACATAGCCGCCGGGCCCATGAAATTCGGGTAAGGGAATTCAAGCCCAAGCCCCAGGGACGCGCCCCCGATCGCCAACCCGTCATAGGCGCATACCACCCCCTCGCGCAGGCCGCCGGCGCGAATGACCTTGGCCCCATAGGCGATCTGCGTCGCCCCCTCGAGCAGGGCCGCGACCTCCGGCAGGGCCAGAAACCGGCGCATGAGCTGGGGGTGGTCAACCGGGCCGTGATCGGCAAGCGATGTCAGGGGAAACACGAGCCCGACAGACAGCGTATCGCGATTCGTATACAAAAAGCCGCTCATGTCGAGCGCCACGGTGTGACCCTTGAACGTACCGTTGCGCAGCAACCACTCCTGGGCGACGCCCTCGCCTGCACCGACCCCGAAACGCGCCTCTATGGTCGCGGGGGCCAGCGCAAACACGGCCTTGATGCCCTGCGCGTAGCGTACCACCGGGCGTTCGAGGCCCTCGCGCGCGAGCACGCCCGCGGCGTCACCCTCGGCCAGAAATACCACCGGCGCCTCGACCGGGCCGCGCGCGGTGTCCACACCCACCACCCGCCCGCGCGCAAACCGCAACCCGGTGACGGTCGTGCGCGGCAGGAGCACGGCCCCATGCTCGATGGCACACGCTGCCAGGTAACGGTCGAGCCTCGGACGCAACACCGTCCAGGCCTCGCCATAGTCGTTGCCGGCCACGGCCCGCGCCTCGAAACCGGCACATCCGTCGCCCCCGTGGACGACGAGCGAGCGGGCCACGATGCGCCGCTCGCGAGGGGCGCGCGCCCAGGCGTCCGCCCCCAGAACATCTTCACGCACCAGGGTCTCGGCGTGATAGACGCCGCCCGACCAGTTCTCCGCACCGGCGAATTCCGCACCCTCGAGCACCAGCGTCCGCACCCCGGCGCGCGCGAGCTTGAGGGCGGCACTAATACCGGCCGGTCCCGCCCCCACGATCAATACCTCCGGCCCCTGGCCCATAGCGCCCTCCTGCCCTCAGTATAGACAGGCTTTATGGCCCCGTTAGAGCCATTAGGCAACCGCGCGGGGCAATCGAGGCATCGGGTCTCCCCGGGCGGCTGCCCCAGTCGGCCGGGCGCATCGGCGATGGGGCACGGCTTGTGTCGGATGGGACGCGCGCACAATGGCGTTAAGCTTTGCGGCGAGATTCTTCATGGAGCACCCATGTCCGCGTCCACGTCGCAAAAGCCCCAGAATGGGGGCCAGAACCCGGTCATCGCGATCAATATGGCGCGGATCAGCAATCGCCCTGAGAATCACGAGATCATGCACAAGGTCGGGCCCAAGGTGTGCATCACCACCGCCACCCACCCAGGCTTCCTCGGCTTCGACCAGCTGTTGCAGGTCGGCATCCATCCCATGGCCGGACGCTACGGTGGCGGCGCGCTCGACATGCGCGAGACCCTAAACCCGATCAGCATGTTTCAGTACACCGTGTGGAAGGATGCCAAGTCCCACGAGGAGATGCATTACCTCCAGTTCGATACCATCTATGAGCTGTGCAGTCATTGCCTGGCGATGGTCGTGGAAGGACCGTGGGAGCCGGTGTATGAGATCGTGGCCTCCGACCTGCCGCCCTCGATTGGGCTCACCGATGTCCCGGCCCTCATGATGGCACGCGCCGCCAGCCAACAACCGGTGCCCAAGGTGGCGCTCCCCATGCGCACGATCGCAGTCGGCGACCACAGCGTGATGCATGGCCATGAGACGGACTTCGAGCAGGGGGTGCGCGACACCATGGCCTGGCTCATGGGTCATGCCCCGGGGATGCTCGGGTGGATGCTCTTAAAACAGATCGGGGTCTCGGCGATCGGTTCGTTTCAACTCGACCCGGCGGGCATGACCAAGGCCACGCTCGGCGCCAACCCCCCGCGCTACGCGACCAACTATGGGGATAAGCCGCTCGACCATCCGCCCATACCGGCAGCCACCCCCGCGCAATATTTCGTGCATATGGAGTGGGAGGCCCCGGAACTGGCCCACCAGGGTCTCGGTAAGGTCCTCGTCAATGTCGAGGCGCGCCGCATTCACGATCATGGCGTACTCGCCCACATCAACCGTGGTCCCTACTACATGCTCTTCGCCTCCATGATGGAAGAAGGCACATGGCGGGACCACCTCGTTCGTTAGGAGGTCTGATATGACGTCGAGCAAGGCCCACGTCGTGGTGCTCGGTGGAAATTTCGCGGGGCTCGCCAGTGCCCAGAAGATCCGTGAGTACGCGGGGGATGCAGTCGACATCACCGTGATCGATCGCAACCCCTATCTGCTCTTCATCCCCAACATCCCCGGCGAGGTCTTCGAGGGACGTGACCCCGCCGCGACCCTCAAGATGGACACCTCGCGCGCGCTCACCGAGGCACAGGCGACCTTTGTCCAAGGCGAGGTGCGCGCCATCAATCCCGATACCCGGACCATAGACTTCACCCCCAAGGAGCGCGAAGGCGCGCCGTCGGAGACCCTGGGCTATGACTATCTGGTCGTGGCCTTCGGCTGCCGGCTCGCCTACGACAAGATCCCGGGCTTCGCGCCGTACGCGCATGCGGCCTCGGATACTTACTATGGCAACAAACTGAGAAAGGCGCTGTTTGGCGGCGGCTACAAGGGCGGCCCGATCGCGATCGGCTCGGCACGCTTCCATCAGGGCACGGCGGTCAAGGACCTGGTGCCCATGGCCGACGCCGCGTGCGAGGGCCCGCCGGTGGAAATCATGATGTCCATGGCCACCTGGCTCAAGAACCACGGCCTAGGCGGCCCCGACAAGATCACCGTGTTTACGCCCGGGAAGATGATCGCCGAGGATGCCGGTCGCCAGGTCGTCACCTCGCTTCTCGACATCGCAAGTCAGATGGGGTTCCACTACCGCAATAACATAGGTGATATCGCCGAGGTCACGCACGACGGGATCCGGTTTACGCAGGGCGACGCGCTCGACGCCGAACTGAAGATCCTGCTCCCCGATTGGGTCCCGCACCCCTTCATGAAGGGTCTGCCCATCTGCGATGAGGAGGGCTTCGTGGTTACCGACATGTTGATGCGCAATCCCAAGTATCCGGAAATCCTGGCGTGCGGCGACGCCGCGGCAGTCACCGTGCCCAAGCTCGGGGCCATAGGTCACCAGGAGAGCGAGATCGTGGGCAAACAGATCGCCCACGACCTCGGGCGCGTAGGCGAGGCGGCGGCATCCGAGCCCCTGAAGCCGCTCGTCTACTGCATCGGCGACATGGGCGACAACCAGGCCTTCTACATCCGCTCCAACTCCTGGTATGGCGGCGACACGCAGGTACTGAAAATTGGGCGCGTCCCCTATCTTCTGAAGATGCAATACAAGGACCTGTTCTTCCGGACCCAGGGCAAGGTCCCGCCGTGGGGCCTGGACGCCGCGCAGTTCCTGGCCGAACGCCTGTTCGCGGCTTAAGTCATGAGCGGTCCCATACCTGAGACCGAGGCCAACAACGCGACCCGCGTCACAAGCGGCCCCGAGCTCAGCGCGCGGCAATGGCAGGCCCTGGCGCGGCTCGCCGACCGCTACGCGGCCCTCGAGGAGGGCGCTGCCGGGGCCCTGGGCGAGGCCGCCGCCGGGGCTGCGCTGAAGGCCTCGGGGCTATGGCGCGACCACGATCTGACGGGGCTTGCGGAGGCCTTGCTGAAGGCCGCCGAGGCGCTACGTGCAGCCGGCCTCTGGGACGCGATCGCCGATGGTGCCTCGCCGATGCGCGGGGCCGTACAGCGCGCGCTCGCACCCGACACCATTGATCAGATCGGCCCCCTGATCCTGGAACTGCGCGGCGAACTGCGCGCCGTCCGGGGCCTGGCGGCGCGCCTCGACGCCTGGCAGGCACTGCTCGCAGGCCCCACCGGCGCGGCGCTGACCACGGGTGTCGCGCGCCTGCTCGAGGCCACGCGCAATACCGATGTGGCAGGCCTCGGACGCGACATCCTGCGGCTTGTCGAGGCGCTCTCTGAGACCGGGACCGTCGGCTGGCTCGCTGATAACATCGGCTACCTCACCGACACCATCACGCGGCTTTCATCCGTGACCCCGATGGCCCTCGAGGCGATGGGCCCCCTCCTTGAGCGTGCGCGCGATGATCTCGGATTCGCCCACCGGCTTGCCGAGATGGGCCGAGGACTCGGTGATATCCTCGCCGGACCCACGGGCGCGGCCATTACCGCCACGCTCGCCGACCTCAGCCGCTGGTCGCACGCCAACGATCCCGCGGGCCTTGCGCAAGAGGTCATCGAACTGCTTGGCGCGTGGCGCGACGCCGGCGTCTTTCCGGTGCTACGCGAGGCCTCCGGCGCGCTCGCCGACCTTACCGCGTCCTGGAACCGCTTGCGGAATGCAGACGACGGCGGTGCGGCCGCGCAGACCCTGTTTGCGGACACGGCGCGCGGCCTGGACGCCTGGCGCCGTTGGCGCGGCGCACAAGTCGCCGAACAGACCCCAGCGTCCGGGGGACTGAAAGGCCTCTATCGCCTGCTGACAGATGCGCGCGTGCAAGACGGGCTGTGCGAGGCCGCCACCTTGCTTCACGCCCTGCACGAGGGGCGCGCGCAAACGAACCCGCCATCCCGGCCAACACGCGGTCGCGACGGCGCATGATCCCCGTGCGGGGACCATTGCCCGGCCCGCCGCGCGAGACCCATCCGCACGCCGCACCGGTCGCACGGCTCCCTCCAAAGTCTCATGGAACGGCCCGCTCGTTTCCCGGATAGTGGGGATCGGGCAAGCCGCGCGGGAGGTTTTTCCGCGAATCCAGGAGGCCGCGTGTCGACAGCAGTGGAAGCCTTGGGCCATCACAGCGGTTCGGTGTCTTATCCCTTGCCGCGCGGGCCGCGCGTGAACCTCGGCTGCGGGCCGGTCATGCCCAAGGGCTGGATCAACGTCGATGGCAGCCGCCGGGCATGGCTCGTGGCCCATGCCGGCGGACTTGATCGACTACTCGTACGCCTGGGGTTATTGCGCGCCGCCCCGTTTCGGCCAGACATCATCCACCACGATCTGCGCAAGCCCCTGCCGTGGGCGCGTGACTCGCTGGCGGCCATCTACGCCGGCGAGGTCTGGGAACACTTTGAATACGAGGACGCCCGGCGCCTGACCGAGGAGTGCCACCGGGTCTTGATGACAGGCGGTGTTCTGCGCCTGTGCGTCCCGGACGGGGTGGAGTTCTGGGAGAACTATCTTGCCATCTTCCGGGAGCAGCAGGCGCGCGAACCGGAGGCGCGCGATGTCGCGCGTCTGCGCCGTCATGTGCGCATGTACTTCGACGATATCTGCACCCGACCGCCAGGCCTCAAGTCCTTCGGACACTTTCATAAATGGCAATACGACGAGGTCCAGCTCGTGGATCTCTTCATGCGCTGCGGATTCAAGGATGTGAGCCGCCAGACATTCGGGGTAAGCCGCATACCCGACATAGGCATCCTGGAGCGATCGGATTTTCTGATCGTCGAGGGCGTGAAGCGCTAAAATCCGGCGTCGCCCGGGTGCCTCATCAATGCCCCCTGGCACGCTGGGCCGCGCCCTTCAAGGCCTCGGCATGGGCCTTGGGTCCGGCATTGTTCAACAGCGCCGGGCAGTCGACCTTGTGGCCAGGCGCGGTATCGATCAGCGGCAGGAGCGCCGCCGCCGGGGTCAGGAGCGCGCCCAGAGCGATCGCCGCGCCAGCGCGCTCCAGGAGCGACTTGCGGGATACGCTGAACACCGGCTTTTGGAAGGTCCCGCCAACGTGCAAGGGCCCCCGGGCACTGATGATGGTGATGTGCTTGGGCTTCGTGAGCACCGTCAGATGGAGGGTCTGGCGGCGCATATTGATCGTACCGCGGCCGATAATGTTGGCCGATGGCGTGGCAATCAGGAAGGTGCGGGTCTTCACGAGTCCGTTGCGCGCCCCGAGGCGGATCACCGCGCACGGGATGCGCTCCTGCCTCATCCCCGACAGCCAATCCAGCGCGGCGTTACCGATGTGCAATTGCGCGAGCGCCACGTAGAGATTGTTCACCGAGCCATTGGCAAGCGCTAGGCCCAGGTGACCTGTGGCATGCGCACTCATGGCCGCGATCGAATTGCCGGAAGCCGACAGCTGCAGGCGTCCGCCGATGCGGCCGGTGCCCGCCGACTGGAATTTGATCTTCGGAAACAGGAGTCGCAAATGAACGCCGCGCGCGATGGCCTGCAATTGCGTGCGATAAATGGGCTGCGAGACATTCATCGTATAGTGAGCCGCGACCAGGCCGTCGGCTACCCCGAAATTGAGCGGCGCGAGGCGCACCACGCCATGCCGCAAGATGAGGTGCGCATACAGGTCCTGGATGCGCATATGCGAGGCATAGACGTGCTCGGCGCGATAGACGACGTTGGCGTCGACCTTCATGAGCCGGCTGCGTTTGTAGGGCTTCGCCGGAAGCACCTTCTGTGCGCTCTGGGCGTGCGGCACGACCTTGACGTGACCCTCTACCTTCTTCGGCTTGGCCTGCACAAAGCCCGCCAGATCCTTGAAGTTCAGGAGGCGCGACGTCAGATTGGCGCGCATGAACATCGGGTGGCCGGGACGCACGCTGATCGCGCCTTCGAGGTCGCTTTTGCCCACGAGCCCATGAAAATGCGCCAGATCCCAGATCTTGCCGTGACGGGTGAGCCGTCCCGAGATCTGGAACGGCCCGGTCTGCGGTAGCGGGAGGCTTGTCGCCTTATGGACACGGCCTAGCCCCGCACCCTTGAGCAGCACATGGAGGTCGACGTGCTTCAGGGCCATGGGGGCGACCAAGGTGCCCGTGATGCGCGCTAGGAAGCGGCCGATATGGATGGCAATCCGTACCGGATAGGGGCTGCGATCGCTTTCCGCCAGGGTCGGCGAGCCGAGCGCGCCCTTCAGGACGAAGGGTGACCCCTTGTAACGGCCGTGACCCGACAGTAGCAGGCGCGTGGAAGGCTTGACACTGCGTATGCCCAAGACGAGATCAGTGGCGGCGGGTACGTCGTGTACCGTAATGTGCCCATGGGTAACCACCAGTCGGCCGATACGCGGCGCGGCGCGCAGCTTGGAGCGGGGCATACGCGGCTTTGGCGCCACGAATACCCAGTTGGCGCGCGTCGGGCTGGGCCTATCGAGACGGATCACGGGACGGCGGAGCACCAGCGAGGGCAGGACCACACGACCATGGAGGAGCGGCAGGAGCGCGATGCGCACGCGCAGCTGGCGCATCGTCACCATGGGACCCTGGGCCCACGCGGGATTGGCCACTGTGACGCGGTTCAAAGTGAGGCGCGGATCGAGCGACCAGTCTATGCCCACCGCCCCGTGGATGATGATGCGACGGTGGAGCTTGGCGCTGCCGTCGCCTTCGATCACATGCCGTACGATCGTGGGGGCAAGACCCACGGCGATCGCGATCGCGACGATCAATGACAGGGCCGCGCCGGTCACGATTTTGGCCCACAACGGCAAACGCTTGACGGTCATGGGTGCATGCCTCCTCGCAGGATACTAGTTGCGCGTACCCGCGCCCGGTATCCCCTGTTCGGCCGAATCCACGAACACCGCCGGCAGATCGACGACCTCCTCCAGCGCCTCGCCGCCGACCGACACCACGGCCAAGGCCTGGCGCCGATAGAGGCGGCGCACAAGCGCCGCGGATACCAGCGGCCGGGTACGGCGCCGGCGGTCGGGCAGGCGGCCCAGCACATGCTCGAAAAATTGGATGGTGTGCCAATCCTCGCTGCGCAGGCACAGCTTCTGGCGGAAGTTCTGGAGCAAGGTGTCGGCAAGGTCGCGGTCGCCCACGGCCGCATAGAAGCTTGCGATCGACTGAGCGGATATGATGCCGACTGTGCCGAAGGCCCGTCCCTTGTCCCAAAAGTTGAGATCGGAGAGGCCGTCTTTATTGGCGCTCACGATCTCCTGGTACTCGTCGCACAGAAACAGCACGGGACGCAACCGCTCGCGGACCGGACGCCTTTGCATGTACTGGAAGAATCGCAGCTTTATGAAGGTGTAGACGACCTTTGCTCCTACCCCCCAGACGGCAAGCGGCAGATCCACGAGGATGAGCGCGCCCGAGGCGAGCGCCTCGATCGCCAGGGCATCTGCGGGCGGACAGAAGGCGTCGACGAGATCGGGGTGGGTGAACGGCGTCAGCACCTGGGCGGCGCTGGCAAGCACACCGGCCACGACCTTGGTATCGAACCGCGTGAACACGCCTTCGTGGTAGGACTGGTAGCTGCGCAGAAGCCGCAAGGCCTCGGCACCCAGGCCGGCGGCCTCGTCATGGAGTCGGCGATCGCAGTCAGCGCGCACATCGTCGCGAAAGAGGTAGTCATAGAGGCCAGCGAGGCTGTAACGGTCGGGCAGAAACGAAAGCACGCCCAGGGCATTGCGACAAAGCTCGACAGCAGTCTCGGTCCAGAACGGATCCCCGGGCACGCCATTCAAGAGCAGAGCGGATTTCAAAAAACCGGCGGCGGCCTCGGGCGTGAGCCCGCGCAGGAGATTGAACGCCCGCCGGCCGGGACCGACGACCGTAAGCTCGCGGCCGGCGCGGCGCGCAAGGCCAGCGGCCGCGGCCCCGAAATCCCCCTTGATGTCGAACACGAGCCCGCCCATGCCCTGCGCCAGGCACTGAAGCAGGACCGGCTGAATGACCGAAGTGGTTTTGCCCGAACCAATGCCGCCCACAACCAGGAGGTTCTGGCCGAGATCATCGCCGGCCAATACCAGGGATCGCCGCCCGCGGCCGCGCCACCGGGCCCGGCGCCGCAACAGCCCGCCACCGGCGCCGAGCCACAAGCGGACATCGGCCGATGTGGCGGAAGTCGGGCGCGCAGACCAGCGGATACCCGGCAACAGGCGCACAAGCCACACAAGCGGCGCGGCAAGCGCCAGCGCCGTACTCACAATACCCAAAGACCCGAGTCGCGCGCGGGGCCGCGTGAGCCGCCGGCCGCCGCCCGTCCCACCCCAGGGGGCAGGCCACTCGCTGTCAGCGGCCGCCACCCCTGGGCGCGACTCCTCGATGGCGGCCGCCAGACGCACCGCCTCATCCAGAAGGCCGCGCGCCTCGAGTTCCTCGCCCGCGTCCAGCAAGGCGCGCAGGCGCCGGCGTTCGGCGCGTGTGCGCAGGGCATGGATCCAATGAGAGCGATCGGGTGGCATCCGGGGATCTCCCGATAAAGATCGAGCCTAACAAGTGCTATGGTCACCCGCCTATCGGGGATATGCCGGGAGGCCTGGTGTGATGCCCATCTTGTCCATACGCGCGCGGCGCCCCGGCGACAAAGACGGTCTGGTGGCGCATGCCGCCTATTGCGGGAGACGCCGGCTGCGCGACTGGCGATGCGGTCGGGTCTTCGACTTCTCGCAGCGCCCCGGGCTTGCATGGTCGGAGCTGTCACTCCCCAGGGCGCTGGCCGCCCATGCGGCGGATCCCGAGCGGCTCTGGAATACGATGGAAAACCCGGGCATGCACGGCGCCGGGGCCTGCGCTTACGAGCTCGTCATGGGGCTCCCGCGAGGCCGGCCGCTGCCGGCGCACGCGGCCTTTGTGCGCGACTTTCTGAATGAGGCATTCGTGGCGCGGGGACGGGCCGTGGACTGGCATATCCACTACGACAAATCCGGCAACCTCCATGCCCACGCCCTGGCAGGCCCCGCATGGCCGCCTGTTACGAGCAATAGCGTCGCCGCGGGATCAGGGCACCGCAGGGAGCGCCTGGCGCTGCGCGCCCAGTGGCGTCGGCACTGCGCATGGTGGGGGCTCACCAATGACAGCGTGGCATCTCGCCCCGCCGTCGTCTTGCCGGGCCGCGCGCAGGCGCTCGCGCGCCGCGGGGTCGCCACGCGCCAAGGGCAAAGCCGCGCGGCCTTACAAGCCCTCGCAGCCCATCCCGCAGGCCGCCGATGGCGGCCGTGGTCTAGGCTGCGAGGGCGCGAGCGCGCACCGGGCCAGCGACAAGACCTCGCGCGCGACCGCTAGATGACCTGACCTGCCGTGCCGAGAGCGGCCCGACGGAGGCCGTCTCTGGTCATGCCAGCCCTCCGGCCTTGGCCGGGCGTATCGTGGACGCGGATGGCCTAAGCTCGTCCCTTTGCGCGACAACTGGAGGGGTATCTGTCAATGAATGTCGTGAGGATCGTCGGCATACTGCTCGTCGTCCTGGGGATCCTGGGCGCGGCCTACGGCGGCTTTAGCTACACACACAAGACCAAGGAGGCCCAACTCGGGCCGCTCGCCTTATCCGTGAAGCACAAACGTCACGTCGATATTCCAATGTGGGTAGGCGCCGGGGCCGTGGTCGTGGGCGGCGTGCTGCTGCTCATGGCCGACGGCCCGCAACAAGGGGGGCGCAGGAACGGCTGACGCCGGGCGTTGCGTAACGCCATAGATCGCGGGCATCGCGTGTCGGAGGGGCGGCGCGAGCGATGCGCGGCGGTCGCTTACCGGGCCTCGCGGATGCCTCGGCACGGGCCCTGTCCGAAACCGGACGACGATCGCGGGGGGCTGGTCGTCCTGACATCCTGCCTACCGCTCGCCGGCCTTGGCGATAAAGACCCAACGAAATACCGTGCGCGCCGCTCGTGGCCGGCGCCCCGCGTCCGCCCGCGGGGACCGCTGATGGCGGCACGCTCAGGTCGGACAGATCATCTGGCCCAACTCCTCGGTCAGACGGATATTCTCAGTGTAATCGACCGGGCAGTCGATGAGCGTCACAGTCGGCGTCATGAGGGCCTTGCGCAACGTAGGCAGCAGATCCTCGGCGCGCTCGATGCGATAGCCGTCGGCTCCGAAGGCCCGGGCATATTGGACGAAGTCGGGGTTCGTAAAGCGCACGTTGCCGGTTCTCTGATAATGCAACTGCTGCTTCCATTCGATGAGGCCGTAGCAGTTGTCATTCCAGATAAGCACCACGAACGCGACCTTGAGGCGCATGGCGGTCTCGATCTCCTGGGAATTCATGAGAAATCCGGCATCCCCAGTCACCGCCACGACGCGCCTCCCAGGCACCGCGAGCGTGGCCGCCAAGGCCCCGGGCACGGCGATGCCCATGCTCGCGAAGCCGTTCGATATGATGCAGGTATTAGGGCGCTCAGCATCGTAGAGGCGGGCCATCCAGAGTTTGTGGGCACCCACGTCACACACGACGATGTCCTCGGGCCCCAGGGCCTCGCGCAGATCACCGACCACGCGCTGGGGTTTGACGGGGAAGGTCGCGTCATGACGGAAGCCGTTCAATTCGCGCCGGATCAGCTCACGCAGATTCGCGAAGCGGTCCGGGAGACGGCTGGTCACGCGATCGGCGATGGCCGGCAGCGTCACCGCGTAGTCGCCGATGACACCTGCGGTCACGATGTAGTGGGCGTCGACCTCCGCGGCGCGCAGATCGATGTGCACGATTTGACGATCGGCGGTCTTGTGCCAGAGGACGGGCGGGTATTCGACGATATCATAGCCGATGCAGATGATGACGTCGGCCCGATCGAAACCGCAGGAGATGTAATCGTGGGCCTGGAGTCCGACGGTGCCCAGACATAAGGGGTGGGACGCCGGGATCGCGCCCTTGGCCATGAAGGTCGTGGCGACCGGGATATTGAGCCGCTCGGCGAAATGCACGAGCGCGTCGCAGCCGCGCCCTCGTATCACGCCGTTGCCGGCCATGATGATCGGAAAGTGGGCGGCGGCGATGACGCTCGCGGCCTCCGCGACCTGCGAGGCCGCCGGATAAGGCGCCGGGGCCGCCTGGACCTTCAGGAAAGAGCCCGTAGCGGGGCGCGCGGCCACGTTCTCCGGGAAGTCTATGAAACACGCGCCAGGCTTCTCGATCTGCGCGAGCTTGAAGGCCTTGCGCACCACCTCGGTCACGGTATCCGGCTCGAGCACCTGAACGGCATACTTGGTGATCGGTGCGAACAGGTTCACGAGATTCAAGACCTGATGGGACTCCTTGTGCAGGCGCAACGTCGAGGCCTGTCCCGCGATGGCCACGAGTGGGGCACGATCCATGTTGGCGTCGGCGACACCGGTCACGAGATTGGTGGCGCCCGGACCGAGCGTCGCCAGACATACGCCGGCGCGATGGGTGAGCCGGCCATAGACGTCGGCCATGAACGCCGCACCCTGCTCGTGGCGGGTGGTGACGAATCGTATGGGCGAATCGAGCAGGGCGTCCATGAGGCCCAGGTTCTCCTCGCCCGGGATCCCGAAGATGTACTCGACCCCTTCGTTTTCCAGTGCGCGGACGAACAGCTGGGCGGCGTTCACGATCAGTGCCCCTGCCGGCGTAGCGCCTTGTGGACAAGGTAGTCGACCACGCGCAGCATCTGGCGTCGCCCACCGGCCAGGCTCGGATTCGTGCGGTAACGCCCGTCGACGACAAAGGTCGGCACTGAGTGTATGTCCTCCTCGGTCTGCTGCTGACGGGCCTTGCGTACCGCGAGGCCCACGGCAAAGGACCGGTAGACGGCCTTGAAACGTGCCGCGCTTACATGACTATGACGCGCCGCCCATGCGGAGATCGTGGCGGCATTGTCCAGGACCTCATGGTGGATATGGATGGCATTAAAGAATTTGTCGTGCAGGGCCGACAAGAGACCAAGGTCCTTGAAGGTGAAGAAGGCGCGGGCCTGCGGGAGCCAGTAGGGGCTGATGGCCGCCGCCTGGCGCTCGAAAATGACATCGGCCGGCTTATGCGCGAGCCAGCGGTTCAAGACCGGCTGCAGATGGAAGCAATGCGGACAACCATACCAGAACACCTCCTGCACGAGGATCTTGGGGCCCGGGGGCACCGGTTGCGCGGGACTGACGCGCACGTACTCCATGCTCTCGACCACGTTCGCTTGGGCGGTGGAAATCACCAAAGGCAAGATCAGGCCCAGGACCAGGGCCAACTGTCTCCTCATTGCGCCATCTCCTCAATAATGGATGATACCGTCCTCATTGTAGCCGTTTTTGTGTTCCCCCATGACAGCGGCTATCCTATGCGCAGGCCGCGCGGAGCACCGGGGAACGAGGTATGGCAGGCAAGTCCAAGGTCGAATTGGCAGAGTTTCTGACGCATCAATATCTGTGCGAGTCATTGACCATCAAGGAGGTCGAGACGCTGCTCGACTATACCGAGCTCGTGCAGTTTCGCAAGAACGAGACGATCGCCGATATCGGCGAGGTCGGCGAGGCCTTGTACTTCGTGGTCAAGGGCGAAGTGGCCCTCTATTACGACGATGGCGGGCAGGAAAGCGAGGTCGGGCGCATGACCGAGGGCGAGCTCATGGGTGAGATGTCGTTTTTCGACCGCAAACCGCGTTCGGCGCGCATGCGTGCGAAATCCGATGACACGCGCGTGTTGCTGCTCTCGCGCGCCAAGTACAAGCGCATACGGGTCGAGCACCCCTATATCGCGGTGAACCTCCTCGAGCACGCCGTGATCAGCCTCGACCATCTATTCCGGCGCGTCAGTAACGACGTCGCCGGCTTCTCCCAATACATCCACGGGGGCGGCATCAAGCGTTAGCCTCAAGGGCCGCGAGCAGGCGGCGATGGAGACCCGCGAACCCGCCGTTGCTCATGATGAGGATGTGGTCGCCGGGGCGCGCATCGGTAGCGAGATCGGCGATCAGGGCCTCGTGGCTATGGTAGACGCGCGCGCGCTCGCCGAGCCCGCGCAGCGCCGCCTCGACATCCCAACCGATATCCGGCGGGGCAAAGACGTAGGTCGCGTCGGCTAGGGCCAGCGACGGGCCGAGGGTGTCGCGATGCACCCCCTGGCGCATGGTATTCGAACGCGGTTCCAGGACGGCGAGGACGCGCGCGGGCGCGACGCGCGCCTTCAGGGCCTCGAGTGTCGCGCGTATGGCGGTCGGGTGATGGGCGAAATCATCATAGACGGTAACGCCGCGCGCGCTCCCGGACACCTCAAGACGCCTCTTCACCCCACGAAAGGTCGCGAGCGCCCGCAAGGCGATGTCCGCCGGAACCCCGGCGAAGCGCGCCGCGCTCACCGCTGCCAGGGCATTGGCGACATTGTGACGACCGAGCAGCGACCACTGCACGGTGCCGATCTCGTGCCCCCGTAGGCTCACCGTAAAGGCGCTGCCGTCGGCGGCCAGCAGCCGCGCCTCCCAGCCATCGGCTCTCGAGAAATACTCGACCGGGGTCCAGACGCCGGCTGCGATCACATCGCCAAGGGCGCGGTCGGCGCCGTTGGCGATGACTAGACCGGTACCGGGGACGATTCGCAGTAGATACTGGAATTGCCGGGAGATCGACGCAAGATCCGGATAGATGTCGGCGTGATCGTACTCCAAGTTATTCAAGATCAAGGCCCGCGGCCGATAGTGGATGAACTTGGCGCGCTTGTCGAAAAACGCGGTGTCGTACTCGTCGGCCTCGACCACGAAGAAGCGCGACGGCGTAAGCCGTGCCGATACCCCGAAGTCCTGCGGGACGCCGCCGATCAGAAATCCCGGATCGAGTCCGGCCTGCTCCAGGATCCAGGTGACCAGGCTCGTGACGGTGGTCTTGCCATGGGTCCCGGCCACGGCGATGACGAAGCGGTCGCGCAAGACCTGCTCGGCCAGCCACTGGGGGCCCGAGACGTAGGGGATGCCGGCATTCAAGACCTCCTCCACCGCCGGATTGCCGCGCGAGAGGGCATTGCCGATGACCACCAGATCCGGGGCCGGTGTCGGCAGGGCGTCATAGCCCTCGCTGACGGCGATGCCACTCGCTTGCAACTGGTCGCTCATGGGGGGATAGACCCCGCGATCGGATCCGGTCACTGCAAGCCCCGAGGCCCGCGCCAACAGCGCAAGCCCCCCCATGAATGTCCCACCGATTCCGAGAATATGGATACGCATCAGCTTTTGGGTAAAGGAAAGAGGGTGATAAGGATCCAGCCGCTCACGAAGATCCCGGTCAAGGTCATGAGCGCGCTCAAGGGCAGCGGGAGCTCCAGGGCGTGCCAGAGGATCTTGGTGACGATGGCCGTGAACCACACTGCCAGGACAATGGCCAGGATCTCAGACCCCAGGGCGCCGAAGCCATGGCCAAACGACAGGGGCCAGGTGACGAGATTGATGAGCACGTTGCTGCCGTAGACCGCGGTCATGGTCTGCGCGTAGCGCACCCACAACCGGCGGATGGCGATGAAGGCCGCAATCCACAGGCCCAGCAAGGAGGTCTGGGCAACGGCGAAGCCGAGCCGCTGGATATCATGCGAAAAACCGGTGTCGACCGCATAGTTGGTGGCCAGCGCCAAGACCGCGGCGAGCACCAGCAAGGCCCGCGAGGCCGGGAGATCCTGCGGGCGGCCCACCAAAAACCCGATGTCGAGAAACAATTTGAGCAGCGCCCGCATCTAGGGGCACGCACGAAAGCGAGATACGGGCGAGGATGAAGACATAATGGCGGATGATAAACTGCTTCGCGGCTGGAACAAAACGCCGCATCCCTCTACACTGGCCGACTCATGACCGAACTTCTGACAGACGGCGCGGCCCTCACCGCACTGGCCGCCGCCATCACCGCGGCTCCCTGGACGGGTCTCGACACCGAGTTCGTGCGCGAGCGCACCTACTACGCGAGGCTCTGCCTGATCCAGGTCGCAACCCCCGACACCATTACGCTCGTCGACCCCCTGCCTCTCGACATCGCGCCGCTTGGCCGGGCGCTCGCGGGTCCGGGGATCAAGGTCTTGCACGCCGGTCGACAGGACCTGGAGCTGCTTTTGCAGGAGACCGGCGCCCTGCCGGCGCCGTTGTTCGACACCCAGATGGCGGCGGCGCTCGTGGGTTATGACGAGCAGATCGGGTATGCGAATCTCGTAGCGCAATTACTCAAGGTGGATCTCGCCAAGGACGCCACGCGCACCAACTGGGCGGCGCGCCCCTTAAGCGATCGCCAACTCGCCTATGCGCAAGACGACGTGCGGCATCTCGAGGCCTTGCGTGCCGCACTGCTCGCGGAACTCGAGCGCCTGGGGCGCAGCGCGTGGCTCGTCGAAGATTGCGCGGCCTTGAACGACCCCGGGCTCTATCGCTTCTCGCCCGAACAGCTGGTGCGCCGTTATCGCCAGGGCGCGAACCTGTCGGTACCCGCGCAGGCCCTGTTCCAGGCCCTGCTCCTGTGGCGCGAGGACGCGGCCCGTAAGGCCAATCTCCCGCGCGCGTGGGTGGTGGCGGATGCGGTCCTTTGGGATCTTGCCGCCCGGCCGCCGAAGGGCCATGCGGATTTGGCGCAGCGGCGCGGACTGGACGACCGCCAGATCCGACGTCTCGGTGATCACCTGTTAAGCGTAGTCCAGGAGGCCCCGGACCGGCCGCTCCATCCCTGGCCCGCGGCGCGTCTCGATCCCGACGAGGAGCGCCTGTATCAGGCGCTAGCGGCCCTGATCGACGCGCGCGCCCAGACCCTGGGTATCCAGGGGGGCGTCATCGGCTCACGCCGGACCCTGAAAGAGGTCGCGCAAGGCGCCGCTCCCGGGAACCTCGCCCGCGGCTGGCGCGCCGAGGTCCTCGGGACGGAGGGCGAGCGCCTGCTCGCCGAGATCGCGGAACGCCATGCCGACGCTGCGTGATGCGGTGTTTCTGCTCGGCGCCCCGCGGGTACGCGACCTCCCCCCGGACACCGGCGCGGAGGTGGCTTTCGTGGGCCGCTCGAACGCCGGCAAGTCGAGCGCCCTGAACGCCCTGACCGGACAGACGGGTCTCGCGCGCGTGAGCAAGACGCCAGGGCGCACGCAACAGCTGAACGTCTTCGCGCTCTCGCCGGGGCATCGCCTGGTCGACCTCCCGGGCTACGGCTACGCCAAGATCCCGCAGGCGTTGCGTCACACCTTCCTTACGCTCACGGCCGACTATCTCGAAAGGCGCCGGAGCCTGAAGGGTCTGGTGCTGCTGGCCGACATTCGCCAGGGCCTGAAGGCCGAAGATCACGCCCTGCTCCACAACCGCAACGACCTCCCCACCCTGGTCCTGCTCTCCAAGGCCGACAAGATCAATCGCGGCGAGCGCCAACGCCTCGTTCGCGAGCTGGCGAAGATCGCCCCCGAGACCGCCTACCTCCTGCCGTTCTCCGCGCATGCCGGGGATGGCCTGGAAGAGACCCAGGCGATCGTTCTGGAATGGCTCGGTCTCGCGCCGTCCGCGCCGATCGATTGACCCAGTGCGCGACAAGCCCCGCCCGTTCAGGGCGGGGAAGGATGGCGCGGGCGGCGTAGCCGTCCTGGGCTTTCAGTGTGGTGTCTGTTGCTGCTCAATGTACTGCCGCACGATAGAGATCGGGGCGCCCCCGCAAGAGGACGCAAAGTAGGACGGCGACCAGAGAACGCCATTCCAGTAGCGCTTGTGAACGTCGGGGCGCTCTTTGCGCAGTAATCGACTGGACACGCCCTTGAGGCTGTTCACGAGGTTTGAGACGGCGACCTTGGGCGGGTATTCGACCAGTAGATGCACATGATCGTCCTCGCCGTCCATCTCGATCAATTGCGCCTCGAAGTCGGCACAGGTTTTGGCGAAGATGATGCGCAGCCGCTCGATGGCGTCGCCGTCGAATACCTTGCGACGGTATTTCGCCACAAAGACCAAATGTACATGCATCTTGAAGACGCAGTGCCGTCCGTGTCGAATATCGTTGTCATTGCTCATAGACCAAGAGTATAATTTGATCTATGCAGCGCCTCCAAGCCTTCAAGTATGAACTGATACCGACTGGCGATGAGCAGCGTCAGATGCGCCGCTTCGCCGGCTCGTGCCGTGTCGTGTTCAATGAGGCGCTGGCTTTACAGAAGAAACGCTACGAGCGTGGCGAGAAGAGGCTTGGCTACGCCGGACTGTGCAAGGAACTCACCGCATGGCGCAATGGCGCCCCGCTGCCATCCGGCCGCACGGCGGCCTGGCTTGCGGACGCGCCCGTTCACCCGCTGCAGCAGACGCTCGAGGACTTGGAGCGGGCCTACGCCAACTTCTTCGCCAAGCACGCCGGCGTTTGTCAACATAGATGTCGTATGGAACAGCTTAGGCCGCCTCCGATAACAGCTCGGATGGGGCGCGTTCCGGATTGAGCCACACTACGGCTGGTAGATCCCAGTTGCGGAGGGTCTGTGACCAGCGTTCGGGGTGTTGAGCGCGGGCCTGTTCGTAGACCTGTTTGCGCCGCTCGATGATGCGGAACGCCTCGCCCGTATGACGTTGGGCAGGGGTCACGAAACGAATGCCGCTGTGCTGGTGGTCTTCGTTATACCACCGCACGAAGCGCAACACCCAGGCCTGAGCGGCCGCTACATCCGCGAAGGGTCTCGTCGGATACTCGGGGCGATATTTACCCGTACGGAAGAGCGCCTCGGCATAGGGGTTGTCGTTACTCACCCGGGGACGGCTAAAGGACGGGGCGATGCCTAGGGCCTCCAGAGTCGCCAGCATCGTCGATCCCTTCATGGCGCCGCCGTTGTCTGAGTGCAGCACCAGGGGTCGTCCTGACAGGCCCTCAGCGAGGCTCGCCCGCCGGATCAGCACACTGGCATGGTCCGCCGATTCCACGGCATGGACCTCGTGCCCTACGATCTTGCGGCTGTAGAGGTCGAGGATCATGTACCAGGAGTAGTACGTGCCCTTGAGGGCGGCGGGTAGCCAGGTGATATCCCAACACCACACTTGATTGGGGCCCGTCGCACAATGACTGGTGGGGCGGCGGCGGACAGGGGCCTTGGCCCGGCCTCGATGGTGTTGCAGGTCGGCGGCCTTCAATACGCGGTAGAAGGTCGATTCCGAGGCCACATAGCGCCCCTGATCGGCCAGTTTCGGCACAATCTGGGACGGTGGCAGGCTCGCAAAGGCCGGGCTATGGGCGATCTCCAAGACCTCGGCGCGTTCGGCGCTACTCAGTCGCCGCGCGGGCGGGGGACGTACCGCCGTGGGTCTCTGATCGGCCCGTACGGTCCCCGTACCCTCGGTACGCCAGCGCTCGACGGTGCGCACGCTCAAGCCCAGGATCTGGGCGGCTGGCATCCGGCGCGCGCCGTTCCCTATGGCCTCATCGATGAGGGTCACGGCGTGTTGGCGATCGGAAAGCGAGATCATACGTCCTCGTCCCCCCAGATCGCTTGGGCTTTTTTTCGGAGGACCAGCAATGCCGCGGCTTCCGCCAGCGCCTTCTCTTTCCGGTTGAGTTCGCGTTCCAGTTCATGAATGCGTTTTTTATCCGCACGGCCCTCAGGACGCTCGACCAAGGCGCCATTGGCATCCCGGCAGGCGAGAGTCCAGACGGCGATCTGTTCGACATAGAGGCCCTTGCGCCGGGCATATTCCGCGCGCTCGGCCTCGTTCATGCGAGCGGTCTCCAAGACTACGGCGAACTTCTCCGCAGAGGACCACGACTTCTGAGTCTTTTGGGGGGACACAAGGGCTCCTGAGGTGTGTAACTGTTTGCGCCAATTATAGAGCGTACTCTCCCCGATCCCGGTATCGCGAGCGAGTTCGGCTAACGAGACCCCCTTGGGATCCATAAGCCTCCGGCAAACCGCTTCTTTCCGTCCCGATGCATAAGTGGCCATGTGACTCTCTTTTTGCCGCCCCCTGAGGATGGACTTCTAGGAAAAACCATACGACAACAATGCTGACACAGGGGGGGTTTCACGCTCCTCTTCGAGGCGTTGATCCTCACGTTCTGCCGGGAGATGCCCTTTCGGGCGGTGGCGCGCCTGACGGGAGTGAGTCTCCACCGCGTCATGGGCCTGTGCGAGCGCTATGTCGATCTCGCCGTGGCCCAGCAGGATCTCTCCGGAGTGGAGAGCCTGGCCATCGACGAGACCTCCAAGGCGCGGGGCCACGACTATGTCACAATCGCCGCAGATGCCTCCCGGCGCGCCGTCATCGCCGAAACCTCGGAGCGCGATGCCAAGGTCATCGAGCGCCTGGCCCAGGAGATCCCGGCCCATGGCGGCGATCCCGGGGCTGTGACGCAGGTCTTGATCGACCTGTCGCCGGCCTTCATCAAGGGGGTAGCTCGCCAGTTTCCCGACGCCCAGGTCACCTTCGACAAGTTCCCCGTCATCGCGCACGCCTCCCATGCGCTTGACCTCACACGTCGCGCCGAACAAAAGCGCGATCCCGCCCTGAAGGGCCTGCGTTGGACACTCTTGAAGGATTCCCGCCACCTGAATGCCGTCGCCCGCGAAGATCTCGATGCCCTCATGGCAGACGTGACGACCAAACGCACCGCTTAGGTCCGGGTGTACCGCGAGCAGCTCCGCGAGATCCTAAACCGCAAACAGGTCAACGTCGTGCGCCTGATGTTGAAGCCGTAGTGTACCAACGTCAGCCGTTCCAGAGTCGAGCCCATGAAGGCCGTGGCCCGCCTCGTACGATCCCACCTTGAAGGCATTTGTGCCTGGGCGCAAACGCGGGCCACCAATGGCTTCCTGGAGGCCCTGAATGGCCTCTTCCAGGCCGCCAAGCGCAAGGCCCGCGGTTATGGCCGATTCTCGACCATCCGCACCGTGATCTTCCTGATCGCAGGCCGACGCGACTTCTCGCAGATCAATCCGCATATGGCGGGTCAACCCACATGAAATTCGACAGAGCCTAAAAAGAAGATGGGATCGCATTGATTATTGAACTGGCTGTTGGAGAAACCGCTGTGGATGTGTATGTATTGCCTACGAAGGCTCCGACTCCATAACCAATTCCGATCTTGAAGCCCTTTGCGCCACTAACGTCCAAGCTACCACAACCATGTCCTGTGACACTTATGCCTAGGCCTCCTCCCCTAGCAACGTCGACTTCAATATATTTTTCCGAATCCAATCCTGTTGTCGGCGCGTCTGCATGAGCAAGCGCCAAATTTAGTCCATCTCCAGCGAACGCCCCGGCACCTACGCCCACATTTGCTTGATCCTGTATGTAAACTGATGAGCTCCATCCATCGATATTTAAACCCACATTAAAGTGCAAGCCACCGCCGAAGAATGGAGTGATCACGGTCACACCTCCGCCAAGGACTAATTGCCACGCGAGCCCATAAGGATCGATCCATGAGACCGGATTCCCGTTCACATACGCATACTTATTGATCCCCGCCGCAAATCCCACCGTATCCCGCGACAGCCACCTCCTCAATTGCGGATCATACGCCCGGTAGAGCGTGAGATTAAGGCCAGTACTGTAATCATAGACCATCCCCACGTAGCCGAAGGCCGGGGTGGGTGGCGGGGTCGTGGTGCTTCCCGAGGTCGTCATCTGCCCATAGGGGCTATAGCTGTATTGGTTTGCCACCATCCCTTGCGGGGTCACGAGGGCAGTCACAGAGCTGGCCGACGTGCTGAACTATCTAGCCGACTAGGTGGCGGCTTATGAAGAAGAGCACACCTCCATTCCGGAGGCCGAGCCTAAGGAGGTGCTGCGCCTCCTTCTGGAGCAGCATGGACTGAAACAGGACGACTTGGCCGACTGCGCCCCACAAGGCCGCATCTCCGACATCCTGAATGGTAAGCGAGAGATCAGTAAGGACATCGCGAAAAGGCTCGCGAGACGGTTCCATGTCAGCGCGGCTTTGTTCCTGTGACCAATTGGCGAGATCAGAAGGGTCGGTCACGATGGATCGGAATCCGTGGTCACCTTCGATCGGAATGTGCGGTCATCATGCTTCGGACTACGCAGTGGCGGCGGGAAATATTCAAGCGCTGCTGCCCTGCACAAGGAAGTGGGCACGGAAAGCCGCAGCGATAAGGGGTATGATTCGCGTGCTTGCGATACCGAAAATTGCGAACCCGCCTACTTTATACAGGCTTGGTTGACTTGTTGGACCTCTTGGCATATGCTTTGGCATATGCCAAATAAGCCGGAGGATATCCGAATGTCAACTTCTGAACGCCACGTACGCCTCTTTCGCAACGGGCGCAACCAGGCACTACGCATCCCTCGCGAGCTTGAGTTGGAGGGCGAAGAAGCCCTCATCTACAAGGAAGGTGACCGGTTGATCGTGGAGCCGATTCATAAAGGGAGGCTGCTGGCGCTGCTAGCCTCCCTGGATCCCTTAACTGAACCCTTTCCCAATATCGATGACGACCTGCCTCCACTGGATGACGTACAGCTATGAGCGCATCGCTGGCGTATTTACTGGACACCAATACCCTGTCCGATCTTGTCCGCAATCCGCAAGGTGTAGTAGCAGCACAGATCACCAAGGCAGGCGAGGATACTGTCTGCACCAGCATCGTCGTGGCCGCAGAACTCCGCTATGGCGCAACCAAGTCAAACTCTGCAAAACTTGCAGAGCGCATTGACCTGATCTGCTCAGCACTGGAAATCCTGCCGCTGGAAATACCCGCCGACCACCGGTATGCATTAGTGCGCCACCACCTCTCACGCCAGGGGACGCCCATTGGGCCAAATGACCTACTGATTGCTGCACACGCTCTCGCAAGGGGCCTTACCGTTGTAACCGCCAATGTCCGAGAATTCTCCCGGGTGCCAGAGCTGAAGGTGGAGAACTGGCTACAGGCATAGCCTGCGATGCCTGCGCAAAAACACATTCCGGCCGGCATTTACTTATGGGGCTCCTCAGCGGAATTAGTGGGTGTAATTCAGGGCTCGGAGCCCGTCAGGAACCGGTAGAGGCGGCCACACGCGGCATTGTAGGCCTCATGCTCGCGCACATAGCGCGCATCGTTCCAGAGAGGGCCACCCCGCGCGTGAATGTACTTGAGAATAAGGGCGCGACCGGATAGTCGCCGGTCGCGCTCCTCGAAGTGGGTTCGGTGGATGATCTCGCCCCCGAGGATCCAGAGATAATCCGCGGTCTTCTTCACTGTCTTCTTCGTCCGCCGCTCCGCGATCAAGGCGAGAAGGAAAGGTTTCATCTCGGCTACGATCCGCTCACCGACGGGCACATCCAGATCGGGGAGGCCGCCCAGCTTTCCGGCCAGCGATCGACATTGCCGGCCGCATGGCCGGTGTCTTTACAATAGGCCTCGAGCTTCGCTGTGGCGTCCGAAGCCACCTGCGGCGAATCCTGTTCCGAGGAGGTTGCGCGCTTAAGTCTGGAACTCACGACATTATTGAATCGCTGTTATCGTTTCAAGGGCTTCGTGTACGGCAAGGTCCAATGGGCCAAGGCGAGCCCCAACACCATCGAGATCGAGGTGATTCCCCGCCGGGGTGGGGCCATAGACGCCGCCTTTCTGCCGTCAGGTCATCGTGCATGGCGCCGCCCGGAACAAGTCGTGGCCCCACGATCTGAAAAAGCGCGCCCCGGCCGGCCCGCGTTGACCACAGACAGCGCGGGAGATTTCATCATGGTGTGGCGACAGTTTATAGGTGGCCAGACCCGGATAGACGCGTCCGTCCGGCAAACGACGACAAAACGCTGGACACCACCGATCATGGTCAATGACCCCAGCATCGGCGAGAACACCGCTTTGCGCGACATCCCCTCCCTGCTGAAAAAACGGCTCATTGCTCTCTATGGAGCCCCGGCCGGACCCCGGGTGAGCAATCCGGTCCTCAGTGGCGGCACCCGCGGGCCCGTCATCGCCGTGTGGTCGCAGGGCAACAGTCAATATACTGCCATCTATGCGAGCCGTTACCCGACGCCCATGGCGATCCCCCGCCGAACGCCATCCGCGGCGCGCTGAAATCCTCGCAGACGGCGGCGAAGAGGGCGCGCCTTGTCCGTTGATAACGTGGGCAAGCGCGTCTTTACGCGGGCTCATGCGTGCGTATATGATGGCTCATAAAAAAACCCCGGGCACAAGGGAGAGGGCCCGGGGATAAACGAGACCCTGGGCCTAGCGGCCCAGGTTACCCGCTCAGGGAGGAGAAGCGGATAAAGGACATATCGTCCTGTATACATAGACCGTGGGCCCCGCGAGAAGTTCAGTGGGCCTCGTCCCAGTTTTTCCCCACGCCGCATTCGGCGATGAGCGGCACCGAAAGGGCCGCGACCTGCTCCATACGCGCCACGACCGCCTCCTTCAGGGCCGGGACCTCCCCTTCCGGGACCTCGAACACGAGCTCGTCATGGACCTGCATGATCATGCGTGCGCCAAGGCCGGTGTCGGCGAGATAGGCGTCCACCGCCAGCATCGCCATCTTGATGAGATCGGCAGCCGTGCCTTGCAGGGGGGCATTGATGGCGGTGCGCTCGGCGTATTGCCGCCGTCCGGCGTGGCTTGCCTTGATATCCGGGATATAGAGCCGGCGGCCGAACAGGGTCTCCACATAACCTTGGCGACGGGCCGTGGCGCGCATGTCTTCCATATAGCGATGGACCCCCGGATACCGGCGGAAGTAGAGATCGCAATACGCCTGGGCGCGCGTCTGATCGATGCGCAGTTGGCGAGCGAGCCCGAACGCCGACATTCCATACATAAGCCCGAAATTGATCGCCTTGGCCGCCCGGCGCTGGTCATCTGTGACCGTGTCCGGCGTCATGCCAAAGACCTCGGCGGCGGTCGCGCGATGCACGTCCCGCCCCTCCTGAAAGGCGCGCACCAGGCCCGGGTCCTGAGACAGGTGGGCCATGAGGCGCAACTCGATCTGGGAATAATCGGCCGACAGGATGCGTTGACCGGGGCCGGCCACGAAGGCCTGACGGATGCGCCGGCCCTCCTCGGTACGCACCGGGATGTTCTGGAGATTCGGGTCGCTCGAGGATAGGCGACCGGTGGCGGCCACAGCCTGATGGTAGGTGGTATGGATGCGGCCGGTGCGCGGATCCACCATCGACGGGAGCTTGTCGGTGTAGGTGCTCTTCAGTTTGCCGACCGCGCGATAATCCAGAATGAGCTGCGGCAGAGGGTAGTCAAGGGCGAGCTCGGCGAGCACCTCCTCGGCCGTCGACGGCTGCCCCTTGGGCGTGCGTTTTTTGACCGGAAGCTTCAGTTCCGTAAAGAGAATATCCTGGATCTGGGAGGGGGAATTGAGGTTGAAGGCGCGCCCCGCGAGACCATGCGCCTGGTTCTCGAGGGTGGCGAGCTTGATGCCGAGCTCGGCGCTTTGCTTTTTCAACATGGCGGTGTCGACGGGGACGCCGGCGGCCTCGATGCGCGCCAGCACCGGACTCAACGGGCGCTCAATCGTTTCATAGACACGCGCCAGGGCAGGCTCCGCGGCGAGCCGCCCGAGTAGCTCTTCATGCAGGGCCAGCAGCGCGGAGACGGTGTCACCTGCGGCCGCCGCGCGCTCATCGGGCGGGACCGCCGAGAGCCCCCGGCGCCCCCGACCTTCGCCGAGCAAGGTCGCCCGGGTCGCGACCGGACGGCCCAGATACTTCAGGGCCAAGGTGGCGAGCTCGTGACTTACGGCCCCGCTATCCAGGACATAAGAGACCAGCATGACATCGTCCCAGGGTCCGGCAAAGTCGAGGTTTTCTAGCATCAGGAACCGCAGTATGCGCTTACTGTCGTGGACCACGAGCGGCGGCGCGCCGCTCTCGAAGAGCGGGCGCACGGCGGCGAGCAAGGCCTCGAGTGCGGGGCCGTTCAGGAGGTCATCCGCCGCCGGGATCATCCACGCGCCCTCGGCCGTTCCCACCACCATCGCCACGACCCTTCCGTCCTCATCCCACAGATCGAGGGCCACGAGCGGGGCCGCGCGCCAGACCTTGGCCTGGGCGCGGATGAGCTCGGGGTCGGTCACGGTCAGCGCGGCGCTTACGGCACCCCGTGCCTCATGGCCGAGCTCGGAAAGCCAGCTCTTGAACTCCAGTTCACCATATAACTGGCGGAGCGCATCCTGGTCCGGGGGTTGCGGCGCGAGATCGGCCAACGTAAGCGGCAAGGGTACGTCACAGCGGATGGTGACGAGCTCGCGGGCCAACCGCAACTGTGGCTGACCCGCGCGCAAGGCCTCGCCCAATCGCCCGGGGATATCCTGCGCATGCGCCATGAGTGCGTCGAGCGAGCCATAGGTCTCGAGCCAGCGCACCGCGGTCTTCGGGCCGGCGCCGGCCACGCCCGGGACGTTGTCGACCTTATCGCCGACGATGGCAAGGTAGTCGACGATGCGCTCGGGGGGCACGCCGAAGCGGGCGATCACACCCTCGCGGTCGAGGGCCTGATCGGTCATGGTGTTGATCAGGGTCACGTCCGCGGTCACGAGCTGCGCCATGTCCTTGTCGCCCGTGGAGATCACGACCTTCAGGCCCTCTCCGCGGCCGAGCGCGGCGAGCGTGCCTATCACGTCGTCGGCCTCGACCTCCGGCACCGCCAGCAGCGGGATGCCCAAGGCCCGGATCAAGGCGTGCAGCCGCGGGATCTGGACTACGAGGTCATCAGGCATGCGCGTGCGGGTCGCCTTGTAATCGGCATAGAGGGCGTCGCGGAAGGTGCCGCCGGGGGCATCGAAGATCATGGCGACGAGCTGTGGCTTGTAATCCGCGCACAACTTGCGCAGCATGTTGGCTACGCCGTAGATTGCGCCCGTCGGCTCACCGCGCGTATTGCGCAAATCGGGCATGGCGTGAAACGCCCGGTACAGATAGGATGAGCCGTCCACCAACAGCAAGAGTTGTCCAGGATTCCCGCTCGGTATCATGACTGCCCCAAAAGCACAAAAACCCCTGATCAAAAGAAAACCCGCGGCCGCACACGCCGGCGGACCTGCCACCGACGGCGCCCTATCGCGGGAGGCCTGGAAGATCTTCCAGATCATGGCGGAGTTCGTCGAGGGTTACGAGGCCTTGGCGCAGATCCGCCCATCGGTGAGCATCTTCGGTTCGGCCCGCATCGCCCGCGACCACCCCTACTTCGCGCTCGCCGAGGACATCGCCCGCCAGTTATCGGATGCGGGCTTTAGCGTCGTGAGCGGTGGCGGCCCCGGCATCATGGAGGCCGCCAACAAGGGCGCCTATGCCGGCCCCTCGCCCAGTGTCGGCCTGAACATCCGCCTGCCTCACGAACAGGCCGGCAATGCCTACCAGGACATCCGCCTGACCTTCCAGCACTTCTTCGCGCGCAAGGTCATGTTCGTGAAGTATGCCACAGCCTATGTGGTCATGCCCGGCGGCTTCGGCACCCTGGATGAGATGATGGAGATCCTGACGCTCATCCAGACCGGCAAGAGCCGGCGTATCCCCATCATCCTCGTCCACACCCCATTCTGGACGGGCCTCGTGGAGTGGTTCCGCACGGCCTTGCTGCGCGACGGCGTGATCAGCGACACCGATCTGGACCTGTTCGTCATGCTCGACCGGCCGGAAGACGTCATCGATACGATATTCCGTTATTACGAATTAAGCGGCTTCGAGCCCTCCGAAGAGGAAAAGGAGATCCAGCTCAACCTCTGACGAGGGATCTGGTTTCGTATGTCGGTCTTCACACGCATAGAAGAAGCGGAGCTCGCGGCCTTTCTGACGGGCTATCCGGTAGGCACCCTCCGATCCTTTGCCGGGATCGAAAGCGGCATCGAGAACACTAATTATTTCGTGTCGACGACGGAGGGTGAGTATGTACTCACGCTATTTGAGCGGGTGGACCCCGCCGACCTTCCGTTCTTCCTGAACCTGACGGCGTTTCTGGCCGAACACGCGATCCCCTGCGCCCATCCGGTGCGCGGCGCGGATGGCGCGTATGTGGGCACACTCCACGGCAAGCAGGCAGCACTCGTCATGCGCCTCTACGGGCGATCGGTCATGACCCCCTCGATGGCGCAGTGTTCGGCCATAGGCGAGGCCCTGGCGCGGCTGCACACGGCGGGCGCGGCGTTTACCTTCGGGGGGGAACGTCCCAATCCGCGAGGCCCCCGCTGGTGGCGGGCAGCAGCCGAGCGGCTGGCGGGCCATCTGGACGGGGAAGACGCCGATATTCTCGCCGAGGAACTCCGTTTCCAGGCCCTCTACCGCTTCGCGGATCTGCCGCGCGGCGTCATCCATGCCGACCTCTTTCGGGACAACGCGCTGTTCGATGACGACCGCCTGACCGGCGTCATCGATTTTTACTACGCGTGCACCGATACCTGGCTTTATGACCTGGCCATCACCGTGAACGACTGGGCGAGCGAGGACGATGGGCAGCTCGACTTTCAGCGGGCCGGGGCGCTGGTCGCCGCCTACCAGGGGGTTCGTCCACTGACCAGCATCGAGCGCGGCGCGTGGCCGGTGCTGCTGCGGGCCGCGGCCCTGCGCTTTTGGCTCTCGCGTCTGACCGATCTCCACTTCCCAAGGGCCGGCGAGCTGACGCACACTAAGGACCCGCTCGTCTTTCGGCGGATACTGACGGCGCGCCGGCGAGAGACGCCGCGCCTGCGCGGCCTCTGGCGCGGGGCGGGTTAGCGGCGCGCGATATTCTCGGGAAGGGGTGTGCCATGGACAAGGATCTGTCGCAGGCGGGGCCGTGGATCACGGGCGCCTATGCCCTCACGACCGCCGATCTCCTGTTATGGGCGGGCACGACCGCGGCCTACCTCGCGGTCGCCGCGCTCGTCTCGGACCTGCCGCTCGCGGGCGAGGTGCTGGTGGTGCTGTTCACCCCGGTGATCGCAGCCGGGGTCCTGCGCGAGGCCGCGCGCCCGGACGCAACCGGCGACTACGCACGCCGCGCGCGCGATATCTTCGTGGGGATCCTGCGCGATCCCGCGCTTGCGTTACCAGTCATGAGCGTCGCCACGATCCTGTTGGGGGCCTGGGTCTTCTTGACGGTATTGGCGATGATCCTCGGCGTGGACGGGGCCTCTCTCGGGGCCATGTTCGCGCATCGCGACCTGCTCGCCCGCGTTTTCACCGGGGTCCTGCTTACCATCTTCTGGGGTCTGCGGGTGGCGCTGATCATGACCGCGCTCTATGTGCTCGCGGCCACCGTGCTTGGCGCCGCGCGCCCCCTGGAGGCCCTCGAGCAGACGCTGGCGCTGTGGCGCAAGCAACCGCTCACCATCGCGAGCCTTGGGATCACGTTCGTGGCGCCGCTTATCCTTGCCGCCTATCTCGGGCCCTGGACCCGCACCCTCGTGGCGCTCGTCACCGTCATACCGCTCACGCTCGCGGTCTATCTGAGCTACGAGTCGCTGCGCGCCCAGGGTTCCGGCTCATAAGGCACCCTTCGCCCGTGGCGGCGATGCAAACGCGTGCGCCTGGTTACCGCCGGCCCTTTGCGCCTCGTACAAGGCCTCGTGGGCGTTCGCCAAAAACCGCTCCAGATCCTGGCCGCGCCCGAACTCGGCGATGCCGGCGCTCATGGTGACCGCCACCTTCTTGCCCTTGACGGTCAGCGCGATGCCGGCCACGGCCACGCGCAGCCGCTCGGCGACGAGCAGCGCCTGCGGGGTACGGGTCTGCGGCAAGACCACGAGAAACTCCCAGCCCTGATAACGGCCCAGACGATCGGGCAGCCGCAGGGCCTCGCCCAAGGCGGCCGACACCGCCTCGAGTATCAGCGCCTCGGCCTCGGGCCCCAGGTGCTCCATTAGGGTCTGCGCGCCGTCGATGCCGAGACTGATGAGGGACAGGGGCGTACCGTAACGCTGGGACTGGGCCATGGCCTCGATAAGGCTCGAGACGATGCCCCGCCGGTTCAGGGTGCGCGTGAGATCGTCGACCAGGCCGGTCGGGGCCCCCAGCGGGTCGGCGGCCGGGCGCTTGACGTTCATGATGCGCGACGCGAGCGCATAGACAGCGACCGCAAGCCCCACGGCCTGCAGTAGGGCAAACACCGGCCACCATATGGGCCAAACGAGACTCAGGGCGATGGCGACGACGCCCGTCACCAGGGCCAGTGCGCCGGTGACGACCGCGAACGGCTTGCGTCGCAGCCCGCCTTGCTTGGTCAGGAAAAAAAACGGGTTCACGATCCATCCCGAGATCGAGGGTATGCAAAGAACTATAGGCGTCCGCGGGACCGCTTTCCAATCCGCCCCTAAAGAATCTTCAGGCCCGCATAGGCCAGGACCAGCCACTTTACACCGCTGGCCGCGAACTGCACCTGCACGCGCGCCTGCGCACCGTGGCCCTCACTGTCAATGATCACCCCCTCGCCAAAGGTCGCGTGCGCCACGCGGCCACCGATCGACGGCCCACCCGGGGCGGCCGCCGATAGCGGGGACGGGGCGGCCGCCGCCAGAGGCGGACGGACATGATCGAGGAGGTGGTCGGGGATCTCGGCCAGGAATCGCGACGGCGGTGAATAGCGGTCCTCGCCGTGCAAACGGCGGGTCTCGGCATAACTTAAGGTGAGTTCGCGCATGGCGCGCGTGATCCCGACATAGCAGAGCCGGCGCTCCTCTTCCAGGCGCGCCTCGTCATAAAGAGAGCGCTCATGCGGGAACAGCCCCTCCTCGAGACCGGTCAGGAACACCACCGGGAACTCGAGACCCTTGGCGGCATGCAGGGTCATGAGCTGGACCGAGTCCTGCCCCTCCCCGGCCTGCCCCTCCCCGGCCTCGAGCGCGGCATGCGCCAGGAACTCCAGGACCGGCTGCCCTTCGTGCTCCTCGGCCATGAAAAATCGCGCCGCCGACACCAGCTCTTCCAGATTCTCGCCACGCGCCTCGCCGCGCTCGCGACCCTCCTCGCGATAGAAATCGAGCAGGCCGGTCTCCTTGAGAATGGCCTCGATCAAGGCGTCCAGGGATGTGGTCGCGGCGTCCGCCGACAGCCGCTCGATCAGGTTCACGAAGCCGCGCACCGCCGCGGCCGCGCGACCGCTCAGGCCACCGTCGGCCACGAGCACGACCGCCGCCGCCCATAAGGACGTGCCGTCGCCCCGAGCCTTGGCGCGCAGGACTTCGACGGTGCGCGCGCCGATACCGCGCGTCGGCACGTTGACGACACGCTCGAAGGCCGTGTCGTCATCGCGATTCATGGCTAATCGCAGGTAGGCGAGGGCATCCTTGACCTCGGCGCGATCGAAGAACCGTAGTCCCCCGTAGACGCGATAGGGTATGCCGGCACGCACCAGCAGCTCCTCGAAAAGGCGCGACTGGGCATTGGAACGATACAGGATGGCGACATCGCGCGGACGGCCGTCCTCGGAAAGCAGCCTGCGGATACGCTCGATGACGAATTGCGCCTCGTCCACCCCGCTGTAGGCGGCATAAACGGCCACCGGACGACCCTCGCGCCCGGCGGTCCACAAGGTCTTGCCGAGGCGTTTGGCGTTGTGCGCGATCACGGCATTGGCGGCCTCGAGGATGCGCCCGGTGGAGCGGTAGTTCTGTTCGAGCCGGATGGTGCGCGTACCCGGATGATCGCGCTCGAAGCGCAGGATGTTCTCGACCTCGGCGCCGCGCCACCCGTAGATGGACTGGTCATCGTCGCCCACCACGAACAGGTGGCCGCCGGCGCCGAACAACCGCAACCATTCGTACTGGACGAGGTTGGTGTCCTGGAATTCGTCGACCAGCGTATGCCGGAAGCGCCGCTGGTAATGCTCGCGCACCGCGGGATGGCCGCGCATCACCTCGAGCGTGGCGAGCAGGAGCTCCGCGAAGTCGACGAGGCCCTGCTCACGGCACAAGGTTTCGTAGGCCTGGTAGACCTGGAGGAGCGCGCGCTGCGTCGGATCGGCGAGCGCCTCCACCTTCCGCGCCCGCCGCCCGGCTTCCTTATGGCCATTGATGAACGCCTGGACCATACGCGGCGGGTAGCGCGCCTCATCCAATGCCTGGGCGCGCATGAGGCGCTTGACCAGACGCTGCTGATCGTCGTTATCGATGATCTGAAACGCCTCGGGAAGACCGGCCTCGCGCCAGTGGGCGCGCAGGAAGCGGTGCGAGAGACCATGGAAGGTGCCGATCCACAGACCAGACACGCTCTGCCGCAAGAGCCCCTCTACGCGCCGGCGCATCTCCGAGGCGGCCTTGTTGGTAAAGGTCACGGCGAGAAAGGAAAACGGCGAGGCCCCCCGGTCTACGAGCCAGGCGATCCGATGGGTGAGGACACGCGTCTTGCCACTGCCCGCGCCCGCCAGGATACGCATGGGGCCGGGGGCGGCCGTGACCGCCTCGCGCTGGGCCTCGTTGAGGCCGTCGACGAACGAAGATTCCATGGCGCGAGTGTAACCCGCGGGCTAGGCGCGGGAAACCGTGGCGGCATGGTCTCGGCTGCGCGCATTGCAATGACGGCGCAAGTGGTGTCAACTAGCGGGGTTACGTACTTTTGGGTACCTCATGGACGAAATCCGCGATTTCGATCTCCATGCCGCCTGGATCCGCCGGGCGCAAACCGATCTCCATGCCTTCCTCGAGGCCCTCGCCGCGCGCCTCGAGGGCGCGCTCCCGGGGCGCGTCCAGGTGGAACGTAAGCGCGACGGCCTGCTGAGTGCAACCCGCCACGTAACCGCGATCACTATCCAGGTCGACGGCAGTCGCTACCTCCTGGATGCCCACAATCATGACGTCCGCGCGAGCCGTCAGCACGAGGTGCGCGGCGTGGTACTGAAGACCGAATCCCTGCCGCTCGACCGCTGGCTGCAAGAGCTGGAAGACGATCTGCGGCGGCTGTCGGGGACCCTGGAGGGCGCGCGCGGGATCCTGCAAGACTTTCTGACATCATAGGAGGCACCATGGCCCGCTTTGGTCCACCCGCTGACCGCGCCCACGACGACGCGGGGTCGCTCGCCCGGCAGACGGCCTGGAATGAGGCGCTCACACGCGGTACGGTGCCGGCCTTCGTCAAGGAGCGGCTGGCCGAAACCATGACCGGCAAGCGACCCTGGGTCACCACCGCCTCGCCCGCGGGCCTACTGACGCAGCGCTCCCATGGCATCCGCCCGCTCGGGCTCGTCTCTGGCAACTGCTGGTTCCAGTTCGGCTATTCCTGGACACGCGGCCATTACGAGGGCTGGCACACAGCGCTCGATCGCCTGCGCCTGGAGGCCGGGCTCATGGGCGCCAATGCGGTCGTCGACGTCACCCTGCGCGTGCGGCGCATGCCGGGCACCGAGAATGAGGGCCACATGGACTACGGCGCCATGGGCACGGCCGTGCGCGTGGACGGGCTGCGCGAATCGGCCAATCCGGCGCTCGCCACGGTCTCCGCCCTCGAGTTCGCGCGGCTGCTCGAATCCGGCATCGTGCCCGTTGGGCTTGCCATTGGCGCCCATTATGATTGGTTCGTGGCGACCGGCTACCAGACGGCGAACACGGCCTCTTTCTGGAACCAGGAGATCGCCCCGCTGTCGAGTTTTCTGACACGCGTGCGCCGCCAGGCCCTGCAGGAGCTGCGCGACGACGGCGTGCGTTTGGGTTCGGGCGTGCTCGCCCACACCCAACACACCGAGCTCTACCGCGTGGAGCCCGATGAGAACAATCCCTACCCGCGCTTCCTCGCGCGCTATATCGCGCTCGGCACCGCCATCCTCCACGATAGCCGCTCGCAGCGCCCGTTCGGCGTGCGTCCGGTAATGAGCGTGCGCAACCCGCGGCTGCTGGCCGCCACCGACACCGTAAGGGAGGTCTTGTAATGAGCGATACGGTCCCCGATCTGCCGCAACACGCGCGCGAGCGCCTGGAAGGTCTGCGCGATACCAGCCGCCGGGGCGGCATCTTCACCTCCGATTTCTCGGTCAACGAGTTTCTCATGGTGGGCGAGGCCGGCTTTGAGCCGCTCGGCCTGGTGGTGGGCTCCTGCATCTATCACACCGGCATCCAGTACGCGGGCTGGGCCAAGAACCAGGAGATGGCGGTGCTCTCGCAGGCCATGTACGAGGCTCGGGAACTGGCCATGACGCGCATGGAGCAGGAGGCGCAGTCGTTGTCGGCAGACGGCGTGGTGGGCGTGCGTCTGGAGGTCAAGCGCATGGACTGGGACAAGGATATCCTCGAGTTCCTGGCCATCGGCACGGCCATCGCCCATAGCAAGGGCCACCCGGGCTTCAAGGGGCCGGCCGGCAAGCCCTTTACGTCCGACCTCTCGGGTCAAGACCTCTGGATGCTGCTGCAGTCCGGCTACCGGCCGCTGGCCTTGGTCATGGGCTCCTGCGTGTATCACGTGGCCCATCAAGGCATGTTCCAGTCGCTTGGCAATGTCGGCCGCAATGTCGAGATGCCGCTCTTCACCCAGGCGATGTACGACGCCCGCGAACTGGCCATGGAGCGTATGCAGCAAGAGGCCAAGGAGGCCGGCGCCGAAGGGGTGGTCGCAGTCCAGCTCCACGAGGGCTCGCACAACTGGCAGCCCCACGTCATCGAGTTCTTCGCCATCGGCACGGCGGTCAAGCCCATAGAAGACACGGCCATCATCCCTGAACGACTGATCCCGCAGATTGTCATACCAGTAAACGACTAGGTAGGGAGGTTTCCCCATGAGTCTCTTCAAGCGTGCGGCCGAGGTCATAGAGGCCAAGTTCAGCAAGATCATCAATGCCGCCGAGGACCCGAACGACACCCTCGACCTCTCCTACGAAAAGATGCTCGCCGGGCTCCAAGAGACCCGCCGCCATCTCGCCGATGTCGTCACCGAGCAAAAGGTCCTGGAGCAACAGATGGCGGCCGCACAGGCCGAGATCACGCGCCACGACGGCGATGCCCGCCTCGCCCTGCAATCCAACCGCGAGGACTTGGCGCGCGCCGCGCTCACCCAAAAGCAGGCGGCGACCGTAAAGCTCGCATCGCTCACCGAGGCCCATGACAACATCGCAGCGCAAGTCCAAAAGCTCATCGAATATGAGCACAAGTTCCAGGAGCGGATCGACGCCTTCCGCACCCAGAAAGAGGTCCTGAAGAGCCAGTACGGCAGCGCGGAGGCCCAGGTCAAGGTCAACGAATCGCTGTCGGGCCTGAGCGAGAAGCTGGGCGGCGTAGGCGAGAGCGTGCGCCGCGCCAAGGACAAGACCGAACAGATGCAGGCCCGCGCCCAGGCGGTCGACACGTTGGCCGAGAGCGGGGTCCTGGATGACGGCGACGACCGGTCGCCCGCCGAGCGCGAACTCGAGAAGCTGCGCTCGGGAGGCGCGGTGGACTCGGAACTCGAGCGCCTCAAAAGCGAGATGAAGAAATAGCGAATACCGGCCGGGCGGCACGGGATCTGTGACGCACGAGGCGCACGCCGGCCCTTCCAGGGATCGCCATACGGTTCACTGAGCCCATATTCCCGCCGTCACACCGACCCTGATTACCGTGAGAATCAGGCCCGCGCCCAGGAGAGGAAACGTGGCGATGCCACCGCCTGGCCTATTGGCGGGGCTATTGGAAGGCCCATGGCGCCTGGGCCCGCGATAATCGCCACAAACAGGCCCGACGCGACGCGCGCCGCCGTCTTGCAAAGAAGGACGCGTCAACGGCAAATATCCCTGTTGTTTCCGGCAGTTACCAGCTCTCTTCTGCCACAGGCAATGATCTTGCAAAGAGTGACGTGTGCACGGTGGAATGGAGTGTTAAACCCCGCTCATCGATGTGAGAGCATTCCATTCCCGTCGCTCGCTTGCATCACCGCCTGAGCAGCGCGGCGGCGGCATCCATCTGTTCGTGCTCGAAGGCGGGCGCGAAGTCCTTGAGCTCGGCCGCGCGCAACCCGACCTCCGGGCTGAGTGCCACTTGGCGCCAACCCAATACCGCGGCATGCACCTCCCCAAGCACGGCCAGGGCCTGTGCCTCGTCCAGCGCGAAATACGATGCGCGGGCCAGCAGCATCTGAATGTCACTGATCGGCCCGTCGTGCTCGCTCAGCCACGTCTTGGACTCCCTGTCTTTGTCCGGGAAAGGGTTGATGTCGAAGGCAGGGGCAAGGCGCCATAGGCCGTGTTCCACGTGCAGAAATCCGTGGTTCTGGAGGTGGTCGTCCACGTTGGTGATCAGCAGATTGAGCACCAGGCGGCGCCAAAGTTGGCGCACATCCTCGGTGGGTGCGTGGCTGTGGGAGCGGATGGCGTCGGCAATCTCTGTGTAGCTACGATCCTCTTCGCGCGAGGCCTGCAGCAACGATGCAGCCGACTGGTAAGGGATGCGGCCGCCATCGTGGTCGCGGTCGAACCGGCGGATGACCGCGACCGGCACCTCGTTTCCCCCGTCACCCAGCAAGACGATGCGCGCGGGCGCGGCATCGATCCCCGCCTGCGCCGCCAGCTTCAGGGCCAGCACCTCGCCGCGCGTGACGCTGCGGGTGTCGCCCACGCTCGGAAACTTGCCGATGGCGAGCCAGCCGTCCTCGTCCACCATCGTGCACTTGGGGCGCGTGCCGCCGAGCGAAGTGCCCTTGCCTTGCAGGTAGCGCAAGTCCTCGGCGGTTTCCTGCCCGCGCTCGACGGCACAACTGGCTTGGTAGATATATTCCAGCTCGATCAAGGGCGGCGCGCTACGCCGGCCTTTCGCGACCGTCCTGTGCCAAGCCCCCTCTGTGTCACGCAGGCGCAATGCGCCAACGCGGCTAAAGTCGTCGACCGCCAGCAGGTAATCCAGCTCGGTGAGGGCCGGTAGTTGCGGGTCGGCCCTGCGGCGCCTGGCATGGTCGCGGGCGATGAGGCGCCGGCCCCAGGCATCCGGCGCGGTATCCGCGATCGCGCCATGAAACACGGAATCATGGGGTGATGCAGCCTTGTGCGGCTGATGGCCCGGTAGGAGCTGCAGGTCGGCCGACACGTTGAAGCACACCGGATTGGCCAGCCAAGCCGCGTCATAGGCAAAGACGCAGTTCTCGCGCCGTCCCTGGCGGACATAGATGAGCGCGCCGACCGGCAGGCCCGCCTTGCCGATGCACAACGAGACCTGCCGGCGGATCGGGGGGGCGGCAGCCATCAGAGCGCTCCCGAGGTGCCGCCTGGCTTGCTGCGCACGCGCTTGGGCAAGCGTTCGTCCATCAGCGTCAGGCCGATCTCGTCGCGAGCCGTGTCCAGCAGATGCGCCAGCGCCTGGATTTCGCCGAAGACATGCAGCGCACGGGCGAAGAAGTGGATGGGCACGCGCACGTCACCTTTCTCCATGCGGCGCACGGTAGACAAGGACGCGCCCATGCGCTCGGCCAGCGAAGCCTGCGAGATATGGCGACGCCGGCGCGCCAGCGAAATGTCGCTGCCGAGCTTGTGGATGGCGCGCTCGACAGGCAGGGGAATCGGGGATTCCATCCTAATAGCTCCTAAAAGATTGCTAATGCCGGATACAGAGTTCTATCAGGACGATTATATCAATCGGCCCCAGATGATGGCAATAAAGGCTCCCAAGAGGACGTTAATCGTACTATTAATGTCTGTTGAGCACCGTAAGGCCGTGGGCTCAGCTCACACCATGCACCTCGGGCTCAATGGCTGGGACGGCGTCGCGGTATCAATCCGGTCGCGTTGGAGTTCCCTTTCTCTGGCGCACCTGATCGGGGTGCGCCACGACATCAATCATCCACTCCGCGGGCCGCTCAGCTGCCCCTGGGCCATTCCAAGCCCCAGAGCACGGTTCGCTACCTCAGTACTGAGGTGGATGATGCGCTAGAGATTTCGGAGCTGACCGAAATCTCGCCGGCACCTTGCGGCCGCATGTGATCACCGGTGCGGCCGCCTTCTGGCCTCTTGTCGTATTCGTGTCGTCATCTGGGCGCGAAGTAGGCGCCTCACAGGTGACTTGCCTTAAAAGGGCCGCGCTACTGGGAAACCCGCCAGATGGCCTATACCTACTCCTTGGCCACTGCCGACCTACGGGTTCGCTGGAGCGCGACTGCTAGTAGCCACTAATCCGTCATTCCCGATGCATTCCCATTTCGCGTGGCGCCCATGGAATTTCCTTATGTGGCGCGTTACGCCGTAACGCGTTACTCAGGAGAACACCGCCATGGCGGAAGCCGCACACCGAATGCGGGCAATGCGCGAGCGACGCCGTGCACGGGCGCTACGGGAATTGCGGTTGATCGTACCCGACCCCTTTCCAGGGCCGTTCGGCGACGGGTCGCTCGGCAGCTTGCCCGCTTGGACCACGCGACGGAGGGAGAAGCGGTGTGGTGGGTCGAAGAGGCCTCGGAATTTGACACCTAGTGAAGTGGGGCGAGGTCGTGACGGTAACAGCGCCGGACGACTACGGGAAGCCGCGCCCGGCAGTAATTGTTCAGGCTGACGCGCTGCCCGCGGGGCAGTCTTCCGTGGTCATCTGCCAAATGACCCCCGGGATCGCAGGGGCCCCGGATTTTCGCATCACCCTCGAACCTACCGAAAAAACGGCTTGCAGACACGCTCGCCAATCATGATGGCTAAACCCGTGACCATCCGTCGCGAGCGCGTTGGACGCAGGATTGGGTCGCTTGGCGAGAAGGATGTCGCTCGACTGAATGTCACGCTTGCGTTTGTCATAGTATCGGCTCACTGATTATCGCTTGCGCTTACGATTCCGCTGCGGAAGCGCAGATTTTGCTGAACCCGGCATCATCGACACCCGCGTTTACATTACTTTGGGCGATGGCCTATGGCGGCGTGGGGTACCCGAAAAAGCATCGTGGGCCCCTCGGCACTAACGCCACTCGCCATTCACGCAGCATGCCGTGTCAAGGTCGGCAACCAGGGCGTTACCGGCCTTGCGACCGGATCAGCGCCAGTGGCGGCTCGGGCTGGCAACCTACCGACTAATACTGTGCGCCAGACAGGGGCTTCCTCGGCCAAAGCAGCTGCCGAGGTGCTATGTTAAAGTAACTGTTATTGACGGGAAGCGGTCGTCCTTTCAGATACTGGCAAGTAATACTTCTCAAGGTGGCCTCAGCTAGCAGCAATTGGTGCCCCTACTGTATGTGGCAGCTCGAGCACGAGGATAGAATCCCGCGTCGATCGATAAGCTTGACGGCGCATATGATGGGCTCCGCTCAGAACGATGGTTTTCACAACAGTGTCACGGGCCGGGGAAGAAAAGGGAGGCGCATGCCGCAAGTAACACTTAAAGGCATCTGCTTATGCGGTACCGTACAATACGAAGTGATCGGTGATCCGCAGCGTTTTTATCATTGTCACTGTTCACGATGTCGGAAGTCTTCCGGAACAGAACATGCGTCCAATATCATGATGACGAGCGCAACGCTCGTATTTAGTCATGGAGAATCACGGCTCAGGCAATTCAAACCGCCAGAGGCTAAGCGCTTTTCCAGACAATTCTGCGCCGAATGCGGTAGTCCGGTGGCGCGTTTCATACTCGGATGGAACGCGGTGGTTATCCCTGCCGGATCATTGGATGACTCTGTCCCCATCAAACCCCAGGCGCGCATCTACTGGGACTCGCGCACAGATTGGACGTGTGACGGTGATACGTTACCGAGATTCCCCGAGGGGCCTCCCAACCTGCTCTCAACGACCGCTGAGGGTCGCAAGGGCGAGTAGCGGGCACCGAGGATGCCGCTTGAATGCACCAGCCCAGATTTTTCGTTGGGACTGCTCGAGCGGCAGCAATGCGAAGGCGGATCGGCCACTCAGGCGCCAAGCGCTTAATGAGCGGTCAGGCCGATCAGTGGACGATCGGCTGCGTTGGCCAGCATGGGCGCATAGGGTTGGAATCGTAGAGGTCAAAACATATCAGTCTTTGCTTCGGTCTCCTTCTGTCAAAACATCATTTATTGGGAACGGGTCCTCACAACGCTGCGGGGGCTGGCGTGAAGCCTTCCTGATGCTCTCGCCCGTGGCCCAGTGGCGCCTCGCGGCCCGAATTACGGCCCGTGCCCCGTGGAACAGAAATGCCGCCGGGCTTCTTGGCTGTCGTCTCTCAGGACACTCTGGACCCGGACGATCTCCTGGCTGGCCGTCTTGATCGCAATGGCATGGTCTATGTCAAAAGGCGGCGGCACCTGTCCAGATCCGTGTAGGGGCGCCGAGAAATCGGCACCCCTACACGCGGTCCGCACACCGACCTAGAAGTCGTACTCAACCATGATGCGGTTGTAGATAAAGCGCTGAACGACCGGAATATGGTAGGCAACACCGACGCGGTCGCGTAACGACAGCCCTTTGAGCACCCCTTTCAAGAAATAGGTCACTCAAGGTCGGCCTCATCGGTGTAAGGGGCACTGTAGCCCGCATAGACCGTATTGAAGTAACGGGCGTATCCCGCTATGACCCGCACCTGCCGTTGCAATAAAAAGGCGGTGACGGCTACCTTAACGGCGTGCCCCGACGTCTTACGATCAACCATACCCTGAATCATGGACGTCGTATAGAGCGGATCAGTCGCGTAGCCTGTTGTATAGGGCGAGACAACATCCCCGTTACCAAAGGCGCCCGGACGAGCGGGGAGATCGTTGTAACCGACGGTCAGCAGGTCGGGGCCGTGCTTGATCCCGACGATCGCGCCGTACACGGTGGCGTCCACGTGGCCGAGCTCCTGCGCCCCCGATCCGGTCTCGCGCACATACTGTGCGCCCACTAAAGGCGCGAGGCCGTGAGCCCCGGCGAAGGTATAACTTCCCTCGACATAGGCCATCTTCGCCAGATTGAAAAACTGGTAGCCCCACGCCGTTGCCGTGAGGCCTTCGACATGATAGCTCGCTCCTACCGCGGCGGCGCCGGGCTCCGTGTCGCCTGGTAGACCACCGGTACCGCCCACGTTTACGGAACCTGCCGCGTTATAAAGATCGGTATTCGAAAAGCCATCCGAGGTCCGACTCTTATAGCGGGTGATGCGTAGCGCTGACACGGTCAGGCCCGACACCGGCTGGATCGCCGCAAATAAGCCCTGATAAGTCGCGGGCACCACGCGCGCGTCAGAGGGGTCCATCCGGGGCGTGTTCAGAAGCTGGTCACCCGCTCGCAGTAACACCCCGCGGGCGCGGTACTGGAGAAAGGCCTGGCCAAAGGTGTCGATGCGCCCATAACCCGCAAGCGTGCCATCAACCAGCGCCGGATTGCGATTATTGAGCCCTAGGGAGTGAGCCGCATAAAATGAGGCGGTAGCGGAAAAGCCGTCGACTGCACCCGACATTATGTTGACAGCGCCGCCTGCCGCGAAGGCGTGTTGGGACGGTGGCACGCCGGTATAAAACCTCGCAAAATCGTAGGCGCGAACATCGCCCGTAACCTTCATGCCCGACAAAAAGCCCGTTGCGGCATGGGCTGATCCCATATTCATCGCGAGGAACAGGGCGCCGAGCGGGATGGCGGACAACCCCCTCCATCCCCCTTTTATGCCGACGTCGCGTCCGGCCCTACGGTGCCTATCGGCAGCTGCCCCGACCCAATCCTGCTTACCAATCCTTATCATGAGCCCCCCTTGTGATTCGCGCGCCGTCTCGCCACCACTCATGCATCGCTCTCGCCGTTAGCGCTCGCTGTCTACGCCATAGGGCCGGGCGACCAACAAGGGCTTCCTTCCCCGTTGCGCCGACTTTTTATCTCGCCGCACAAACCTATGCGTCTATGCTTCCATGGCGCCCCACCGCCTCCCGCGGCCGCTCGGTCTCAAGCCCCCTACCTCGCCAGGCATCCAATACACTTCTCTTTCAAGTCTCGCCCGCCCTCGCTCGCGAAAAGCTTCTCCTTGTTCCTCGGGAAGGGCTCATCCAAAGCGAATACCTCGCAGATTCTGCCGCGATCCCGCGACATGACCACGATTCTTTCGCTCAGATACATGGCCTCCTCAACGTCGTGAGTCACGAAGATGATCGTTACGTGGGTCTCTTTCCAGATATCGAGGAGACTGCCCTGCAGGCTCGCCCTCATTTGGGCGTCCAAGGCCCCGAAGGGCTCATCCATGAGCAACACGGCCGGCGCGTTCGCCAAGGCGCGTGCGATTTCCGCACGATGCTGCATGCCACCAGACAGCATCTTCGGGTAGTAATCCCCATACCCAGCCAAGCCCACCATGTCTATATATTTTGCAGCCACCGCATTGGCCTGGGCCTTCGATACCCCCCTTTGCATGGGCCCGAAGCGCACGTTTTCCATAACCGTTTTCCAGGGAAACAGCGTATGTTGCTGAAAGACGATGCCGAGACTTGCGGTCGGCTCTTTAATCTCGCAGCCATCCAAAAGGATTTGGCCCGCCAACGGTTTGTAGTGTCCGCCAATGGCGTTTAAGAGGGTGCTTTTGCCGCAACCAGACGATCCGATTATGGACGTAAACGACCCGCCGACGAACTTAAAGCTAAAATCCTCCACGACCGTATTGGTGCGTCCAAAGTTCTTAAACCCCAAGCTCAATCCCCGGACATCTATGTTCCCGATATTTTGCATACTCTGCCCCTGCGCCGACGTATGTGCCTACTCTGCCCAAGGCACGAGCTTACGCTTCAGATAATAGATCGAGCCGGTGCTAACGCTGCTCAATAATCCTATAGTCAGCATGCCCACGATAATGTTTCCATACTGAATGAGCTGGTATGATTCCCACGTGAAGTAGCCGATTCCGAACCGGCCACTGATCATTTCCCCAGCCAAAAGCGCAAACCACGCACCGCCCATGCCGAGCGCCATACCCACCGTAATACTGGGAATGGCGTAGGGAATGACCACATGAAAAAGCACATTCACGCGGTTGGCTCCCAAAGAGCGTGCCGCCTTTACAAGCTCCTTGGGTACCCGGCGAACTCCCTCCCACGTATTGAGCACGATAGGAAAGACCGCACCAAGGAAGGTGATAAAAATGATGCTTTCCTCGGTGGTGGGCCACACCAAGATCGCCATTGGCACCCACGCAATGGCCGGTATCGGGCGCAACATCTCCACGTAGGGCGCGATTACGAGGCGCAAGGTGGTGCTATACCCCATGGCGATGCCCACCGATACCCCGACTACCGTGGCCAGACCAAAGGCCACGATGATCCTGTACATACTCCAATAGATATCGCGCCAGAATGCTTCAGTCACAATGACAACGCGGAAGGCCTCGAATACGGCCACGGGGGTCGGTATGTTGGAGAAATCCAGGATAAAATGCACATGGGACTCCGTGAGCCACTGCCACAGGCCTACACCCGCGATCAGCGACGCCGCGGAGGCCATCAAAGCGGCCCAGCGGATGTTTTGGGCGATGCGCAGCACCCGGTTGGCCCAGCGGTTTTGCCTCGGCGCGGCGTTAGGGGCCTCTTCCGGCGCCGTGCTCATCGCCGGCTTTTGTCCGCGCTGCGTCACTCCCGCCATGATTTTGTCCATATAAGCCCCCATGTACGCCCTGGCATACCGTCTTCCGCAGACCCCGTGCGCCAAGCCCATCTGCGGTCATCTAGCGTCCTCGTTACAGTTTCTTCAGCGCTTCCGTATAGGTGTAGACAGGCCCATTGGCGGCGGCCTGTTTGGCACCGCTTAGTGTCATGAAGGCGTCTACCTTGCCCCCATCGATGGTGTAAAACGCGTAGTTCCCGAAGAGCTTCAATCCCGTCGCGTGGTCATAGACGTACGTCGCGTTTATAACGCGATGCTTGGCGGCAGAGGCCTTAGCCGCCAGGAGCATGGCCTTGACCCCCTTGTACTTATGGATTCCAGAACCCTTGAACCAGATCTCCGGGCTCCTATGAATATTGGCCATGGGGTTATAAGGCGCGCCGAACTGTTTGCGGTAGTTGAGACCCATCTGTTTATAGGCGGTCTTAAGGTATTTCGGTTGGACCCAGTCGTTCATGTTGAGCGGAGGAATGTGGGCGTAGCGCGCCAGGATGCTGTGATCATAATTGAGAGTTTTAACCCATTTCGATGTTATGACGGGGTTGAGTGTGAGATAGCCGCCGTGACTAAAGTACAGGTAGAGCACCTCTTTTGGGATCATGGTCCAACGGGACAGCAATTTACTGGCTTTGTATGGGTCACGGGCGATCCAGCGATCGGCTGCGATCACGGATTTCACATAGGCCACGACGATTGCTGGATATTTTTTGGCAAATGAGGAGGTCACAACCGCGCCATGAAGGTAGGGCACATGTGTCTTTGCGCCGCTATAGATGATTCGGCCTACATGCTTGTACTCCATGTATTCGGAGATCGGGCAGAAATCCGCATGGGCTGCAATTTTGTGGGCGGTAATGGCGGCTATGCCCGCCATCGGGCTTTGGTTGACGATATGGAAGTCGGAAATGGGAATGTGGTTGTCGGCAGCCATCTCATAGAGCATGCCCCATGATGAGCTGCCTACGGGCGTCGAGATATCTTTGCCCTTTAGTTGCTTGATGTTGGTTATGGGGGAATTGACAGGGACATCGATGGCGTTACCGGCGCCATCGAGGTTGTAGCCGGTCATGGTAATGAGATAGGAACGCCTGGATGGTGTCTGCTGGAATTTGGCGCCGTTTACGACGAGCGGATAGTCGCCCATGGTACCGAAATCGAGCTTATTGGCCATCATCATGTTGGTGATGGGCGCGCCGGAGCTGTAGTTACGCCAGATGATGCGATACTTCACGCCTTTGTATTTGCCGGTGTGCGGGAGGTACTTCTCGAGGAGGTGCAGGCCCTTGATAGCGGAGCCTGCAGGGTAGGTATCGGTACACATACTTTGGTAGCCGATACTAATCGTGATCGTCTTGGCGTAAATGGCAGGTGCCACACAAAGCCCGCAGAGCACTACCCCTTTCGTGAATCTGAACATTGCGGAACCCCCAGCATATTGGAACGAGTACCTACACGCAGAGCAATAAGCATACCATCGAGGAAACGGACATAATCTCTTGTAATATCAACGGGATGCGGACACATTCGGCGTAGCGCGGGAAGGCTATGCCCGCACCATGAGGGAGCGCACGCGTGCCATGTGCCTGTCCCTGGTGCAGACACTCTGGGCCCAATGATATGGAACGATGGGCGCTACACGAGGCCGGAAACAACGGGCGCGTTGCGGCGATGGGGTAGGTAGGCCAATGCCCCGACGACTCGCCCCAAGGCATCGGGGCAACTGACGCACGGAGGCCTAGCGCGACCATTTGACGCCGGGAGAGGTAAAGTGAAAGATCGATGATGGGCCACAGGGCGGCGGTTTCGTAGGTGTCCGACACGCGGCCGGACATGAAACCGGGCCATTTAATGTCCGCCTTCGCGCGCGCCCTCTGCCCTGTCAGGCTTGCGGTCGGCAAGAAATTGGCGGCTGTCCACGACATCGCCCGCCGCGGCGGCGAGGACCGCTACTCTCGTGGCCCTACTCTCGCGCCTTTACAGCCCCTGCGCCTTGCGACCGGGAGAGCGCCGAGCCGCGCCACCTTTGGAGCGTCATGAGCCGCAAGCGCATATAAAGGCGCAGCAGAGGCGGGGCGCGCCTGGCCACCAAAAGCGCGTCGACCTTATCTTGCATGGCGCGGAGCGTCGTGCCTTCGTTGAGGAAGGACGCGCCATCGTGGCAATAACTGCAATAGATCTGGCCGGGCCTTGGATGACGGTCATAAGCGAGCGGCATGCCGCAGCTTTGGCAGCGGCTAAGCTCGTTTCTGTAGGCGATGGCGAGTCCTTTGAACATCTTTACGATGCGGTCCATAGCGATCATCACCTCGATTCCGGGCTTGCTATAAAGTGCAGCCAATGGCTGGAGACCTGGTCCAGGAGTCGGTTTTGTGTTTGTCTTGCCGTCAGGTGATCCAGGTCGACGGAACGTAATGGCTGATCCTGCCCCGCGCAGCTAAAGACCGCATTGGTCCGTTGGCCTGTTTTCGGGTCTATCTGCCACTGCAAGCATTGCGCGCAAACGCCCTTCATCATGCATTGCATGGGACTGCCGACTGTGGCGGTCACATGGACATCGGCCCGGAAATGGGGCTTCAGGGGGCCTTGTAAGGAGGCCTGGAAGGCCTTGAGTAACCCAGTGGACCCCATGACCATCAAGCGATCGACCTCGCGAAGCGGAATCGCGAGCCCCGCCATGGGGCCAATTGCGCCATCGCCGTAGGACTGCAGCAAGGCCACGATATCCGAAGCGGTCGTTGCGCAATCCTGGGGCCTGCGCGCCGGGATCTGCGGCCCGCTGGCCGTGCACCAGACGATTTGGTCGGCGGCGGCCTCGAGCTCGTCTTGGTGGTCCAATTCACCGGCTTGCGCAAACGCCGCCACATAAAGGATGCGATTGCCGGCAGCGCGCAGGGCGGGGCCTATGTCCAGCATCACCGCCGCCCCCCAGCGCCCGGCCACGATCAGAATCGTCTGGCCCCGCGGAATATCGGTGGGGGCGCCCGCGGGGCCCATGAGCACCAAGGGATCGCCTGGCTTCAGGCGGCCCACGAGGCGGGGGCCGGTCCCCCACTGCAGAACCATGAGCCGAATCGCATCGCCCTCGACACCCGCGCCACTTACGGTAAGGAGCGGGATCTGAAGGCGGGTCCCGGATTGCATGGCGCTTTCCGTCTCGAACGTTTGGAGACGAAAGAACTGCCCGGGTTTGAAGTTGCGCGCCGCGAGCGGGGCGCGCACCCAGAGTTCGGTCACCGCGGGATTGCGACAGTCGACGCGCACGACACGCGCGCTCAGTGCGTCATGCAAGCGGGATTGGAAGGCCTTCAGATCGTTGTCGGCCGAAGGCCTTGCGCCCAAGACCGCCATGATTTGCGGGTAGGTCGCCTTGGCCGACGCTATGGCCTTGACGACGCTCCCATGGAAGACAGGGTGGGTGTCACCTATAAAGCTCACCCGATAAGCACCGCGCGCATAGGACGTAAACGGGGCGCATTCGACGGCCTTGGCATGCGCGGCCACGGGTGCCGCGCAAAGACCGGAACTAGAGGCCGCATAGGTGGCGAAGTGATGGCCGTCGAGCACAAAGGTGCCGGGATGTTCGCGCTCGTAGATGGTGTTGGGGACCGTACCTGCCGCGATGAAGACGGCCCGTGCAGGAAGCACGACATCGGCTCCGCCAAGGGATGCGCCGTCCTGCTCGGTCGTGCGCCGAAACACCATGCCCTTTATGTGCCCGTAACCATCCAACTCCGTTCGCAAAGGCTCGACGTTCTCGGCATACAAGATCCCCTCTTGCATGGCCTTTCTGAGCTCCTCATGGTTGCGGGTATAAGCAGGCGACTGAGTCATGGCTTTGCGATACGCGAGCGTGACACCACCCCAGCGACGCAGGAGTGGCGCAAAATCGGGCTTCTCGCCGGCCGCCGCCGCCCGCGCGCGCTCCTCTTGGATGGCCCGGCCGTGGTCCAGGAACTCATCGAGGATGTGCCGATCCTCCGCGCAGAGACCCGCATATAGCCCGTCCGCTCCCATGGCGACACAGCGCTCATAGACCTTCTCGACCTGGCGCACGTAGTAAGCCTGCACCTCGGTGGCGGTATCCACGGCGGTCAGTCCGCCGCCGATCACCACGGCCGGAAGCCGGACCTGGAGGTTCGCCAGGCTGCTGCGCTTGCCAGCCCCGGTAAGCTGAAGCGCCATGAGGAAGTCGCTCGCTTGACGCATGCCGCGCGGTAAGCTCTCGCCCATGGGTACCATGCGCGGAAGCCCGGCGCCCGTTGCGATACACACATGATCGAAGCCCAGGGCCCACGCATCGTCGAGGGTCACCGTGCCCCCTAAGCGCGCGCCCCCGAAGGCCTGGAAGCGCGTGCGACGGGCAAGGCTTAGATATACGAGCTTCAGGAAATTCTTATCCCATCGAGCGGTAATGCCATATTCCGCGACACCCCCGAAACCATAGAGGATGCGCTCATCCATGTCTTCCAGCATCTCGCCATAGTCGCGGACCGGGCCCTGTCGCCACGCAAGTGGTAGCGGCTCGATCTTCAGCCCGTCTATGCCAACCACAGCGCACCCTTCCTGCGTGAGGTAGTGCGCCATGGTAAAGCCGGCGGGCCCAAGACCCGCCACCAGAACCTTGCGGCCATTGTAGGCTTTGGGGAGGTATTGGCGATTGCGGAGAGGGTTCCAGCGCGTAAAGAGGTCGTAGATCTCGACCCCCCATGGCAGGCCCAGAACATCGGTCAGGACGCGGGTTTCGACTTCGGGAATATTGACCGGATCCTGCTTCTGGTATACGCAGGCCTTCATGCAATCATTGCAGATGCGATGCCCGGTGGCGGGTATCATGGGGTTATCCGCCATGATCATCGCCAGCGCCGCCACGCCAAAGCCGTCGCGCTTCAAGAGCTGCATCTCGGAGATCTTTTCACCGAGCGGACAGCCCGTTAACAGGGTCCCAAACGCGTCGCGCTTAAAGGTGCCGATCGCAGCCCCTTTTTTCTCGGGGAATCCCTTGGAACAGAAGTCGCCATCGTGATCGTGACAGTAGAGGCAATAATGCGCCTCGTTTTGCACGGCACGCGCCCCCATGCGCGTATCGGTTAAGGAAAACCCGTCGCGCCTGCGCCCTTCGGCCTCTGGCACACTGTGCGCCTCACCGACCCCCTCCCATGCAACGCGGTCCAAGGGCACGAGGCGCGCGGGGTCTAGGCGTTGCGGCAAACGAAAACTGGACCAATCTGCGACCGAGCGCCGCGCATCGGGGTCCGTTAAGGCCCACGCGCACCATTGCGCAAGACGGTCGAGCTCGGCCGGGAAATGGGCCTCTTGCGCAAGCCACTCCATCGCTAGGCGCGCGATCGCCCACTCCCGATCCGCGGAAGGAAGCCCGGCTTTGTGGATTTCCTCGCTAAGCCATGCCTCGAGATCGGCAAAGGAGCGCGCGCACCCGCCTTGATGGCGGCGGGCCCGGCGCTGTACAAACTCCTTCTTGAAGGCCATGACCACACTATGGCTCGCCGTCTGTTCGCGCAGGAGATCAACGGCGGACGTGATAGCAAAAAGCCGGGCGACAAAGGCCTCCAGGTGGCGCGCCACGGGAAGCAGCATCGCACCGAGCGCCTGCCCTGATAACTCCAAGCGGCCCAGGCGCCAATCGCGGAGGCTGAGGCGCAGGGCGGCGTCATGCCCCTCTAGATAGGCGAGAAAATCGTCGTCCAGTCGCGCCAGACCACGATCCGAAAACAGATCCTGATACTTGTAGCCGCCGCCCAAGCACAAACCCGGCTCAGCCTCTCTTGAAGTCTCGGCCCCTGCGCGCGCAATCACTTCGCCCATCGGACAGACTCCTCGACCACGAGCCATTCCCTTTTGTTCGGGCGACCGTCCCACTCTTCCGCGGTCGGCAGGGGCGGCGCCTTCTCCGTCACCGTCGGCCAATGTTGGGCTAATTCGGCGTTTATACCTATGTAGTCTTGGTATTCCTCCGGGACATCCTCCGCCTTGAAGATGGCCTGCGCCGGGCATTCGGGCTCGCAGAGGGTGCAATCGATGCATTCGACGGGGTCGATGACCAAAAAATTGGGGCCCTCGTGGAAACAATCCACCGGGCAGACGGCCACGCAATCCATATACTTGCACTGAATACAATTATCAGTCACCACAAAGGCCATGGTCCGTCCTCCTATCCGAGCTCGATCTTGGTGATCGCCCAGGCCGCGAGCTTTTTGACATCCGGATCACGGTCCAGCAGCGCCTCCTTAAGCCACGGGAGGGCGCGCGCGTCGCCGATTTCACCTAAGCATATGGCCGCCTCCTTACGGACATTGCTGACCGAGTACGAAAGCATTTCGGCCACAGCTTGCACCGCATTGGCATAGCGGATCCGGCCCAAGGCCACCAAGATCTTGGCGATCACCTGCCAATAGGTCTCCTTCCCAAGGCCTTGCACGAGAGCGGCGCCGGCATCCGTCGCCTTCAATTTGGCGATAGAGGCCGCCGCTTCCTCGCGGACCTGCCAGGCCGCATCCTTGAGGCCCGCAATGGCGGCGGCTGCGGTCTCGGGCGTAAGGCGATAGCTAATGGCCCCCATGGCGATACGCCGGACGTCGGGACTTTTGTCTTGCAGGGCCATCTGGGCTAGGTCCTTCAAGTAAGACGGGTCCTGCAGATAGCCGAGCACGCCCACGCTTTCTATGCGCACCGGTATCGATGCGTCTTTGAGGCCCAAAAGGGCGTAGCGTGCGGCGCCCTCAATCTTGAGGGGCCGTACCGCACGCAATACCGCCGCCCGCGTGAACGGCTTGTCGGATACGATCCAGGTCTCGTAGATGTCGCGCAGGTACTCCTGATTACACTCGGCCAAGGTGTCTGCGGCCGCGCGCCGTACGGCCTCGTCCGGGTCTTCCAGCAAGCCAAGCAACGGCACAAGCATATGCGGTCCCGGAATCTCCGCGATCGCTCGCGCCGCCTCAGCCCGCACGACCGCCTCTTCGTCGCCGAAGCTTTCCAAGATAAGGGCGAGCGCCTCTGGCTCATCAAGCTCGAGGGCGTTGATGACCGCCAGGCGGCGGACATCGGAATCGTTGCTTGGGGCACTCCCCTTCGCTTCCATGGCGTACTCCAATGGTCAGTTGGTCGGTTGGGTGGTTGGGTGGTCTCGACGACTACGTCATGTCACTTCAGGAGATAAGGGATCTCGACGGTCACCGCCTGGGTCGGGCAATCGACCTCGCAGGGCGTGCAGTACCAGCACTCGTCGTACTGCATCAGCGCCACACCCTTTTCCATGTCGATGATCAAGACATCCAGGGGGCAGACGTCCACGCACACCGTACAGCCCTTAGCGGCAATGCATTTATCTGCGTCCACGGTCACCGGGACCTTTACCTTCATATTCGTCGTCGCCATGTCGTTCCCCGCGTTAGGTGAGTTAGGCCATCTCTTTGGTGAGGATGCGCAGCTTGTCGTAAGCCTGTTTTTCGTGATCATTGGGTTCGTAGACATAGGGCTCTACGGGTATGCTTTTGCAGGCCTTCCCGCCCGTCTCGTCTTTAAAAAGCTGGACGTGGCAAAACCAGTCTTCGTCGTCCTTTTCCGGGTGATCGACACGGTAGTGGTAGAGACCCCAGCGACTTTCCGTCCGATACAAAGAGGCGGTCGCCGCCATTTCCGCGCAGTCCAATATGTCGTAAACCTCGAGCGCGCGCAGCAGATTGTGTGGGCAATCAGCGGTTAACTCCGACAAGTCCTCACGGATCTCGGCGAAGCGATGCAGCGCGATCTCCATTTTTTTAGTCACCTTGGGGGGTTGCAGGTAGTCGTTGACGAGGCGCCGGATTTTATACTCGGCCTGATAGGGGGTGAGGCCGCCGATCTTGGCTAGCGGCGCGCGAATCCGCGCGACCTCTTGTTCGACATAGCCGGCATCGTATTCATAAAGCGGTGTGTCCTTACAGTAATTCGCGGCCTCGACGCCCGCGATCTCCCCATAGACAAACGCGCCCAACATATAGTTGTGCGGTACGCACGCCGCGTCCCCCGCCGCATACAGACCTTTTATCGTCGTTTGCGCGCGCTCATTCACCCAGATCCCCGATGCACTATGGCCGCTACAGAGCCCGATTTCCGATATGTGCATTTCGATCATGTCGTGCCGATAATCCGTGCCTCTGTTGGCATGGAACCGACCCCGGCTTGGACGCTCATTGGTATGTAATATATTTTCTATGGTGGCGATCGTCTCCTCTGCCAAGTGGTTGACTTTGAGGAAGACAGGTCCGTTACCGCCCTGCAACTCTTTGAAGAATTCCAGCATCATCTGCCCGCTCCAATAGTCGCACTCGATAAACCGCTCTCCGCGGGCGTTGGCGGTATACCCCCGAGAGGCCCCGTCACATAGGCGCAGGCGGGGCCGTTATAATCTTTGATGAGCGGATTGATCTGATAGCATTCGATACCCGACAACTCGGCGCCCGCATGGAAGGCCATGGCATGGCCATCACCGGCATTGGTCGGGTTCTCGTAGGTCCCAAAGAGATATCCGGATGAGGGTAGGCCAAGCCGTCCCGCAGCCCCCGTACACAAGATGACCGCGCGAGCCTTGATGATGGTGATCTCGGCAGTGCGCGTGTCCACCGCGACGGCGCCAGCGACGCGCCGCCGGTCGTCGACCAGGATGCGTGTTACCTTATAACGATTGGAGATCTCGACGCGATTTTTTCGCAGTTGGCGGTAGAGAATTTTTTTGACGTTATGGCCCTCGGGCATGGGAAGGACGTAGTTGCCGAGATGGTGGACCTTCTTGACGGCATACTCGCCGGTGTCGTCTTTCTCGAACTTGACGCCCCATTTATCCAGCCTTTGAATCATCTGAAAGCTATTGGTGGCGTAAGCCAGTATGGCTTTTTGGTTGACGATACCGTCGTTTGCTATAGTGATCTCTCGCACGTATTGCTCGGGCGTAGAGTGGCCTGGGATCACGGCATTGTTGAGGCCATCCATGCCCATGGATATGGCGCCGCTGCGCTTTACGTTGGCCTTCTCGATCAATAATACCGACAAGCTCGGGTCGGACTCCTTGGCCCTGATGGCCGCCATCGGGCCCGCCGTGCCGCCACCGATGACCAGCACATCCACTTGGCGTTCCTGTATCGCCGCTTTCATCATCCGCGCCTCCCGCGTCTCTCAAGGGTAATCATGTATTTCAGTGCATCGCCCCGACAGTAAAGGTGCTCGTAATCGATAGGCCGGTCGTTTTCTGTATAAGTAAGGCGCTCAAGCTTTAAGATGGGGGACCCCTCCTCGACTTTCAGGAGCCGCGACACCGCCTCATCGGAGAGGACGGATTCGATCGCGAGCTCGGCCTTGCCAAGTGGCGTACCGAGCTTATTTTCGAGGAGGAAAAATATGTCCGTGGAGGAGAGGTCTTCCATGAGCAAGGCCCTGCCGATAGAGCTTGGGACATAGGTCACGTCGAGGGAGATGGGCTCTCGATTGAGGTAGCGGACCCTGCGGATCTCCATGATGCTCGCCATGTCGATCTTGAGCTTTTGCGCCGCTACCTTGTTATGGATACCATCTTTCGTCGCGATGACCGTGGAAAAGGTTTCATAACCCTTGGCGATCATAGCCTCACCAAAGCCCTGCAGGGACACAAGCTCCTGGACGGCCTTGGGGCGCGTGACGAAGGAACCTTTGCCGGGGATCTTGTAGATGAGGCCCTCTGTCTGCAGGTCCCTTAAGGCTTGGCGGACCGTGGTTCGGCTGACGTTAAACATCCGAACCATGTCACTTTCCGAGGGCATTTGCGCATGGGTCGTGTACGTACCGTCCAAGATATCGGAGCGGATGCGTTCTTTGAGCTGAATGTAGAGCGGGCGAATCGTCGTGACGTTTGAAGGTATAGGTTTCATCAAGCTCATTTCTCAGCGTCTCTTTTGGGCTACTTGTTGGTACAGGTAGCAATAGTCATGCCGGGATGACTTTATCGACGGTTCTCCGGAAATCCCTTTATAAACAACGCAGCGGGGCGCGTCCGCTGGCGTTGCGGTGGGGGCCCGCCTTAATGAGGGGCAGTGGCGGCGGTCATTTGCGCGAATCCGGTGCAGAACGCGGGTGGCTGGATAACGAGGGCAATGGGGCTTGGCGGGGCCCTTAGTTGCACCGCGATACCATGCTCGCAATGCGGCGGGCGCGCCGCGATTCTGTTCCGGGGCGGGACCTGCCAATGTGCCGTTGCAGGCCGGCATGTGGAGAGTAACGAGCCCGCCCCGGAGGCATGCGATCCTCGCTCGGTGCACCGTGCCTATCAGCCGGCGGCGGTGGGCGATTCTGTGCGGAAGCCTAAAGACCGGAGGGATCTCGGGGTTCGCTGGGTGAGGGTGGCGGGGTGCTTAGACGCTTACGACAAGCCGGGGCACGGTCATCCCTTGCGGCCCGATCTTGCGTAAGGCGCCTGGCGCACCGGCGGCCGAGCCTCTCGATCCTCGGCCAGACAACATCGTCATGTGGCGGGGCGGTTAGGCTTTGGATATCGTGCCCGAATTTAGCTCGGCACTCGGCTTGCCGGAAGTTTAAAGGTGTTGGGGGCACTTACGAATTGCGGGACGGCCACGAAGTCCGGCCCCTAGGCCTCTTCGAGTCGAAGGAAGCGGTTGCCCGGCACTTCCGTTGTCGATTTTGGCGCCGATCGGCAATCCGCAAAATCGGCCTAGAAGGCGAGCTGCGGGGTTATGGAAGGCCCGGAGAAGTGGAAGGCTCTGGCTCGGGTCGCAAGACCCAGGTAAACCCGGCGTCGGTGAAGCAGGAACTCGGCGCTGAATCGGTTTAGATATGTCTGAACGGGTGTGGGTAGGTATGAGAGAACGGCATCCGTGACGATCCTGTTATTCGACGGTCACCGACTTGGCGAGGTTCCGGGGCTGGTCGATGTCCGCACCCTTGGACACCGCCACATGGTAGGCGAGCAGCTGCAGGAGCACCGTGTAGACGATCGGGGCCAGCAGATCGTCGGTCGGGGGCACCGTGATGACGTGCGTCTGGGCATCTTCGCGAATAGCGTTCTGGGCATCGGCGAATACGAACAGCTCCCCCCCGCGCGCCCTCACCTCCTGCAGGTTCGATTGCAGCTTTTCCAGGAGTTCGTTGTTCGGGGCCACCGCCACCACCGGCATGTCCGAGTCCACGAGCGCGAGCGGCCCGTGCTTCAATTCACCGGCCGGATAGGCCTCCGCGTGGATGTAGGAGATCTCCTTCAACTTCAAGGCCCCCTCCATGGCCACCGGGTACTGGGTGCCACGGCCAAGGAACAGCGCGTGCTGCTTGTTGGCAAAGAACGGGACCCACGCCTGGACCGCGGCATCGAGACCGAGGACTTGCTCGATCTGGCCGGGGAGGCTACGCAGTAGCTGGACGATATGCGTCTCGCCCTCGGGGCTCAGGGCATGACGACGACCCAGCACCGCGACCAGCAGGAGCAGCGCCACGAGCTGGGTGGTGAAGGCCTTGGTCGAGGCCACCCCGATCTCGGGGCCGGCCTGGGTCATAAGCACAAGCTCCGAGCCGCGCACGAGCGAGCTCTCCGGGGCATTGCAGATCGCGAGCGTGTGTGCGAAGCCGAGTTCGCGCGCATAGGCAAGGGCCGCCAGGGTATCGGCGGTCTCGCCGGACTGCGAGAGTGTCACAAAGAGCGTATGGGGGGCGACGCGCGGCTTGCGGTACCGAAACTCGCTTGCCACCTCGACCGTGCACGGCAGGCTCGCCAGACCCTCGAGCCAATAGCGTCCGATAAGCCCGGCATGATAGCTCGTGCCGCAGGCCACGATCTGTACGGCCTCGATGTCCGCGAACAGGTCCGTGGCGGCATGACCAAAGGCCTGCTCATAGACACGCTCCAGGCCGATGCGGTTTTCCAGGGTATCGGCGATCGCGCGTGGCTGCTCGTGGATCTCTTTGAGCATGTAGTGCCGGTACTCGCCGCGCGCGGCGGCGTCGGCCGACAGCTTGCTCTGTTTTATGGGGCGTTCCACGCGCGCGCCTTGCGCATCGTAGATGGTGACGGCATCGCGGGTGACATCGGCGATGTCGCCCTCTTCGAGAAATATGAAACGCTGGGTCACGGGCAAAAGGGCGGCGACGTCCGAGGCGATGAAGTGTTCGCCTATGCCAACACCGATGACAAGCGGACTGCCGCGCCGGGCGGCGACCAGCCGATCGGGCTCGCGGTTGGTGATGACGCCCAGGGCATAGGCCCCGCGCAGGGACGGGAGGGCCGCGCGCACGGCCGCCAGCAGATCGGAGGTCTCCTCGAGCCGCCGATAGATCTCGTGGACGATAACCTCGGTGTCGGTCTCGGAGGTGAACTCGTAACCAAGCTGCATCTGCGCGCGTCGCAAGGTCGCGTGGTTCTCGATGATGCCATTATGGACGAGCGCCACGGTCTTGCGGCAGATGTGCGGGTGGGCGTTCTCGGTCGCCGGGCGTCCATGCGTGGCCCAGCGGGTATGCGCGATGCCGGTGGTGCCCTCCATATGGGCGTCGAGCCGCCCCTCCAGCTCACGGACCTTGCCCACCGAGCGGGTGCGGGCCAGGCAGTGCTCATGATCGATGACGGCGATGCCCGCCGAGTCATAGCCCCGGTACTCGAGGCGCTTTAGGCCCTCGATCAAGATGGGTACCACGTTGCGTTGCGCGACTGCGCCTACGATTCCACACATGGATCACTCCTTGTCGGGGCGCGCCTGCTTCTCCGGGCGCCGCCAACCGCTGACCGTTTTCTGGACCGCCCGACTGAGGGTGAGCTCACCTGCCGGTGCGTCTTTCGTGACCGTGGACCCCGCACCTATAGTGGCGCCGGCCCCGATCTCGACAGGGGCCACCAATTGCGTGTCGGATCCGATGAACGCGTGATCACCGATGATCGTGCGATGCTTGCGCGCCCCGTCGTAATTACAGGTGATGACGCCCGCGCCGATATTGACGCCCTGGCCGATCATGGCGTCCCCGACGTAGCTCAGATGGTTGATCTTGGTGTCCGGGCCCACGCGCGCGGCCTTGACCTCCACGAAATTGCCGACACGCGCGCGACCGCCGAGTACGGTGCCCGGACGCAGGCGCGCGAAGGGGCCCACCACGCACTCGGGGCCTACCTCCGCGCCGTCGATGATCGTCTGGGCCTCGATGCGCGCGCCGCGCGCGATGCGGCTGTTGCGGATGACACAATGCGCCCCTATGCGTACGTCATCGGCGAGCTCCACACGGCCCTCGAAGACACAGTTGACGTCGATTTGGACATCGCGCCCGGCAATCAACAGGCCCCGGACATCGAGGCGCCGCGGATCCATGAGCTGCACACCGGCCGCCATCAGCGCCGCCGCCTGCCGTTCCTGAAAGGCACGCTCCAGGATAGCGAGATCGGCGCGGCTGTTGACCCCCTCCACCTCGGTGACATGCTCGGGAGAGGCGGTAGCGACCGGCACCCCGTCTGCGACCGCAAGCGCTATGGCGTCCGTGAGGTAGAGCTCGCCCTGGGCGTTGGCGGCGGACAGGCGCGGGATCCATCGGCGCAGATATGCGGCGGGGGCCGCCAGTACGCCGCTATTGACCTCACGTAGCGCCCGTTGCGCGTCATCAGCGTCGCGCCACTCCACGATGCGCACGACACGCCCCTGGTCGTCGCGCACAATGCGGCCGTACTGGTTTTCGTGGGCAGCCTCGAAGGTCAGCAAGGCGAGCCCGGCAGTGGCGCGCGCGCACAGGGTCTTCAGGGTGTCCGGGGTGATAAGGGGCACATCCCCCAAAAGCACAAGGGTCAGGGCATCCTCGGCAAGCCGCGGCAACGCGCAACGCACCGCGTCCCCGGTGCCACGCGGCTCGGCCTGCAAGACCCAGTCCAGCGGCGCGTTTGGGAACGCGGCGCGAACGTGCTCGCCGCCGTGACCATAGACCACATGGATGGCGCGCGGCGCAAGCGCCGTGGCGGTATCGAGGACGTGCGCCAGCAAGGGACGCCCGGCAAGCGTGTGCAGGACCTTGGGCAAGGCCGATGCCATGCGCCGCCCTTGGCCTGCCGCCAGGACGATGATCTCGAGAGAAGGAGCCGGGGCCTGCATAAGTTCGGTATTAGAGCGGCCCCAGGGGTTAAAGGCAATGCCCAAAGGGCCGATGGCCTAGTGCAGGGGTGAGGTGAGTTGGCCGAGACGCTGTTCCTCGGGGGTCGCATCACGGATCGCCTGCACGGTGACCGCAAAGCGCACCGTCTGGCCGGCAAGCGGGTGGTTGGCATCGACCGTGAGCTTACCATCGGCGATCGCGGTCACCACGAAACGGACTGTCTCGCCCTGCTCATTCTCGGCCTCGACCTCGGCCCCGACATGCTGATACTCGGGGGGGACGTTGGCGATATCGTCCGTGAACGTGAGTGCCGGGTCATGCTCGCCAAAACCCTCGGCAGGCGTAAGCTCGATGTCGACGGATCCCCCAACCTCCAGGCCCTCGAGGGCGTTTTCGATCTTCTCGAATAAACCCTCCCCCGACCCGTGGAGATAGGAGATCGGGACATCCGTGTGTTCGAAGATCTCGCCACGCCCATCCCGCAGCGTGTAGGTCAATGACACGACCTTGCCCTTGGTGATCACCATGCGACCTGCCATGAAAAAGTATTAACGTCGCCCGACTCTTTTCCGGCCCCAGGTGTCGGCAGACCCCATTCGATCGCGCCCCGACAGCGGACGCGCATACGCCCCATCTGGCCTTAAGCGCCGTGCGTTACCCGGCCATCGCCGACCCCCGGACAGGGGACTCCGACCCCCTGCGCCACCGGGACGATGTTCCTAACACCCCGGGGGCCCGGCCCCACAGGCGGACTTGCCGTTTGATACCCTGGCTGAGGCTTAGGGTGGGCTTTGAGCCCATCCTATCCTGTCGCGCCTATCGATGCGAGGGTCTCGCCCCTACCGCGTATGCTCCGGTGCCGAATAGGGTGTTCGTGACCGATAGCGCCGCACCACCGACAGGCGCGCGATGGCCTGCGCCAGCTCTGCCTCGGCATGCGCATAATCGGTCTTGCCGGCCTGCTCCTCGGCGCGCCGCGCGGCGTCCTCGACCGCACGCGCCGCCAGCGCCTCGTCGATATCCGCGGCGCGCTCGCCGACATCGGCAAGCACCATGACATGGCGCGGCTGGACCTCGACGAACCCGCCGCTCACATAGAAGGCCTGCTCCCCGCCATCCGCATCCTGCACGCGCAGGGCGCCGGCCCGAAGGATGGCCAGCAGCGGCGAATGGCCAGGCAGGAAACCCGCGTCACCGTCGCGCAAGGGCGCGATGACGAGCGCCGCGTCCTCCGAGAACAAAGGGCCCTCGGCGTTGACGATGTCGATGCGAAAGCTGTCCATGACCGATCAGAGCCGCCGCGCCTTGGCGAGCGCTTCGTCTATCGTGCCCACCATGTAAAAGGCCTGCTCGGGTATTTCATCGTACTCCCCTTCGGCGATCGCCTTGAAGCCGCGGATGGTCTCCTTCAGCGGCACATAGGTGCCGGGCGTACCGGTAAAGACCTCGGCCACAAAGAATGGTTGCGAAAGGAAGCGCTGGATCTTGCGCGCGCGCGTCACGATGAGCTTGTCATCAGCCGATAGCTCGTCCATACCGAGAATGGCGATGATGTCCTGGAGCTCCTTGTAGCGCTGGAGAATCGACTGGACCTTGCGCGCCGTGTCGTAGTGATTCTCGCCTATGACCTGCGGATCGAGCTGGCGGCTCGTGGAATCGAGCGGGTCGACCGCCGGATAGATGCCGAGCTCGGCCACCTGCCGCGAAAGCACGACCGTGGCATCGAGGTGCGCGAAGGTGGTCGCCGGCGACGGGTCGGTGAGGTCGTCCGCCGGGACGTAGACCGCCTGGACGGATGTAATAGAGCCGGTCTTGGTCGAGGTAATGCGCTCCTGGAGGACGCCCATCTCCTCGGCCAGGGTTGGCTGATAGCCGACCGCCGAGGGCATACGCCCGAGGAGCGCCGAGACCTCCGTGCCTGCCAGGGTGTAGCGATAGATGTTGTCGATGAACAAAAGGACATCACGCCCCTCGTCGCGAAAGTGCTCGGCGATGGTAAGGCCGGTGAGCCCCACGCGCAGGCGATTGCCCGGCGGTTCATTCATCTGGCCGTAGACAAGCGCCACTTTGTCGAGCACCCCGCCTTCCTTCATCTCATGATAGAAGTCGTTGCCCTCGCGCGTGCGCTCGCCGACCCCCGCGAACACCGAGTATCCGCTGTGCTCTATGGCGATATTGCGGATGAGCTCCATCATGTTGACGGTCTTGCCGACGCCGGCGCCGCCGAACAGCCCCACCTTGCCACCCTTGGCGAACGGGCACATGAGGTCGATCACCTTGATGCCGGTCTCCAGCACCTCGGTGCTCGCGGCCAACTCGTCGAAGCGCGGCGGGGGACGGTGGATACCGCGCACCATCTCGCTTGCCACCGGACCCTGCTCGTCGATCGGACGGCCGAGCACGTCCATGATCCGTCCGAGCGTGGCGGCACCCACGGGCACCTCGATGGGGCGACCGGTATTGACGCAGGCCAAGCCGCGCTTCAGGCCGTCGCTCGACCCCATGGCGATGGTGCGCACGACGCCGTCGCCGAGCTGCTGCTGGACCTCGAGCACAAGGTTGGTATCCGTCACCTTGAGGGCGTCGTAGATCTTCGGGATCGTCGCACGCTCGAACTCCACGTCGACCACCGCCCCTATCACCTGCACAATCTTTCCGGCTGACATCCTAACCCCCTAGACCGCCGACGCGCCGCTTACGATCTCTGCGATTTCCTGCGTGATCGCCGCCTGGCGCGCCTTGTTGTAGGCCAATTTCAGATCGCCGATCAAACGTCCGGCGTTGTCGGTCGCGGCGCGCATGGCCACCATGCGCGCCGCCTGTTCGCTCGCGAGATTCTCGATCACGACCCCGTGGACACGCGTCTCGACATAACGCGTCAGGATGTCGGACAGGACATCCTGGGCCTCCGGCTCATAGAGGTAGTCCCAGCGGTGCCGGTTGACGTCCGGTCCAGGCTCCGGCAGCGGCAGCAGGTCCTCGATCACCGCCACCTGACTCATGGTGTTCTCGAAGCGGCTGTAGACGAGCGCGATGCGGTCAAGACGCTCCTCGCGGTAGGCGTCGACGAGGACCTTGACCACCCCTATGATCGACTGCAGGGTTGGGCGGTCTCCGAGCGGCGCGAGCTGGGCCACCACAGGGGCCCGGAGTCTACGAAAATACGCCGCGCCCTTGTTGCCCAACACCGCGACCTCACCCTGAATACCCGCCTCCTCCCATTCCTTCAGCTGGCCCACGGCGACGCGCAGGACATTGACGTTGAGCGCCCCGGCAAGACCGCGATCGGAGGTCACGACCAGCACGGCCGCGCGTCGGACCGGCCGCACGGCCAGCAGCGGATGGCGATACTCGGGGTGCGCGGCACGGATATGGCGCATGATGGCCACCAGACCCTCGGCATACGGGCGCGTCGCGCGCATGCGTTCCTGGGCCTTGCGCATCTTGGCGGCCGCCACCATCTGCATGGCGCGGGTGATCTTCTGCGTGCTCTGCACGCTGCGGATCTTGTTCCGGATCTCCTTTCCGCGCGCCATCAGTAGGCGCCTTGGGCCTTGAACTGCTGGATGAAGCCCGTCAGGGCGGCGATGACGTCCTCGTTATAGTCACCGCTCTCGTTGATGCCCTTCAAGGCCGCGTCATGCGCGGCGTGGGCCGCCGCCCGCAGCGCCGAATCAAACGGGATGACCTTCTCCACCGGCAGGTCGTCAAGCGCTCCGCTATTGGCGGCAAGCAGCGAGAGCGCCATATCGGCTACCGACAGCGGCTGGTACTGGGCCTGCTTCATGAGCTCGGTGACCCGCCGCCCGCGATCGATCTGCTTGCGCGTCGCCGGGTCGAGGTCGGATGCGAATTGCGCGAATGCCGCGAGCTCGCGGTACTGGGCAAGCGCCAGGCGCACCCCTCCACCCAGCTTTCTCATAATCTTGGTCTGCGCCGCCCCGCCGACCCGCGAGACCGACAGACCGGCGTTGATGGCGGGACGAACACCGGAATTGAAGAGATCGGTCTCCAGGAAGATCTGGCCATCGGTGATCGAGATCACATTGGTCGGTACGAACGCCGAGACGTCGCCGGCCTGGGTCTCGATGATGGGCAGGGCGGTGAGCGAGCCGGTGCGCCCCTTGACCCCCGACTGACGCTCCACATACTCCTCGTTCACGCGCGCGGCGCGCTCGAGGAGCCGGGAATGGAGATAAAAGACATCGCCCGGATAGGCCTCGCGTCCCGGTGGCCGGCGCAAAAGCAGTGAGATCTGGCGGTAGGCCCAGGCCTGCTTGGTGAGGTCATCGTAGACGATGAGCGCATCCTGCCCGCGGTCACGGAAATACTCACCCATGGCGCAACCCGTGTAGGGGGCGAGATACTGCATGGCCGCGGAATCGGCGGCGGTCGCCGCCACCACGATCGTATGCTCTATGGCGCCGGTCTCCTTCAGGCGCTGGACTACTGCCGCGACGCTGGAGGCCTTTTGGCCGACCGCGACGTAGATGCACGTGACGCCGGTGCCGCGCTGCGCGATGATCGCGTCGATGGCGAGCGCGGTCTTGCCCGTCTGGCGGTCGCCGATGATGAGCTCGCGCTGGCCGCGCCCTATCGGCACCATGGCGTCGATGGCTTTGATCCCGGTCTGCAGGGGTTGGGTCACCGAGCGGCGCGCGACCACGCCGGGGGCGATCTTCTCCACCGGCGACGTCGCCTTGGCGGCGATCTCGCCGCGCGCGTCGAGCGGGCGGCCGAGCGCGTCGACCACGCGCCCGAGGAGCTCAGGACCCACGGGCACCTCGAGAATGCGGCCCGTGCCCTTGACGACATCGCCCTCGGTGAGGTGCTCGTAGTCCCCGAGGATGACCGCGCCTACCGCGTCGCGTTCGAGATTGAGGGCAAGCCCGAAGGTGTTGCCGGGGAACTCGAGCATCTCCCCCTGCATGACATCGGCTAGGCCATAGACGCGCGCGATGCCATCGCTCAGGCTCATGATCGTGCCGGTCAACGCCGGGGCCGGAGGAGAGAGGTCTTCGATTCTCCGCTTGATGAGCTCCGAGATCTCGCTGGGTTTCAAGGCCATAGGAATTCCTCTAGATAGGGCTTAACGCATGGGCAAGGGCTGCCAGGCGGCCGCGGATCGAGCCGTCGAGGACCATATCCCCATGCTGGACGATGACGCCGGCCAGGAGGCGGTCGTCGGTTTCCACGACCAGTTCCACGGTATGTCCGGTGCGCCGGGCGAGCGCCGTGCGCAACCGTTCGCGCTGGGACTCGCTCAAGGGCTGGGCGGTGGTAACGGTGGCGCGCGTGCGGTTTTCGGCCTCGTCTTTCAAAACGGCAAAGGTCTTCGCGATCCACGGCAGCGCCGCTAGGCGGTCATTTTTCAGCAGTACGTCGATGAGGCGCGCCACGAGCGACTGGTCGGCTGCGTCGGGCACCAGTGCGGCGGTCAGGCGAGCGCGCGGGATCCCGGGGTTCTCGGCGAGCGCCGCGATCGCCGGATCGGACAGCGCCTGGGCGACGGCCTCGAGGGACGCGAGCAGCGCGGCGCGGTCGCTCCCGGGCACCGCCATGAGCGCCCGGGCATAGGGGCGCGCAATCGCCGCCAGCTGGTCGCGGATCACAACTGCCCCGCGACTTCTTCGAGAAGCCGGTCGTGCAAGCGGCGATCGATCTCGCGCTCCACGATGCGCTCGGCCCCGGCCAGGGCCAGGCGCGCGACGTCGGCGCGCAGGCGCTCGCGCAGGCGGGTCATCTCGGCCTCGGCCTCGGCCCGCGCCAGCGCCATGGCATGCTCGCCTTCGGCGCGGGCGCGCTCGCGGGCCTCCTCGATGATCTCACGCGAGCGTCGCTCGGCATGGTCCAGGATCTCGGCGGCACGTTCGCGCGCCACGGCCAGGATCTCGTCTTGCTGGCGTTGCGCATCATCGAGCGCCTTGCGGCCCTGATCGGCCGCCGCCAGGCCATCGGCGATGCGTTTCTGACGACGCTCCATGACCGCCGTAAGCGGCCCCCAGAGGTAGCGCTTGACGAATACGATGAGCACCGCGAAGGTGACCATCTGGACGATGAGGGTCACGGATATCGGCATGGTATGGGCGTATCCCGGTCTGACCTTAATGGGCGACGTGCGTGATGGCGGCCACGGCCGCCCCCTCGAACGGGTTCACGAAGGTGAAGTACATGGCGAAGGCCGCGGCAATGAACGGAAACGACTCCATGAGGCCCGCGGTAATGAACATCTGGATGCGCAAGGTCGGCAACATCTCCGGTTGGCGGGCGATGCCCTCGATGTACTTGGAGCAGATGAGGCCCCAGCCGAGGGCTGAGCCCAGGGCGGCCCCCGCGAAGATGATGCCCACGGCGACGGCCGTGTAGGAAAAGACCATGCCGATAACCGACGCAAGCTGCGGATCAACCATAAAATGACTCCTCGAATGAAAAGATGAAAGAAACCGGGCTCAGTGGGCGTCGCCTTCCCGAGTCGCCGCCATCGCCAGATACATGATGGTGAGGACCATGAAGATAAACGCCTGCAGCGTGATGATGAGCAAGTGAAAGATGGACCACAGTATGCCGGGGGCCCACGCCACCCACCACGGCAAAAGCGCGATGAGCAGAAACACCAGCTCACCGGCGAACATGTTGCCGAACAACCGCAAACCGAGACTCAAGGGCTTGGCAATCTCATCGACGGTGGTCATCAGGATGTTGACCGGGAACAGATAGGGTCCGAACGGGTGGACCAGGAAGGTCTTCAAGTAGCCCCAGAGCCCTTTATGTTTGATGTGGTAATAGAGGGTCAGGAGGAAGACGCTCAAGGCAAGCCCCAGGGTCGTGTAGGGGTCGGCGGTCGGGGTCGAACGGAAATGGCGGATGCCAAAAAAGACGTGCGCCAGCTTCGGCAGCAACAGCACCGGCAAAAGGTCCATGGCATTCATGAGAAAGACCCAGATAAACACCGTGTAGGCAAGCGCGCCCACCATCGGGTCCTCGACGGGGAGGATGCCGCGAACCTGGTCATCGACGAACTCGAGGAGCGCCTCGAGGACATTTTGGATGCCATGGGGGACGCCCTCCTCCAGTCGTCGCCCGATGACCCAACCGGTGCCGACGACAGCGGCGCCCAGCACCCAGCCGATGAGGACGGTGTCGACGTGAAGGCTCCAGAACCCGTGACCGACGGTCAGGTTCCGTAAATGATCCTCCATGAAGCTGACGGCATTGTGACTCATAACCTTGACGAAATCCCTGGAACCAGGAAAGCGGCCTGGCCCAAACCAAAGGCGATCAAAAACGGCAACGGGGATACATGAAACACCCCGAGCCCCAAAGCCAAAAAGGCGATTGCCAACACGAAACGCGCGACCGCGCCCCCGTACAACCACAGCTGGGCAGCCGCCGGACCATGGGTCACGTCGGCGCGCGCGAGACTATAGGCCAGCAACAAGGCGCCCAGCATCGCGACCGCGCCCCCGGCCAGCGCCGCGCCCAGGCGCGCGAGGGCGTCATGGTGCGGGGCGTCGAGCGCGGCCACAGCCGCCACCACGAAAGTCAGCGAAATTTGTGCCCAAAGCACGCGGCGCAATCCTTTGCGTAACTCCCGTGCAGCATAGCTCATGATAATCCCGGCCCGGTCGGCCTCGTTAGGGGCGCCCGCGGCGGCGCAGTATAAGTGTTCCTTATGCTAGGGTCAAATTACGGGGCCGCATGCGGGCCGCCCGGGATCACGATCGGACAGGCACGGGTCTTAAGGGGGGCCGAGCCGTGGTTTGGCCCACGCCGCCGCCTGCTGGCGCTCGGCCGGGGTCAGCCGCGCCGTGAGCTGCCGGGCGAGTTCGGCCGCACGCCGCGACTTCGGGGCGGCACGCTCATACCAGGCCAGGGCATGGACGAGATGGTCCGGCTGCCCGACCCCATACTGATACAACTCACCCAGCTTCAATTCGGCGTTGGGCGCCCCGCTATGGGCCGCGTGCCGCAGGTCGCGCAGGCCCGCGTGCGCCGTATGCCCACACAAGACCACTAGGGTAAGGCCGGCGATGCCGGGAGTCCATCGTTTCACGCCCCCTCCTGTCTCACGAGAATCGGCCGAGCAGTCCCTCGAGCTCGTCCATACTATGATAGTCGATCGTGATGCGTCCCGCCCCGGCACGCCGCGCCTGAATGCGTACGCGCGCCCCCAAGGTTTCGGTGAGGCGGCGCTCCAAGGTCTCGACATCCGGATCGGGGGCGGCCTTCGCGGGGGTCGGACGGCCGTGGCGCTGCACGCGTCGCTCGGTCTCGCGGACGCTCAGGCCCTGGGCGACCACCTCGCGCGCCAGGGCCGTCTGGGCCGTGGGATCGGCGATGCCGAGCAAGGCGCGGCCGTGTCCCATCTCCAGGCGGCGGGTGTCGAGCAGCTCGCGCACCTCCGGGGCAAGCCCCAGGAGGCGCAGGAGGTTGGTGACAGCGGCGCGCGAGCGACCGACATGGCAGGCGATCTCGTCGTGCGTGAGCCCGAACTCTTCCTGGAGGCGCTTGAGGCCGGCGGCCTCTTCAAGGGGATTGAGGTCCTCGCGCTGGATGTTTTCGATCAGGGCGACGGCCATCACCGCCTGGTCGGGTATATCGCGTACGATCACCGGCACCTCGGTGAGGCCCGCGATCTGCGCGGCACGCCAGCGGCGCTCCCCAGCGATGATCTCGAAGCCGCCGGCGACCTCGCGCACCAGGATCGGTTGCACGATGCCCTGTGCACGGATGGAATCGGCGAGTGCGTTCAAGGCCTCGGGCTCCATATGCGTGCGCGGCTGGTAGCGGCCACGCTGCAGGCGCTCGATCGGCAGGGTACGGATGGCGTCTGGCGACACGGATAGGGTGTCGGGACGCGGGCCATCGCCAAACAGGGCGTCCAGGCCGCGTCCGAGCCGGGGGCGTTTCTCCTTCATGGGGGTGGGTCTCCTGCGGCAGGTGGGGGTTCGCGCGCCAGAATCTCAGCGGCCAGGGCCAGGTAGGCCTGCGCCCCGCGTGACGAGCGATCATACTGGATCACCGGGACACCATGGCTCGGGGCCTCGGCCAGGCGGACGTTGCGCGGTATGATGGTCTGAAAGAGCTGGTTGCCGAAATGGCGAGTCAATTGATCCGAGACCTCGAGGGCCAGACCATTGCGGGGGTCGAACATGGTGCGTAGCAGGCCTTCGATAGTCAGTGCCGGGTTCAGTTGGCCGCGCACGCGTCGTATGGTGCCGAGCAGGGCCGTGAGTCCTTCCAGGGCGTAGTATTCGCACTGCATGGGGATCAGCACGGCGTCGGCGGCCACGAGGGCGTTGACGGTCAAAAGGCTCAAGGCCGGGGGGCAGTCGATATAGATGTAATCGTAGTTGTCCTGGATGGGGGCGAGCGCCTGGCGCAGACGCCGCTCGCGCTGCGAGGCCTGGGCGAGCTCGAGTTCCGCGCCCGACAAATCGGCATGCGCCGCCAGCATGTCATAGCCGCACGCCGTCGGGGCGATCGCGTGCCGGGCCTCGACCTCGCCGAGCAGGACGTCATACAAGCCGCGTTCCGTGCCCGCCGCACCGCTGCCCATAGTGGCATTACCCTGCGGATCGAGGTCGATGAGCAGGACGCGCCGGCCCTGCTCGGCAAGTGCCGCGGCCACGTTGATGCTGGTCGTGGTCTTGCCCACTCCGCCCTTTTGATTGGCGGTGGCGATGATACGCGTCATGGGTCGCGCACGAGCGCCACGAGGTGGCGTTTGGCGGTAAGCCCCGGCACGTGCAGGGCGTGCACGGCCTGCACGCTAAAGGGCGGTGCCACGGACGCCAGCTCCTCGGTCGGGAGCGCGCCCTTCATGGCGGCGATGATGCCGCCCGGGGCGAGCAGGCGGCCGGCGGCCAGCGCAATATCGCTCAGGCTCGCAAACGCGCGCGCGGTAATGACGGCATAAGGCGCCTCGGGGACATGGTCCTCCACCCGCCCATGGGCCAGGACGACCTCGGTGAGGGCCATGCGCGCGACGACCTCGGTCAGAAAATCCATGCGCTTGCGGGAGCGGTCGAGCAGCACCACGGGACGTTGCGGCTGCAGCAGCGCGATGGGGATGCCCGGCAGGCCCGCGCCGCTGCCTATGTCGAGCAGGCGGCCGACCGGCAGGTGCGGTAGGATGGTGAGGCTGTCTAGGATGTGGCGCGCGACCATGTCCTCGGGGTCGCGGATGGCCGTCAGATTGAACACCCGGTTCCAGCGCGCCAGGGTCTCGAGATAGGACAGAAGGCGTGCCTGCGTGGCGGCGTCGGCCGCCAGCCCTAGCGCCTGCATACCGGTGCGCAGGCGCTCCCCCGCCCGTCCCCACGACTCCGTGTCCATCGCGCGCGCGCCGCCCATGTTAGGCCCGTATCCGTTTCAGGTGGACGAGCAACAGCGACACCGCCGCCGGCGTGACCCCGGGCAGGCGCGCCGCCTGACCGAGGGTCGCCGGCCGGTGACGCGCCAGCCGCTGGCGGACCTCGGTGGATAGGCCGCGTATCCCTTGATAATCCAGGTCCTCCGGCAAAACCATTCCCTCGTGGTGGGCACGGCGCGCGATCTCGTCGCCCTGGCGCACGATATATCCCGCATACTTGACCGAAACCTCAAGCTGACGCGCGGCCTTGGCGTCCGTGAGCGCCGCCTCGGAAGGCGCCATCTCGATGATGTCGTTATAGCGTACGCCGGGGCGCTTGAGGAGGTCGAACAGGGAGCTTTCGCGCGTCAGCTCCTGACCGAGACGCGCGGCCACCGCCGGATCGCCGGGGCGCACGAACGCCGAGCGCAGGCGTGCCTGCTCGCGGGACACGGCCTGCTCGCGGGCGCGGATCTCGCGATAGCGGGCATCACCGATGAGCCCCAGACGATGCGCGACCTCGGCCAGGCGCTCGTCGGCATTGTCTTCGCGCAACAAGAGCCGGTGTTCGGCTCGGGAGGTGAACATGCGGTACGGTTCGGTCAGGCCCTGGGTGATGAGGTCGTCCACCAGCACCCCGAGATAGGCCTCGTGGCGGCCGGGCCACCAGGCACCCTCCGCGCGCGCCGCGAGCGCGGCGTTGATGCCCGCCAGGAGACCCTGCGCGGCGGCCTCCTCATAGCCGGTCGTTCCATTGATCTGGCCGGCGAAGAACAGTCCCTCCAGGGCCTGGGTCTCCAGCGAGGGCTTCAGGTCGCGCGGATCGAAGTAGTCGTATTCGATGGCATAGCCGGGACGCGTCAGTACCGCCTTGTGCAGGCCGGGTATGGAGCGCACCAGGCGCCACTGGGCATCGAACGGGAGGCTGGTGGAAATGCCGTTGGGGTAGATCTCGGGGGTATCCAGCCCCTCGGGCTCGAGAAAGATCTGATGCGAGACCTTATCGGCGAACCGCACGACCTTGTCCTCTATGGACGGGCAGTAGCGCGGGCCGGTCCCTTCGATGGCCCCCGTATAGAGCGGGGACCGGTCGAGGGCCGCGCGCACGATCGCGTGGGTCTCTTCGCTCGTCTGGGTGATATGGCAGGCGACCTGAGGGGGCCGCGCCGGCTCGGCATAGGAGAAATAGGGGGCCGGTTCATCGCCGGCCTGCGCCTCCAGGACCGAAAAATCGATGGTGCGGCCGTCGATGCGCGGGGGGGTGCCGGTCTTTAGGCGCCCCACCCGCAACGGCAGGGCGCGTAGCCGCTCGGCGAGGGCACGCGCCGGGGGCTCGCCCGCGCGCCCCCCGGCGTGCCGGCTCTGGCCCACATGGATGAGGCCTGCCAGGAACGTGCCGGTGGTCAGCACGACGGTGCGGGCGCGCATGACGAGGCCCATCTGGGTGACGACCCCCGCGACCGCGCGCCCCTCGACCACGAGATCGTCGACCGCCTGCTGGAAGATGTGGAGGTTCGGCTGGTGCTCGAGGACGCGACGCACAGCGGCCTTGTAGAGTACCCGGTCGGCCTGCACGCGCGTGGCGCGCACCGCCGGGCCCTTGCGTGCGTTCAGGGTGCGGCACTGGATGGCGGCGGCATCGGCGCAGTACCCCATGGCGCCGCCCAGGGCATCGATCTCACGCACCAGATGCCCCTTGCCGATCCCGCCGATCGCCGGGTTGCAGGACATCTGGCCCAGGGTCTCGATGTTGTGCGTCAGCAACAGGGTCTTGCGCCCCATGCGCGCTGCGGCGAGCGCGGCCTCCGTACCGGCATGGCCGCCGCCCACCACAATGACCTCGTAATGTTCCTCGTGCTCCATGCCGCAGACCTCCCGCGAAGAGGGGATGATAACATGAGCGCGGATCGGTCTTCGGGCGAGAGGTCGCGGCCCGCGGCGACGTCGCGCCTACACACCCCGTTCAGTATAGAAAACGCTGCCAGAGCGGCACAAAGGCCATCTCCGGGGTATTGCCGCCGCCTCCGAAGTTGGTGGCATTGGACACCCCGGGGGCGTACCGGATCTTCAGGTTGCCATTGATGTCATTGGTGCTCGAGTTATTCCCGAGCGTCGAGGTGGAGGTATTGTTGGTGTTGGCGGTGTCGATCATGCCGGTAATGGTCCCGGTGCCACGGGCCGTCAACGATTCGCCGGCCGCGACCACGCCAGTCAGGTCCGAATTGCCCTCGAGGGTCACAGCGCCCCCGGTGATGATGCCGCTTGTGGCATCCGACCCGCAACTCGCGGCGCTACCGGTCGTGGTCCCACCACTCGTGCAGAGATAGCCCGTGACCGTGCCGCTCGGCTGGGTGGTATCACTGGCCGCGGTCTCGGTCGTGGCATTGATGGCGGGGATCGCCGTGGATGCCGCCCCGGCGACATAGACCGTCCCGCCGCCGCTATAGGGATAGTCGACGGTGCCGCCGCTCAGCAGCACGGCGTTGGCCACTGGCCCCGTACCCTCCCCGGGGCTCGTGGTGTTGACGCCGTCGGGACACACGTTCACCGGAATGACCGCTTGGTTGCAGACATTGGGCATCTGCCCGTAGGCGACGATATCGTTCAAGGTCTTGACATCAACGTTGCCGGTCGCCACCAAAGTGGCGTAACCGGGCGTGCCCGACGTGCTGTCGCCGATCACGCCGCTTGCGACGGTAAGGTCGCCATAAAAGAACAGCACCGCGGGGTTCGGGGTGCCTTTGATCTCCCACTGGCCGTTGTTGTCCGTCGGGGGTGCGATGCAACCGGTACCGCCGCTTGCGCACAGGGCCGCCGAGCTCGTCGGGAAGGAGGCGAACGAGGTCGTGCCGGTGGGCGTGAGGCCCGGGTCGTTGGCGAACGTCACCTGCGGGTTGCCCTGGGCATCCACCGACAGGATGGCGTTGGCCTCGCGCGTCAGGTTGTAGGTGTTGATAGACGGCGACACGACGCTCGAGGCGTCGATGTTCTGGGTGCAGGTGGCGGTCGCGCCGCAGCTCTTGCCGGTGCTGTCGGTGATGGTGCCGGTGGCCTGCGCCGCGCCGGTGACGCTGGCGCTGCCCTGAATGCCGAGATTACCGACCACGGTCAGCGAACTGGTGCCGGTGTTGATGGAGACGTTTCCGGTCAGGACCTGGCTGCCGTTGATGAGAAAGGCGTAATTGAGGGGCGTGAATGTGTAGATCGTGGCGGCGTGGAGATAGGCGCGGATGGCCGCCGAGCCAGTCGGCGTCGTGCCCACCGCGTCGACCTCGATATCGCCATTGGTGGCGAAGGTGTTGTTGACCACCGTGGCGGTGTAGTACCCGCCATTGCCGTTAGCGGGGGCATGATCGACGACCACGAGCCCCGCCGGCACCGAAGTCGCGCTGAGGTTGCCGGCCGCGCCGCTCGCGCACGTCGCGCTCGGCGAGCCACAAAAGAGCATGTTGAAGTATTCGGCGGACGCGGTCAGGGCGTCCTCGGCGTAGCTTTGGGCCTGGGCGCGCGTACTGCTCGTGTCTTGTGACCGGCCACTCGCCTGCAGGTGACTGTAGGCACCGTAGAGACTGGCGGCCAGGGCCGCGCCCACGGCCAGGATCATGATAAGAGTGGATACGCCGCGTTGGGTTTTAAGGGATGTGCGCATAACGACGCCTCGCCACTCAGGGCAGGTTGGACAGACAGACGTTGACCGGTACCTGATCGGCCTGATGGGCGAAGAAACCGCCCGTCAGGGTCTTGGGTATCGGCAATTGCAGGGTCACGAGCGGGTGCAGCACCGGGTTGCCGACGATTTGCGACCCGCGCAGATCGCAGTCCTGGGCATCGGTGACGGTGATGGGCGCGAGACCTGAGGTCGCGACACTCGGCAAAACCGTCTCGATGTCCCAGTTGGCGGCGGTATTCATGGCCGTGGCCGTACAGCCCCCGCCCGGCACCTCTTCGTAATAGACGAGCCGCAGGTTGCCGGCGTTGCTGTTGGCGCCCTTTATGACCTGCAGACCGGCGCAACCGCTGGGCGCGCCCGCGGCGGGGATCGACCAGTCCCAAAAGATCCCATTGCCCTGAGCGCGGCTCTTCGGCGGTATAGCCACCGTGGTGTTGTTGCCGGGTCCCGAACCCGTGACCAGCACCACATCGGTATTCAATTGGGGGCTTGTGATCCCGTAACCGGCATTGGCGATGTTCATGACGTCGAAGTCGTAGTTCACCGCCTCGCTCAGGGTTTGCTGGCCCACCACCCCCTGATCGATCAGCGAGCGCGAGACCGGCACATAGAGGATCATGGCGGCGAGCACGAGCAGCGCACCGATCGCCATGGCGACCATGAGCTCGACTAGGGTAAAGCCCTTAGTGCGCGATAGTGACACTGCGAGAGACTCCGAATGTGGTCCAGTGGGCGACGGCGGTGAGCTCCGTTACGGGCACCTTCGCGGTGGGCGCAGTCGCCGGCACCGGCACTTGCGCCACTGTGCAGCGGATGTCGAGGGTGAACGCAAGGCCCGCGTACGTGGTGGCCGGTACGGTATTGGTCGCGCCGGGGGCCGGGCACAGCTGGCCGGGCGGGCGACTATCGAGCAACGCGAGCGTGGTGTTCAAGACATCCTGGCGCTGGCTGTCAAAGACGTTGTTGTCGACAGCATGGTGCAGACCAAACCCGACGCCGATGGCGATCAGCAGAAAGATGACGAGCGAGACCAGGGTCTCGATGAGCGTAAAGCCCCTAGAAGACATAGCTGTCACTCGCCGCGGCCCCACCTGTGACGCGCGCCTGGAAGGTCCATTGGCCGTTGGCCGCCGCCGGCCAGTAGCAAGCGCCGGCGGACGCCGTGGCCGGCGTGGTGGCCGCAAGCAGGGGTTGACCGAGCGGACTGAAGGCGAGACAGGTGAGCGCCGACTGGTTGATGGTGAGCTGGACGTTGGCCGGCACCACGCTCACGCGGATCTGCACGGGACCCGCCGAGGGCTTGGTATTGCCGGCGCAGCCGCCGTGACTCCCGGTACAGACGTACAGGTACTGCTGGCCGCCTTGGGTGATAAGCTGCAGAGACCAGTTGTGATAAGGGGTCGTGGACGCCGGCGGGTTGGTCAGGGCGCTGGCCATGGTCATCTGCAGGGCCGTGCGCACGCGCGCCTGGGCGACATGCACATTGTCTGTCCCAAGCCATGACAGGAGGCCCAGGAAGCCGGCGCCGAGCAGGATGGCGATGATCGCAAGCACCACCACGAGCTCGACCAGGGTGAGGCCGCGGCTCGCGCGAGTCGCGCTCAGCGGGCGATCCGGATACCGGCCACCCATGTCACCACCCCACCACGGTCGTGCCATTGGGCAGCACCTCGCAACGGTCATTCAGGCTGTCCAGATAGAAGACCTCGTTGGGGGGCAAGCCCGAGGCCGCCGTCGGCGTGGCCGACAACGAGTAGCTTGGGCCGGAGGGGGCAGCGACGTTGCACACCCCCGTGTCCGGGTTCTGGATGGCGTAGGTGAAGAGCGGGCTTGGGTTGTTGCCGGGGTTCCAGCCCGGTATGGCGTTGGCGACCAGGGTCTGGGTGCCCGGGTAGGCGTTGTTGTTCTGGTAATAACGCTCCATGAGGGTGGACAGCAAGACGAGATTGCTCTCGGCGCGCCCGATCTTGGCGTCCTTGATGTAATGCGAATAGACGGGGATGGCGATCGCCGCGATGATGGCAAGGATGGCGACCACGACCATGATCTCGACGAGCGTCAGACCCTGTTGCGACGCGAACCGCCGCTCGTACCGCATCCCTGCCACCATATACCACGACTCCTTTAAGTTGGCGTCTCCAGGGCGCGCCCCCGCATGGTGCCCGGCGAGGGGCCACGAGGGATCCCGCGATGCGAGCGGGCCCATCCAGTGATGGATTGTAGACTGCGCGGCCAGGGCCATCGGCCCAAATCGGAGCGGCTGATGAACGGTGGGCGCTGGGTGACCGAAGGGCCGGGGGCTGCAGGGACGGGGTGCGTAGGCAGGTGCGGACAGAACCCCTATACTTGGGGTCGTGGACACCCCACTATCCCACACCACCAGCCTGGCGCTCGCGCAGGCCGCGCTCGAGACGATCTTGGTCGGCAAGACCGAGTCGGTACGGCTGGCCCTGTGCTGCGCGCTCGCCGGCGGCCACCTGCTGCTGGAGGACGTGCCCGGAGTCGGCAAGACGACGCTCGCCTACGGTCTGCAGGCGGTCCTGGGGCTTGCCTTCAAGCGCGTGCAGTTCACGGCCGACCTGTTGCCGGCCGACGTCATCGGGGTGTCGATATTCGATCCCGAGGCACGCGCTTTCAGTTTTCACAAGGGGCCGATCTTTACTCAGCTGTTGCTCGCAGACGAGATCAACCGCGCCACCCCCAAGACCCAGAGCGCGCTGCTCGAGGCATTGGCCGAGGGGCAGGTCACAGTTGATGGCGTACCGCACCGTCTGCCGCAACCGTTCTTCGTGGTCGCCACCCAGAACCCGCACCACCAGGTCGGCACCTTCCGCCTGCCGGAGTCGCAAATGGACCGCTTTCTGATGCGCCTGACCCTGGGCTATCCGGACCGCGCCGCGGAACGTCAGATCCTGACCGGCGGCGACCGCCAGGCCATGGCCCGCCAGCAGGCGTCGCTGCTCACCGCCGCCGATCTCGTGGCCTTGCGCACCCAGGTACGCGCGGTACGCTGTGCCGAGGCCTTGCTCGATTACCTCCAGGACCTGTTGGCGGCGAGCCGCGCGCGGCCCGATTGGGGTGGCGGGTTCTCGCCGCGCGCCGGGCTCGCGCTGCGCGATGCCGCGCGCGCCCATGCGGTCCTCGAGGAACGGGACTACGTGCTACCCGAGGATGTGCAGGCGGTGGCGGTGGCGGTCCTGGCCCACAGGCTCCCGGCCGGCGACCCCGAGCGCGAGGTGCGCGCGCTGCTCGAGACCGTGGCCGTGCCATGAGCCGCCCGGCCCAGACGCTCGGGCGGCGCTCCATTTATCTGTTGCCGACGCGCGAGGGTCTGTGGTTTGGCGCGACGGTCTTTGTTCTGCTGCTCGCCGCCGTGAACTATGGCAACGGGCTTGCCTATGCCGTTACCTTCCTGCTGGCCGCCTTCGCCACCCTGTCGTCGGCGCAGGGACAACGTAACCTTCTTGGGCTCGTGGTCCATGAAGGTCTGCCACGTCCGGCCTTCGCCGGTTCCCCGGTGGCATTCCGTGTGATCCTGGTAAATCCCACGGACAGCCCGCGGCTCGGGGTCACCATCACCGGGCACCCGGGACCGCCGATCACAGTCGATCTCGCCGCCCGCGAGCAGCGCGCCACCGAAGTCCCCTGGCCCACCACGCAGCGAGGGGCGGTGCCGGCACCCACGTTGCGCGTCAGCAGCCGCTATCCGTTCGGCCTGCTGCGCGTGTTTTCGCGACGGATCGCGCTCGAGGATGCGGCGATCGTCTATCCCCGGCCGGCGCCGTTCGCGCCCCTGCCCCCGGGATGCGCCGGTGACGATCACGACCTCGATGCCGCGATCCTTCATGGGGGCGGGGGCGGCGACTTCACGGGACTTGCCGACTACCGGCCGGGCGAGAACCCACGGCACATCCACTGGAAGGCCTTGGCGGCTGGTAAAGGCGTGCTGGTAAAGCGCTTCGCCGGACTTGCCGAGCGCGAGATCCAGCTTAGCCTGGACGCCGGCCCAGACCTCGAGGAGGGCCTTCAGCGCCTGTGCCGGCAGTGCCTGGATGCCGAAAAGGGCGGTTACCGCTATGGGCTCGCCCTGGATCCGGTACGCATCCCTCCAGGGGCAGGGACCGCACACCTCGAGTACTGTCTGACATCCCTGGCCTTGTATGACGGCACGCGCCGCTGAGCCCGCGGTTTTTACCCCTCCGCCGCTCACAGCCGCGCTGATAGTGCTCGCCTGCCTGCCGCTGCTTGCGCATCTGCCATGGTGGACGGTAGCGACAGCCCTGGTGTTTACAGGCTGGCGCTACGCGCGTGACCGCTATGTCGCGCGCGCGCCACGAGTGCTGCTCTGGCTTTTGGTGGCGGCCGTCACGCTGCTCGTGTACGCGCACTTTCATACCCTGTTCGGCGAGCATCCGGGCTTGAGCTTCTTGATCATGCTGCTTGGCCTGAAATGCCTGGAGTCCGACTCACGCCGCGACGCCGTGGTGTTGGTACTTCTGTGCTACGTCACCCTGCTCGGCGACATTCTATTCCAGCCTTCCATGGCCATGGGCGCCTTCGCCTTGCTGTTCCTGACCGCGTCGTTCGTGGCCCTGTCGGTCATCGCCCAACCCCGTGGGCTTGGCATGCGCCAGCGCGTCCGTCAGAGCACGGTCATCATGCTGCAGGCCATCCCCCTGGCGGCGCTCGCCTATGTCGTATTCCCGCGCATCGCCGGGGGGCTCTGGCACAGCGCACCACGGCCAGTCGGACAGACCGGGCTTACGCCCGACCTTCGGCCGGGGTCCTTGAGCGCGCTGTTATCCTCGCGCGCGGTGGCCATGCGCGTGATCTTCCACGGGCCCCGCCCGGCCCGCGACCGGCGCTACTTTCGCGCCTATGTCCTGACGGTGACCAACGGACGGGTCTGGCGGCCCGGGCGACTGCGCACCGTCGGCCACACGCAAGGAGGCCCCTTTAGCTCCTATACCGTGCTTTTGAATCCCACCGGCAACCGCGTGCTGCCGGCCCTCGACTGGCCCCTCAAGGTCCCGCGCGGGGACACGCTCGGACCTGGAGGGGTAGTGCGCGCCCGCCATGCCGTGCGGCATCTCGTGCGCTATCGCGTGACGAGTGGCGCGCGCCGCTACGGCCCGCTCACCGCCGCCGGGCGTAGGCGCGATCTGGCCCTGCCCGCCACCCTGAATCCGGGTATCCGGCGACTGGTGGCGCGGTGGCGCAAGATAAGCTCGGCGCCGGGCGCCCTGGCGAAGGACGCCTTGAGCTATTTCGTGAGGCATCACTTCGTCTATACCTTGAATCCGCCGACCATGGGACGCCATCCGATCTCGCGCTTTCTGTTCCATGTGCGTGCCGGCTATTGCGAGGACTATGCCGCGGCCTTCGCCACATTGATGCGCGCAGCCGGCGTACCGGCACGCGTGGTCGTGGGCTTCTTCGGCGGGGAATTCAACCCCGATGGCGGTGATGTCATCGTGCGCAATTACGATGCCCATGCCTGGGATGAGATCTGGGTACGAGGGCGCTGGTTGCGCATCGACCCGACCGCAGTCGTGGCGCCGGGGGCGCTCCAGGAGCGGTGGCCCGCATTTCGGCGGTTCTTGGAACATGGTACGACGTTCCAGGGTTCGCGATCGTGGTGGGACCGGGTCCACCATCGCCTCGGGCTCTGGCGGGATGCGGCCACGACCGAGTGGGATAACTGGGTGGTGGATTACAGCCGCCGCCGCCAGGCCGAGCTTTTGCGACGGCTCGGCTGGCGCGACGCCGGTCCGCTGGCCTTGGGCCTCGCGACCCTGATCCTGGCAATCACCGCCGTCTCGCTGGTGAAGACGCTCGGCGGACGGGTGCGGCGCGTACGCGACCCGGCGCGCAGCGCCTACGAGCGCTACTGCCGGCGCCTGCAGCGCGTCGGGCTTGTGCGCACCGCCGGTGAAGGGCCTCGGGACTTTGGCCTTCGTGCCCGCCAGGCGCGGCCGGATCTGGGTGCCGAGATCGCCACCATCACGCGCTGCTATGTCGAATGCCGTTATGGCGAGCGCCGCGAGGCCTTGGCGGAACTGAAGGCCCGTGTGGCGCGCTTTCGACCACGGTCCCGGTCCCGTTAGGGTGCATGCGCGGCCCTACGGTGGACCACCAGGAGCCACGTGGTGCCGAGAATGAAGGCGAGCGGCGAGGCCATGAGGATGGCGAGCTTGCCGGCTACGCGGTCGGGGCCGGGCGGGAACGCCAGGGTGTTGATGAATAGCGCCATCGTAAATCCGATACCACTCAACCAGGCGGCGCCGCCGAGATGGCGGGGGGCGACACCGCTGGGTAGGTCGCCAAGCCGCAGATGCGTGGCCAACCACGATACGCCCCCCACACCGCAGAACTTTCCGAGGAGTAGTCCAAGGAACACCCCGAGCAGGACCCGGCCCTGGGCGGTAAGGTCGTGGACCGCCAGGGGCAGGTCGGCGTTAGCGAGCGCGAACAGCGGCAGGACGCCATAAGTGACATAAGGGGCAAGGCGCCGCTCGAGGCGCCGGGCAAGCGCTGTGTGATCCGCGGTGGCGTCGGACGGGCCGGGCAATGCGACGGCCACCAGCACGCCGGCGAGCGGCGGGTCGATGCCACCGCGCCACAAGGCGGCCCATAACGCGCCGCCCATGATCAGGTAGGGCCAGATCCAGCGCCGGCCGCGACGAGCCAATACCAGCAAGGCGACACACACCAGCAACGCCCCTACGAGCGGCAACGGCCGGACACCGCGATTGTAGTAGAGCGCGATGACAAGGATGGCACCGACATCATCGACGATGGCCAGCGCCAGGACGAAGATCAGGAGATTGCGCGGGACGCGGCGGCCGAGCGCGGCGAGCGCGGCGGCGGCAAACGCGACATCGGTGCTCATCGGGATGCCCCAGCCGTGGGCCGCGACACCCCGTCGATTAATGACGTGATAGATGAACGCTGGAAGCACCATGCCGCCGACGGCCGCCAGCAGTGGAAGGATCATGGCGCGCGGATGGCGCAAGGCCCCGTGCGTGACCTCGCGCTTCAGTTCCAGGCCGATGACCAAGAAGAAGAGCGTCATGAGGCCCTTGTCCACCGCGGCCTGGAGGCTGAATGCGAGGTCCGGTCCGAGCGGGTGCGTGGCGCGCCAAAAGTCATGGTAGGCGATGCCGTAGCGGGAATTGGCGATGATCAAGGCGAGCAGGGCCGACGAAAACAGCAGCAGCGCCCCTACGAGCGGCCCTCGACCCCTCACATCGTGGACGGTGGACACGGTGGTTCTCCTGGAATGAACGGGGCCCGCAGGTCCCGTGCGGCGATTATACGGAAGGCGTGACAGACATTCACAAAAACCGGTCGGCGCGGATCTCGCGGCCCGCATGCGTGATCCGGCAAGCGCGGACAAGGGGCGCGCGTGCCCTGCGGCCGATTTTTGGCGCGCGTCCTGACAGGCCGGATGCCGCGATCGGGGCGGCCTCGAAATAAGGGGCTGGTGAGGGGGTCCCGGCGAGCGCGCTGTACGCGCCTTGGGCGAATGGCGGGTTTGTGTGGGGTTGGCGGGTCTTGGGGTGGGCCGCAGCGGCCGCTATTTGCCGATACAGAACGCCGCGAAGATGCGGCCGAGGAGCTCCTCGCTCGTGAATCGGCCAGTGATCTCGCCTAGGCCTTCGTGGGCGAGGCGCAGCTCCTCGGCGACCAGTTCCGCGCTCCCCTCCCCTTGGTGCGCAAGCGCGGCTTCGATGGCGCGCTCGACCTTCTCGAGGGCCACGACATGCCGGCGGCGGGCGGTAAACGCGCCCTCGGCCTCGGTGTCGTGGGCGGGGGCCAGGAAACGCGCGCGCAGCCCGGCGCGCAGGGCTGCGATGCCGGCGCCGGTCGGCGCACACACCGCGTAGCCCTCGGGACAGGGGCCGCTGGCGCGCCCGCTGATATCGATCTTCGTGTAGATGATGAGGCTTCCCGGCGGGGTCGGGGGCGACGGTGCGCCGGCACTATCATCGACGAGCCACAGCACACAGTCGGCTTGTGCCAAGGCGGCCTCGGCGCGGCGTATGCCTTCGCGCTCCACCGGGTCGTCGGTGGCGCGCAGCCCGGCGCTATCGGTCAATTCCAACGCAAGCCCCTCGATCACGATGCGTTCGCGGACCAAGTCGCGGGTGGTCCCCGGGTAAGGGCTCACGATCGCCGCCTCGTGACCGGCCAAGGCGTTGAGCAGGGTCGATTTGCCGGCGTTGGGGGGCCCGCGATCGCGACCCGCACCCCTTCCCGAAGGACGCGGCCTTCGCGCCCGCGCCGCGCGGCCTCGGCGATATCCGTTGAAAGCGCGGCCAGTGCCTCGGCGAGTGCGGTATCCCCGGCGATATCCAGGGCCTCGTCGGGAAAGTCGAGGGCCGCCTCCACATGGCACCGTAGGTCCGCAAGACGCCCATCCAGGGCGCGCACCAGCGTCGAAAAGGCCCCCTGCAGGGTATTGGCGGCGGCGCGCGCCGCGCCCTCGTGCGCGCTCTCTATGAGGTCAGCGACCGCCTCGGCCTGCACGAGATCGATTTTGCCGTTGAGAAACGCGCGCTCGGTGAATTCCCCAGGACGTGCGCAGCGCGCGCCCTGGGCAACGAGCGCCTGGACGAGGCGATCCAGGACCACCGGGCTACCATGGCCATGGAGCTCGAGGCAATGCTCGCCGGTGAACGAGGCCGGGGCCGGAAAGAACAGCGCGACACCCTGGTCGAGCACCCGCCCCCGTTCGTCGCGAAACGGTAATAGCGTGGCGACGCGGGCCGGCGGAACGACCCCGAGGACCGCCAGGGCAAGGCGCGGCGCGAGCGGACCGGAGACGCGCACGATGCCGATGCCGCCCATGCCGGGGGGTGTGGCGATCGCGCATATCGTGTCGGTCAATCGATGCCCTTCAGGTCTTGTCCACGCGGCGCATCACCCATTGTTGCTGGAGGATGGACAGGACATTGTTCGTGACCCAGTACAGCACCAGCCCCGCCGGAAAGAACAGGAAGAATGCCGTGAAGATGATCGGCATCACCATCATCACCTTGCGCTGTGTGGGATCCATCATGGCCGGATTCAGCATCTGCTGAACGAGCATGGAGATACCCATGAGGATGGGCAGCACGAAGTACGGATCGGGCGCCGCGAGATTGTGGATCCAGAGCACAAAGGGGGCGTCGCGTAACGCCACGCTATCCAGCAAGACCCAGTAGAGGGCAATGAACACGGGGATCTGGACGATCATCGGCAGACAGCCGCCGAGCGGATTCATTTTCTCGGTCTTGTAGAGCTCCATCATGGCCTGCTGGAGGGCGGTCTTGTCGGAACCGTGACGCTCCTTTAAGGCCGCCATGCGCGGCTGGAGCTTGCGCATCTTGGCCATGGACTTGAAGCTCGCCGCCGACAGCGGGAAGAAGATCACCTTGATAAGGACCGTGAGCAAGATGATGGATACGCCCCAGTTGCCCACCACGCGCTCGATGTGGGCCAGTACCCAATAGAGGGGTTGGGCGAGTACGGTAAGCCAGCCGTAATCGACCGTGAGATCAAGGCCCGGGGCCACTTTTCTAAGGACCGAGGGTTTTTTGGGGCCGAGAAAGAGCCGGGTCGTAAGGGTCGCGGTGTGGCCTGGGGCCACTACCACCGGCTGGGCCGTCTTGTAGCCGATGATATAACGTGGGCCTTCGAGCACCGAGCTATAAAAGATGGCCGACTGCGTGGCCGCCGGGATCGCCGCCCCCAGGAAGTAATGCTGTGAAACCGCCACCCACCCGCCGGTTGCGGTGACATGCAGGGGGTGTTTGACCATGTGCGGGAAGGGCAGCTTATGGTATTTGTGGGCGGGGCTATAGAAGGCCGCGCCGACATAGATGGGGGCCGAGTGTAAGAAGTGCGTCGCAGGCGCGGGGCTATGCACGAACTGGTTGTAGAGATACACCTTTATCGGTTTTTGGCCGGTATTAGACACGGTGTAGCGTATCGGTACGGCGTAACTCGAGGGCGTAAACGTATAGGTCTTGACGACACGCACCGGGCCCTTGTGCCAGTGGAACCGTACGTGCACGGGCTTGGTGTCGGCCGTGATGCGCGAACCGGGATAGCGGGTTGCGTAGAGCGTGGTGTGGTTCGGTAACGGCACCCGGCCGAGAAGGCCGTTTTCATTGACGAATACCCTATGTCCGGCGGGTTTTAGTAAGGCGTAGGGGCGCTGGACGTGGCTTTTGGCGGCGAAATAGCCGTGCAAGGCAAGGCGCGTGATGTCGGCGCCCTGGGTGTCGAGGGTCGCGGTCAGGACCCGGGTCTTCACGACCAGCGAGGCGGCATGGGGCAAGACAGGGGCCGCGGCATGGGTAGGCGCGGGTAGCACCGTGGTGGGCGCGGCCGGCGTGGCTGCCTGTCCGGGGGGCGCTGGCAGGGCACTCGTGGTAGCCACCGGATGGGTCACGGGGGCATGCCAATGTTGCCAGTCCGTCCACAAGAAGAACAAGATGACGGCAAGCAGGACGTAAAGTACCGGGCGATAACTATTCATGATCGGGGTTTCGGACAACCTCAGCGAGGAACGGGGTCATGCCCGCCAGCGTGCCATGGATGGCAGCGGGCGATGCGTTTCACGGCGAACCACAGGCCGCGGAGTGGCCCGTGGCGGTCTATGGCCTCGATGGCATAGGCGGAACAGGTCGGGTGGTAACGACAATGCGAGCCGAGCCATGGGCTTATAAAGTACTGATAGCCGCGAATCACTTGTATTAGGGCTTTGCGCATAAACGACAGATCTTGTGCGACAGGGACGCTAGGGCCTCGGTAAAGGCCTTAGGGTCCGCGCGGACCGCATCGGGATAGGCGACGACCACGTAATCGAGGGGGCGCAGACGCGCCTGTTCACGACGGAAATATTCCCGGATCCGTCGTTTTATCTTATTCCTTATAACGGCCTTGCGCGATACCTTGCGGGATACGGCAAGGCCCAAGCGCGGATGCTCAAGGCCGCTTGCCAGGGCTATGATCCCCATAAAGGGGTGACGGACCTTCTTGCCGGTCTTGAATATCTCCTGATAACGCTCGGGATCCGTCAGGCGCACATGCCGCGCAAAACCTTGAGTGCCCCGAGCCACCGCACGTCAGGCGCTAAGACGCGCGCGGCCCTTGGCGCGCCGCGCGTTGATAATCGCGCGCCCCCCGGGCGTACTCATGCGGGCGCGGAAACCGTGGGTACGTTTACGCTTTAAGACGCTGGGCTGGAATGTTCTTTTCATGGCAAACCCTTAAGGTCAATGAGTCTCAAAAGGCCGGAACACTACGAGGTCCGCGCGTATTTGTCAACGATACGGTGGGCGGCGAATGAGGTTTTGATATCTTGTGGATAACTGGGGCCCGTCCTAGACTATCGGCCCTGCCCCCTCCCAAATCAGGTTGAGATACCGTGAGTCAGCCGACCATCTGGAAAAAATGTTTGGACCGGCTCGAAGAGGAGCTGTCCGCACAGCAATTCAATACGTGGATCCGGCCGCTTCAGGCCGAGTGGGATAAGAACTGTTTACGGTT